>CAMYJV010000136.1:0-6836 GCA_947258805.1 uncultured Gammaproteobacteria bacterium | reverse complement strand
GTCCAGTATCCAGGCTTTGTTCAGCGCCCAGGCCTCCGGGCTGCCGTGTTCCAGCCAGTCGAGAACGCCCATGCCCGGGTCCACCCCGTCCACGATGGACGCCTTCAGGTCGGCGATGCGGGTCTTGCCCAGCTGGGCGAGCGCCGAACCGAAATTCGCCGGCGCCAGCATGATCAGGTGCCGCATGGGACAGGGGCGATTCTGCGACCGATAGTAGCGGTGCCACCAGTCGCGGATGACCGGCCCGCCCGTGGAGTGGGCGATCACCGCGAGACGCTCGCCGCGTGCCAGTTCCGGGGCCAGCTCCTTTTGCACCGCGGCTTCGAATGCCCGGGAGATGTCTTCCAGGCGGACCTCATCGCTGAAGCTCACGTACTTGCCGAGGTAGACGTCGCGGACGCTGAGGCTCGGCAAGCGCCCGGCCCGGCTGTCCGCCTCCAGCCGTGATCCCAGGTCACCGTAGGTGCGGGTGTGGGTGACGCTCCAGCCATGTACCAGCAGGACGATCATATGAGCTTGCGCTTTCCAATGACGTCAGGAGAATATCTCACCTCGCGCAGATGTGCAGTGACTGCGCGGTGCTGCTAACGCAGCCATCCCTTGATTGCGAATATGTACAGGCTGAATGCCATACCGGTGCCCACCCAAAAAACAACCTGCGGCAGCTCAGCGGGCCAGGGGCTGTCCATGAGGTTCATTCCAAGCATTCCGCCCGCTACCGACGGGATCAGCGCGAGCGCGGTCAGAATTGCCAATAGCCGCATGACCTTGTTCATTTGAAATGACGATACGTTCAGCCGCATGTCAACGAGGGCGCTGAGGTTTTCGCTCAGATCGTCGACGCGTTGAAAGATGTCAGCGGCGGAACTGGCGAGCAGTTGAAACTGCGGCAAGTCAGCCACTTCAAATCCTCTGATAGCGATCCGCCGGGAATTCAGGTTGCGGGTCACGTTTGCAAGATGACGCAGGTTCGTTCGCACCTTGGAGACCTCGCTGCGCAACTGAAAGGTGTGCTGCAGAAATTCCCCGTCCCGCAGCGTTGCGTAGGCCGATTCAAGCCAGACTAGCCGTGTCTCAAGATGTTCGGCGACTCGCCCGTAAGCCCGGATAACCTCTCTTACGAGAGCATGCGTCGCCTTCACAAGAAGGGGCGTTTCTGCATCGCTTTCCTGAAGATGACGTTCCAGTCCCTCCAGGAGATCACAGCGATCGCGCACCAGCACCGCGACGTTCTGCTCCGAGCCGACCAGCAGAAGACCCGTGCGCTGGAACGGGTACCCAGGACGGCCAGACGAACAAATCTGATCAGTCGCAGAGCGGGTGAGGCCGCCAGCGCATCAGTCGGCAGGGGCAGCAGGGACGCCAGCGTTGCGATGATGATAAAAGCATCAAGCAACCGCCAGCGATTGTGCAAGAATTCGGTTTTGTTCGCAGCAAGCACCAATCCTGCACCGTACTCCAATGCGAAAAGGCCAACCACGAAAAAATCCCAGAAAAAGAACGCTCGGCTCAATGCCGGAGTCAGCTCGTAGACAAAGGGCACGCCGACGGCAAACACGGTCAGCAGAGCTAGTAGCGCCATCAGCTCGTCGTCGAGCGTGCGGGTTATCACCGACGCGATAGGAGTCATGCTTGCATGTTCCGAGTCACATCCCACTGCCGGCTTAAGAGCGGTGGGATAATAGCATGGAGCCTGGTTGCGCACGTTTGATCCCCAAACAGAAGCGACGCGGCGAGCAAGCGTTGGTTTTTGATTTTCCCTCCGGCTGCGCTATCTTGTTCTCCGTGAATCGCAACACAGAGCAGCTCGACCTGGCGGTTGAGGACGGGAAGTGGTGGGGCAAGTACGAGTTGCCTGAGGGGCGTTGGTGCCGCTGGCATATCGGCGTGCTAACTTTTTTTGCTCGTCGCGGTCAGAACGATTGGCATTTCTCCTGGACGCGTGGCAACGATCTTCTGGACGCGAACCTGGAGCGAGGCATTCCCAGCGGCGAGGCGCCTGACTTGGAAAGCTCGGAGCAAACCCGCTATGTGTTGGACAGTGCTGGCAGCGTTCTCCATCTGCGCGTGCGCCTAGCCGATCGTCCGGTGATTGCTCGCCCCGAGATTCCCTTGTTCGTGCCCGCCGGTCATCACGTCTTACTCTATGTCAGCACCGGCCTGTGGCTTCAGCCTTGCGTCGGAGATATGGTGATGGCGGAAGTGCCCGTATATCGACTGTCAGATACCTGGTTCGGTGCTGACACCCGCAGTGGAGAGCTGTGTTACGCGAGCCTTACGCGGGCGAGATCCAGTAACGAAGGACCCGGTCTGTACCCCTTTCGGGCCGTGACGCCCATAGATGTAATCAACCAGGGTACGGACCCGCTGCGGATCGAACAGCTCCGGGTTCCTGTCCCGCTGCTGGCGTTGCATGTCAACGAAGACGGGCGATTGCTGACGGACGCCATCGCGCTAAAGCGGGGCGAGGGCGAAACTCAGGCCTCCCTTGAGATATGCGGCAGAGCAGATGACGCTCCGCACACGGTGACGCGGCTGGCGGAGCCTCGTGAGCACAGTGACCCCGGCGTCATCGTGCAGGCTTTTACGCGGCTGTTCAGCTGAGCACCTGTGGAAACCATGGAAACCGTCAGTGAAGCGCTAATGCAGGACACCGCGCTGCAGTGGGTCCGGGCGCTGTTCATCTTTGTCGTCGGATTTTTTCTCTCGCGCCTTCTTGCCCGGGCGCTGTATCGCACAACACATGGTGTCATGGGGGAAGATGGCGCGGTCACTCTTCGGCGCTTCAGCTTCTACGCGCTGATTATGATCGTGGCGATGGCGGCTCTGCGAGAGCTCGGCTTCAGCCTTGGCGTAATACTCGGAGCGGCCGGCATTCTTTCGGTGGCACTTGGCTTTGCGTCGCAGACCTCGGCATCCAACGTCATAAGCGGGATATTTCTGGTCGCGGAAAAGTCATTCAAGATTGGCGATGTGATCAAGGTTGAGAACATCACTGGTGAAGTGCTCTCGATCGATCTGCTGTCGGTGAAGCTGCGACAGTTCGACAACGTCTTTGTTCGGGTGCCCAACGAGACCCTGATTAAGAGCAATATATCGAACATGACGCGTTTTCCCATCCGGCGCCTGGACCTGCAGATCGGCGTTGCATACCGGGAAGACATCGGCCGGGTGCGGGACCTGCTGTTCGCAGTGGCGGACGCATATCCGCTATGTCTTGATCAACCGCGACCGCTAGTGATTTTTCAGGGCTTCGGCGACTCCTCGCTGGATCTGCAATTCTCGGTGTGGGCAGCGCAGACGAATTTCCTCGCTTTGCGTAACGAACTGCCCGAGGCGATCAAGCGTGCCTTCGATGCAGAGGGAATCGAAATTCCCTTCCCACATCGGACATTGTACGTGGGTAGTCAAACGGATCCCTTTCCGGTACGTCTGGTCGATCAATCCAGCGGCGCGGGGGCCTCGGCTGCCGATTCGGTAAACCCGGGTTAGCTATAGAGTTCAAGTTCCGCCGCCAAACAGCAACGCGAGCAGATCGAGCATTGCGGCTTGAATAGCGTTCTTCCCCAGTCCGCGGCGAGCGCACGCAACCCGACCGGACAGGACTGGGCGGCAGGTCGTAAGATAGCGTTCTTTCTAACCGATCGACGGGGAGGCGCCGTTGTCTGGACGCAGCAAGGTTGTCGTGGTCACGGGGGCAGGGAGCGGGATCGGTCGCGCCGCGGCGCTGAGATTTGCTCGAGAGGGTTTCACCGTGATCGCCAGCGGCCGGCGTCTGGGCAAGCTGGAGGAAACGGTTCAGGCAGCGCGCGGCCTGGCCGGCACCGTGCTGCCATTGGCCGGGGACGTCGGCAACGAAGCGACCGCGGTGGAGATCACCCGCCGTGCGGAGGACGTCGGCGACTATGGCTGGCTGGTGAACAACGCCGGCGTTGGCTGGAGCTACGGCGTTGCGAACCCGGGCGCCATGGGCGGGCTGCGGGAGACCTCACCCGAGCAGTGGCGCGAAGTGCTGCGCATCAATCTGGATTCGGTTTACTTCCTGTGTCACGAGGCGCTGCAGCAGTTCTGCGCCCGGGGCGCTGGCAGCATTGTCAACGTATCCAGCGGCGGCGGTCTGCGCGGCATGGAGGACGCGCACACCTATGCCACGTCCAAAGCCGCCGTCATCAACCTCACCCGGTCTCTGGCGCGCGCCTATGGCCGCGACGGCGTACGCAGCAACGTGGTAGCGCCGGGGTTCGTGGAAACCGACATGGTGAGCCCGGTTCTGGACTCCGAGCTCAACCCGTTTGCCCATGAGGAGACCCGATATCAGGTTTCGCCCCTGGGTCGCCCCGGTCGGCCGGAGGAAGTGGCAGACGCGATCTACTTTCTGGCCGTGGACGCCACCTACTGCAACGGCGCCGTGCTGTCGGTGGATGGCGGTTCCGTGGCCTGAGGTTGGCATACAGCCTCCCTGACAACGTCGCTGCCGAGGCTTTACACTGGGGAACCTTTTTCGCGCGCTTCGGAGCGTATCAGGCGATGATATTCCGTCAGCTGTTTGATCCGGTTTCCTCTACCTATACCTACCTGCTGGGCTGCGCCGAGAGCCGCGAAGCCGTGGTCATCGATCCGGTGCTCGAACAGCACGCGCGGGATGCCGCGCTGATCCGCGAGCTTGGCCTGCGCATCCTTTGCGTGCTGGACACCCACGTGCACGCGGACCACGTCACCGCTGCCTGGTGGATGAAGCGGGCGCTGCAGGCGGACATCGTTCTGTCGCGCCGCTATGACGCTGAAAATGTGGATCGGCCAGTCGAACACGGCGACGTGGTGCGTTTCGGCGGCTGCGCGCTGGAAGTGCGGGCGACGCCGGGACACACCAGCGGTTGCGTAACCTATGTCACCGAAGCCAGGGACATGGCGTTCACCGGCGACTGCCTGATGATCCGCGGCGCCGGGCGCACGGACTTTCAGGGTGGCGACGTGCACGAGATGTGGCGGAGCATTCAGACCCAGATCTTCAGTTTGCCGGACGACTGCCTCATCTACCCCGGCCACGACTACCACGGCCGCACGGTCTCCACCGTCGGGGAGGAGCGTCAATTCAACCCGCGTATCGGCGGCGATGCGCGGGAAGAGGATTTTGTCGGCTACATGGATAATCTGGGCCTGCCGCATCCCAAGCTCATCGACATTGCGGTGCCCGCCAACCTGCACAGCGGCAGGCCAGACACGGAGACCGCTTCGGAAGACATCAGCTGGGGTCCGGTGACGCTGACCTTCGCCGGCATTCCCGAGGTGCAGCCGGAGTGGGTCGCCCGGCATCTCGGGGAGCTGTTCATTCTGGACGTGCGAAGCCCATCGGAGTTCGGCGGTGAGCTGGGCCACCTCGAAGGCTCGACCCTGATTCCTCTGGACGAGCTGCGCGAACGCCTCGACGACGTCCCCCGGGACCAGCCGGTGGTGGCCGTGTGTCAGTCGGGCAAGCGTTCGGCAAAGGCGGCGGAAATTCTGCTGCAGGCGGGCTACGAGAGGGTGGCCAACGTATCCGGCGGGCTGCTTCACTGGTCGCGAATGGCGCTGCCCTTCCGGGAGCAGGCGGGCTAGCTAGAGCTCGACGATGGTCTTGCCGAAGTTTGCCCCCCGGAACAGATCGCAAAATGCACGTCCCACCGATTCGATGCCCTGCAGCCGGTATTCCTGCACCTGCAGGTCTCCCTGGTCGATCCACTGGGTGAGTTGTGCTCTGGCCTCGTCGTAGCGGGGCAGCTGCAGGTGGGTCATGAATCCGTGCATGTGCGCGTGCTTGGTGGTGAGCTGAAACAGATTGCTGGGGCCGGGCTGGGGTTCCGTGCTGTTGTAGGTGGCAACCGACCCGCAAAGCAGAATCCTGGCTTCTTCGTTGATGTGATCCAGCACCACCTCCAGCATGGGGCCGCCGACGTTGTCGAAGTAGACGTCGATGCCGTCCGGGCAGGCGTCCGTTACCGCCTGGTGCAGATCATCCGCGGTGCGGTCGATGGCCGCGTCGTAGCCGATCTCGCGGATGAGCCGCGCGCACTTCTCCGGGCCGCTGGTGATGCCCACGGTTCTGGCGCCGTAGATTCTGGCGATCTGCCCGGCGATGCTGCCTACGGCGCCGGCTGCCGCGCTCACCAGAACGGTCTCGCCCGCTTTGATGTCACCAAAATCCGTCAGCCCGAAGTAGGCGGACAGCCCCGTATCTCCCAGCACGCCCAGGTAGTAGCTCAGGGACTCATGAACCTTTGCGGGCAACCTGGAGATGAAATCGCCGGCGTCGGTCACCGTGTACTCTTCCCAGGCGAACCGCGCCATCAGCAGATCCCCCGCAGCGAAATCCGGGTGCTTGCTCTCCAGGACGCGGCTCAGGGTCAGCCCCATCACGGGCTCGCCGAGGGGCATGGCCGGCAGGACGTTGTCGCCGCTGCCTTCGTCCATCCAGTTGCGGAACCCCGCGTCTAACGAGATGAACAGGTTCTTGCACAGGATCTGTCCGCTCTGCACCTCCGGCACGGGTCGTCGCTCCACGCGGAAGTTGTCCTCGACGGGCATGCCGTCGGGGCGTGATGCCAGCACAACGCATTGGTTTTCCATTGTCAGCGCGGCTCCTTGGGCCAGACGATCAGTCTAAGGTTATTGTCGGGGAAAACCCGCTTGATCGGCTACCCCTCCGCCTATTTCGGTGGGGTGTACCAGATCGGCGAGGTGTATGCCCGCTCCTGGGTGGTCATTGGTACCCCTTCCGGCATCTGCAGGTTGAAAAATTCGGCGTCGTATGCGGTCCATCGTGGCGTCGGAATCTCGATGACCCGCGCGTAGTAGAAAGC
>CAMYJV010000135.1 GCA_947258805.1 uncultured Gammaproteobacteria bacterium | reverse complement strand
CGGTTAAGAAATTCCGACACAGGCTGCTAGAATGTCGCCGGCCAGCCCGTCGCCCGGAGGCGCTCCGCCCCGACGACGGGGAACGATAATAAGGTGGCGGCGAGCACAGCGCCCGTCGCCCACTAGTGGGGAATCACATGGATCTGTTGAAAGTCCTGATGGATAGCGCAGGCGGTGGCGGTGCGAGCCAGCTGGGGAGCCAGTTTGGACTCGATTCGGCAGCAACGTCGAAAGTACTGGGGCAGTTGCTGCCGGCGCTTGGCCAGGGATTGCAGAACAACTCGCGATCTGCGGGTGGGCTGGACAGCTTGATGAAGGGTCTGCAGAGCGGTAGTCACCAGCAATACCTCGATGACCCGCGTACGCTGCAGGATCCCGCGACGGTAGCCGACGGCAACGGGATTCTCGGGCATATTCTCGGCAGCAAGGACGCGAGCCGAAACGTGGCCGCGCATGCCGCGCAGGAAACCGGCGTCGATGCGTCGGTGATCAAGAAGATGTTACCGATGGTGGCTGCAATGGCCATGGGTGCGCTGAGCAAGCAAACCGATAGCGGCCGGCGTCTCCAGGACGATGGCGGTGGTCTGCTGGGATCACTGCTGGACAGTAACCAGGACGGGCAAGTCCTCGACGACGTGATCAACCTCGCCCGCAAGCTTTTCTAAAAGCGCTTGGATGAAGCACTAACCTGATAGGAGTCAACCATGAGTATTCTGGATTTCGCGCGTGATCTCGGCCGCAAGGTCTTTGATCGTGACGATGTCGCTGCCGACAAGATCAAGCAGCAGCTAGAGATTTCGCTGTCTGGTATCAAGAACCTGGACGTACAGTATGACGATGGTGTCGTAACCCTGTGCGGTGACTGCGTGGTCAAGGGCGACCGGGCCCAGGCGATTACGATTGCCGGCAACATTAAAGGCGTGGAAAGGGTGGTGGCCGAGCAGCTGAACCCGGCGCCCACTGCCCCGGAAGAGCCCGAGGAAAAGGACGAGTTCTACGAGATTCAGAGCGGCGATACGCTGGGCGCGATTGCCAAGCGCTATTACGGCAAGGCGTCGGCCTACATGCAGATCTTTGAAGCGAATCGCGGCGTGATCGATGACCCGAACAAGATCTACCCGGGGCAAAAGATTCGGATCCCGCTGGACTGACTTGCGGCCGCGCGGGCCGCGGGCACGTCGCCGTTGAACAGGGCAGTGGCTAAGGCTGGCGGCGACCAGCCTGTCGTGCAATTCCCGCCGCTGACCCTCTACGTGCACTTGCCCTGGTGCATTCGCAAGTGCCCGTACTGCGATTTCAATTCGCACGAGCTGCGCGTCCCGATACCGGAACGGGCCTACGCCGACGCGTTGCTTGCGGATCTCGAGCACGCATTGCCGCCACTGGCCGGCAGGCCATTCGCCACAGTCTTCCTGGGCGGCGGGACACCCAGCCTGTTCTCACCGGCCAGCATTGACAGGCTGGTGGGGTACCTGCGGCGGGGCGGGCATCTGCAGGCTGATGCCGAGATTACGCTGGAAGCGAATCCGGGCACAGCAGATGAAGACCACTTTCGTGGTTATCGAGATGCCGGCGTCAATCGCTTGTCGCTGGGCGTTCAGAGCTTTGACGACACTTGTTTGCAGGCCCTCGGCCGTATTCACGATGCTGACGATGCATTTCGGGCTGCGCAGCTAACGGCCGACATTTTCGATAACTTCAATCTCGACCTGATGTATGGGCTGCCCGGCCAGACGCGGGCGGATGCGGGGCGCGATGTGACTGCGGCGCTGACCTTCGGCCCGGCTCATTTGTCTTGCTACCAGCTCACGCTGGAACCAAACACTGTGTTTGCCAAGTACCCGCCCGCACTGCCCGACGAGGGCGCGCAGGCGGCCATCGAACAGCAGGTGGAAGACATGCTGGAGGCAGCCGGTTACTCGCACTACGAAGTGTCCGCCCACGCGGTGCCCGGCCGCGAGTGTCGGCACAATCGCCACTACTGGGAATTTGCCGACTACCTGGGTATTGGCGCCGGCGCGCACTCCAAGCTGACGCTGGATGGAGGCGTGCACCGTGAAGCGCGCGTTCGCGTTCCCGAGAGCTACATGCATCGTGTTGGTAAAGGTCGACAGGTGGCACAATGCCGGACCCTCGATTCAACTGATCTACTGGCCGAATTTATGATGAACGCCCTGCGGCTCACGAACGGATTCCCGCTGGCGCTGTTGCCCGAGCGTACCGGTTTGACCGCGGCAAGCTGGCGACAGCGCGTTAACCAAGCCGCAGAACGGGGCCTGTTGCGGCTGACCAGCTCGCACCTTGCGCCGACCCGGTTGGGCCGGCGTTATCTCAATCAGCTGGCAGCCCGGTTCTTGCCGGAGTAATCACGGCGTCACCCTGGGGTACCGTGCGTTGCCGCCCAACTAAAGCCCGCTGTAGTGGCTGGCAAGATCGTTTGACACTCGATAGCGGGGGGCTGGAATCAAACGCCGCCAGATCGCATCGGGCTCGTCGCTGAAAATCAGTTCTTCGCTGGCCGCGGCCACGTGCCAGATGCCCCGGGCCAGCTCGGCATCGAGCTGGCCGGGAGCCCAGCCGGCATAGCCCGCATACATGCGCAGCCGCGAGGGGCTGATTGCCCCTGACGCCAGCAGTTCATTGTTGAGCGGGGCGAAATACACGCCGGGAAGAATCATGGCGGCTGTCGCCGGCGGTTGTTCCGAGCGCACCAGGGCCAGGACGCGCCGCTGCTCTAGCGGCCCGCCCAGGTACAGCGGCCCGCGGTAGTCAGCCAGGCCGGGCAACCGGGGTAAAGCACTCGACGGCGTCAGGGAGGAGGGCCGGTTGACAATGAGCCCCATTGCGCCGGTTTGGTCGTAATGGATCAGCAGAACTACCGTCTCGGCGAAAGCCGGACCCTGCAGCTGGCGCGACGCCACGAGCAGCTTGCCCGCGCCGGGGACTTCTGCGGCGCTGAGATCACCGGCCAGGAGACAGCCAACCAGCGCCAGGAATAAGAAGCGGCAGCCCATGGGGTGAGACTACACGCAACTTCGCGGGACTGTTAAGTGCCGGCGTGCCCGCAACGCTGCAGGCCCGGGCTGGGCCACAGCTGACCGTGTGGGGAGTCTGCAGACAAGAAATGCCCGTGCCGGGGCTTTGCATGCAACAGGATACGGATAGTCATGGGGTCAGGCACATGAGCGGCGGCTTTCCTGCTGTTTGGCATCGGCTATTTCCTGTATCCGCTGGCCCGGAGCGTAGAGCAGCTGACCATGATTCGAGTGGTCTTTGCCTTTGGGCTTGCAGCCAACACGGCCATGTTGCCGTCTGTGGCCAGCGACTACCCGCTGGAGCCGTCGCGAAGGTTGGCGGCATTCTGTCGGGCATGTTCGGCGCCGTTGCCCCTTCATGCTCGTTGCCGCTGCCAATACCATCGTGCCGGTCCTGGTGCTGTCGAGGGATCGCGTCGGGCGACCGGCGCGCGCCTGATTTGCGCGCATTACGCCGCGCATTGCGCGCGGATCCGCTGACTGCTGGTTGGCGGAAAGGCTCCCCGCGGCACCCGCTGCTACCCTTGCCACTTAGTATTCCGTCACTTGTAGCGCGTTCCTCCATTCTGAGCGAGGTCTGGCAATGTCAAAGTACTGATTGCAATGAATTTGTCACCGAATATTGTTAACTTGCTGCTCCCGGCCCCGATGAAAAGAAGCAATGTACCGGCACGCTTTATCCTCCAGGACCCTGATGGATTTTTCCGAGATGCGCATCGAGTATGTGCGCTGGTCGGGCTCGGACGACGAACGACGAGTCGTGAACCGCCTGTACGAGACGCCGGCCACCTATCGTTACTGGGAGTGCTTTCACGCGGGACTCATGCGTGCGGTGGGCGATGACAGCTCTCGCAAGGGACAGTTCCGCAGGATGCGCCGGACTTGCTTCCAGCTGATTCACCGTCAGGCGCTTTTCGAGTTTCTCACGGCATCGTCGGTGACGGGCAAGGAGCGTGAGGCGTTGTTTAGTGTGCTGCATGGGACCCAGGATTATGCGAAGGCCGTGGTAGCCGAGCATGGCCGTTACCTGCAGTCAAACTCGAGCCTTTTCTGTGCTGACCACCTGGCCTTCTCGGTCATGCGCGACAGGGGCTTCAGCACCGGACTGTCGCTATACCGGAGTCGTTACCTTGAGTATTTCGGTCATTACTGCAACTGGATACTCGCCGAGTCCCGGGGCCAGGAGTTCGCATTGAACTGCCTGGTGCCCTATTTGAAAAAGGAGCTGCAGGGCCTGCAACGCGAGTTGCTGGCCTTGCCGGCACCGGTCCGCCCAGCACCGCACTAGATCGTCTCTGGTCAGCCTTCGACAGCGTCTCGCGGGCGGGGCGAGCCCGATTGCGCTCACGACTCAGGAGCCACCCCCGGGCAGCGAGTCGGCAATTTCTCGGCGATGGTCGAAGAATTTCTCGGCCTCGACGAATACTCTCCGAACACTCGGGTCGATGGCCTTGATCTCGCGCGTCAGTCCGGCCACGCAGCTTTCTACGTCGTCGGAGCTCATGGCTGACGCAAAGTCCACACTGATGGTCACCAGGATAAAGTTCGGCCCCATGTGCAGGGTTGCGACTTCGTTCACCGTCACAATCCCGGCAGAATTTCCGATCGCAGCGTCAACTGCCTCTCTGATCCATTCAGCAGCGCTTTCACCGATCAACAGGCTCTGCGTTTCATAGGCAAGCCACACGGCAGTGGCTGCGAGGATCAGCCCGATCACCATTGATGCAGCACCGTCGTAGACGAGGTTGCCCGTCTGGTCGGCCAGGTAAATGCCGACCAGGGCCACCAGCAGGCCCAACATGGCGGCGCCATCTTCGAACAGCACAACGAAAAGGCTCGGATCCTTGCCCCTGCGCACGGCTTCGAGCACGCTGAGTTTGCCACGCTGCGCGTTGAATTCGCGCAGGGCGACCATGAAGGCGCCGGCCTCGAACACGATAGCCAGCGCCAGCACGATATAGTTGATCACGACATTTTCCAGCGCCACCGGGTTCTTGATGTGGGCGTAACCCTGGTAGAGGGAGATTCCGGCGCCGAGGGCAAAGATCAGAATTGCGACGGCAAAAGACCAGAAATATACTTCCTTGCCATGACCGAAGGGAAAACCCGGGCTTGGTGGGCGCTGCGCGCGCTTCAGGCCCAGCAGCAGCAAGACCTGGTTGCCGGTATCCACCAGGGAGTGGATGCCTTCCGACAGCATGGCCGAACTGCCGGTGAAAGCGGCTGCGCCAAACTTCGTGATCGCAATCAGCGAGTTACCAATCAGTGCGGCGAAAATCGCCTTTCTAGATGATCCCGCCATCGCGTCGTTCCGTGACAGCCCCCCGGGCCGGCCAGGCGAGCAGTGTCTGCAAAGCTCGGCGACGATGCAATGGCCACCGCGGGTCGGGATCGTGATTCCATTGCGCGAATGGAGGCCGCGCGCCAGTTTTGTGCGACATCTCAGGGTCACCACCGGGCGGATTGGCCGCCCGGCAATCCATCGCAGCGTAGCTGAACCGGCTAGCCTTCAACGCTTGAGTATCGTCCGCTGGCGCGGCCAGGTGATGCGCCGTGGTAAATACGGATGGCAGGCAGTTTTCCGGAAACAAATACTCTTTTTCCTGGCGGGGGACCGGTGGTTGTGCGCACCGGTGATTGACGGGTAGTAAAAAGTGGTCGAACTTTATCTCGGCATAAAATGGCTGCATATCATTTGCGCCGCCATTGGATTCGGCTCCAATGTCACGCACCTGTTCTGGATTCTTGCGGCGAACCGTGACCCGGTGAATCGCGCAAACATCCTGCGACTGGTCAAGAAGATCGATGATTTGATGGCCGTACCGGCCTATATCGTCGCGGTGACCTGCGGCTCGATCATGTGGTTCTGGCAGTGGCCCGGAAATTCCTCCTGGCTGATCGCCAGCGTGATACTGACGGCTTTACTCGCCACGACGGGCATCATCTACGGGCCGTTCATGAAGAAGTGGATTCGCATGGCCAGCGATGGGCCGGCAGATGACGGTGCATTGCCGGTTCTGGCGCGGCGCCTGACGTGGCTCTGGGGCGGCATCACGGCCAGCGCCTTCATTATTCTGTTCCTGATGGTCCGCAAGCCGATGCTCTGGTAGTCGGAGCCCCTGCCTGAATACGCGGTGCCGGGTCTGTCAGCCGATATGCTCGGCAAAGAACTGGTTCAGTAACCTGTCCTGCGGGTCCATTTGCTGCCTGAGGTTCCGGAACTTGGCCAGCCGCTCACCATAGGCTTTAGTGGCCTGTTCCGGTGTAAAGCCGCGCGTCTGATTGAACAGCGGAATGCCGCCGAAACGTCCGGCGATGGCGGCGAAATCGATCAGGAAGTCGTCCCAGCCTCCGGTTACCGTGGTCCGGAGACTCAGCGCGAAGCTTGGCCCGGCGAAACTGGGTGACAGCAGTGCATTCTGGTCCTTCGGCAACCGGTGGACGATGGCCGGCAGGTTGCACCGGAAGCCCGCGGTCTTGTAGTACCGCTGGCAGTATTCGCGATAAGAGTACAACGCGGCGCCGAATTCCCGGGCCGGGAAAGCCCATGTACTCTGCTGGATTCTGGCGGTGGGGCCGATACGCCGGAACTTGCCCGTTTGCTCCATTGCATTGCTACCTGCATCCACCAGCCGGGTATTGACCAGCGCCTGGGTGGCCGCACCAAAACCGTCGATCAGCGGGTCGCGCAGGCGGCGGCCGGGAATACGCCGCAGGTGATGCACGAGGTCGGGTAGCATCTTGTTGGTCAACCAGTCGCCCAGTTTCCAGATCGAGGTGCGCGGTTGGCGGGCGGCCATGCTCGCGTCGCGCAGCTCGATGAATGCGCGGTTGCGAAATGGCAGCAGGTAGATTTTCACCCCTGCCTTCGCGGTGGCGAGC
>CAMYJV010000134.1:2500-15340 GCA_947258805.1 uncultured Gammaproteobacteria bacterium | reverse complement strand
CAGACATGTTTACTCCTCGGTCAGTTTGCTGCCGTTTTTAGTAGCGGCATTGTTCATTGAATCATTGACGGGTTTGTCGTCATCCATCGCCATGCGGCCGGCCTGCTCGAAATCAGACTTTTTGCGCTTGCTGTATGCCCAGATGACGATGCCGATGAATACCACCATCGCCATCACGGTCCACACGGATTGTACGAATGTAACGCTCATGACCCGATACTTATTATGCTCGACAGCCTTAGCGGCGAATCTTTACCTTGGTGCCCAGCGATTGCAGGTAGGCGATCATCGCATCCATTTCGGTCTTGCCTGCAACTGCCGCCGGTGCCGCTTCGATCTGAGCATCCGTATACGGCTTGTGGTTCACCAGGTTCAGCGCTTTCATCTTGTCCTGGATCCGTGAGCCATCGAGTCCATTATCCTGCAGCCAGGGATAGCCCGGCATGATCGACTCGGGCACCACGTCACGCGGGTTGATCATGTGGGCACGATGCCAGTCGTCCGAGTAACGGCCGCCTACCCTGTGCAGGTCAGGACCGGTGCGTTTTGAACCCCACAGGAACGGGCGGTCATAGATGAACTCGCCGGCGACTGAGTAGTGCCCGTAACGCTCGGTTTCCGCGCGGAACGGACGCACCATCTGTGAATGACAGCTGACACAGCCTTCGCGAATGTAGAGATCACGGCCTGCCAGCTGCAACGGTGCATAGGGCTCCAGTCCATCGACCGGTGTCGTGGTTGATTTCTGGAAGAACAGCGGCACGATCTGAGCCAGCCCACCCCAGATGACGACAACCAGGGAGAGGACAATCAGTAAGCCGACATTGCTTTCGGTTTTTTCCTGAAGTGACATTTTATGTTTTCTCCTAATGCCCGGTTAATGAGCAGCTGCTGGTTCCGGGATTGGCGCTTTAATCGCCTGTCCGCTGGAAACGGTCTTGTATACGCTGGAAACGGTCTTGAATACGTTGTAAGCCATGATGAACATTCCACTCAGGAAGATGGCCCCGCCCATGAAGCGAACAATGTAGAACGGATGCATCGCCTGCACACTCTCGACAAAGCTGTATGTCAGGGTGCCGTCAGTATTGATTGCACGCCACATCAGGCCCTGCATGATGCCGGAGATCCACATCGAGGTGATGTACAGAACGATACCGATGGTCGCGACCCAGAAATGGGTCTCGATCAGCTTCTTGCTGTACATTTCAACACCGAACAGGCGCGGAATCAGGTGATACATCGCACCGATGCTGACCAGGGCAACCCAGCCCAGGGCACCTGAATGTACGTGGCCAATGGTCCAGTCTGTGTAGTGAGACAGCGCGTTCACCGTCTTGATCGACATCATCGGACCTTCGAAGGTGGACATGCCGTAGAAGGACAATGAGACGATCATGAACTTCAGGATCGGATCGGTGCGCAACTTATGCCACGCCCCGGAGAGCGTCATGATGCCATTGATCATGCCGCCCCAGGACGGCGCCAGCAGCAGCACCGAGAACACCATGCCGAGAGACTGTGCCCAGTCCGGCAGCGTCGTGTAGTGCAGGTGGTGGGGCCCGGCCCACATGTAGATGGAAATCAGGGCCCAGAAATGCACCACGGACAACCGGTAGGAATATACGGGCCGGCCTGCCTGCTTCGGCACGAAGTAATACATCATGCCCAGGAAGCCGGCGGTGAGGAAGAAGCCGACGGCGTTGTGGCCGTACCACCACTGGACCATGCCGTCCACCACACCGGCGTAAATCGGGTAGGACAGGAACAGGTCCACCGGCATCGCGAGTGAATTCACGATATGCAAGAGCGCCACCGTGATAATAAAAGCTCCGTAGAACCAGTTGGCAACGTAGATGTGTTTCACGCGGCGAATCGCGATTGTCCCGAAAAACACAATGCCGTAAGCAACCCAGACCACCGCAATCAGCAGGTCAATGGGCCAGATCAGTTCCGCATATTCCTTGCCCTGGGTCAGGCCCAGCGGCAGCGTGATAGCTGCCAGCAGGATGATGACTTGCCAGCCCCAGAAAACGAATGACGCCAGCGGACCGGCAAACAAGCGCACGTGACAGGTGCGCTGCACGACATACAAGGACGTGGCCATCAGCGCGCTGCCGCCGAAAGCGAAAATCACCGCATTGGTGTGCAGCGGCCGCAGGCGACCAAAGCTGAGCCACGGCACATCGAAGTTCAATGCCGGCCACATGAGTTGAGCGGCGATTATTACGCCGACCAGCATGCCAACGATGCCCCAGACTACGGTCATCACGGCAAACTGCCGGACTACACCGTCGTTATAGGTTTGCGAGACAGCCATCCAAAACCCCCCGCGAAGTCAAGCTGTTGTTGTGCGATCTCTGAGCGCACAGGAGTCTAACAAAGCCGGCCGTGCTGCCCTAATGGGAATCAGGGCAACGCGGCCGGGGTGCTGAGCAGCGATGATCAGAAATTGTAGCCGACGTTGAGGGAAACGACATACGGATCGATCTCAACGTCGCCGATGTCGACGCCATTGATTTCACCTTTCGGTTCAATATCGATCCAGCGGAAATCGGCGTTAACCAGCCAATTGTTGCCAAAATGCCAGTCGAAGCCGCCCTGCACTGCCAGACCCACCGAGTCTTCCAGATTGAGGGTCGTGCCGTTCGCCGCGCCCTTGGTATCTTCATTGAAGAAGATCGTGTAGTTGACGCCCGCGCCCACGTACGGCTGTATTCGGCCGAAGGGTCCGAAGTGGTACTGCAAGGACAAGGTCGGCGGCAAATGGTCGGTCTCCGCAATATCACCAAGGCCGGTATAGTCGATGTCATGGTTGAAAGGCGTTGATGCCAGCAGTTCGACGCCGATGTGATCCGTGACCATATAGGCCACGGTAATCGTGGCCGCATAGCCATCGTCCACGTCAACATTGCCCGGCGGCAAACCCAGCCCGTTACCGGCCGATATGTCGGAGCCGTCACCATCCGGTGCCACGACCCCGAGGCCCGCGCGGACGATCCAGTCGCCGGCCTGCCGATAATTCTGTGCCAGTGCATTGCCCGTAACCAGACAAACGGCAAGCACGCTAAGGATTGCTCGTAACATCCCTAATCTCCCTTATTGATTCACTCTGTTGGAACACTCGGTCGCCGGTTGTTGCGCACAAATCGGAGGTCGCGCCTCGACGCCACCTTTCGCGTTGCTATCCCGCGACAGCTGCGCAACATACGCACGGCTCCGGCATACCGGAATACGCTGATTTACCGTTTTTTTCTGCGGTTTCTACGTATTGCTGGACAGCAACACGCGGCCAGACCACCTCCAAGGGCTTCAGTGCGCCGGGCGGCGAGCAGTGCCCCGGCCACGTCATCGGCGATGGCTGGAGGCGGGCCTAGAACCGGTAGTTCGCCCTCAGACCAACCGTCCGCGGCTCCGGCAGTGTCCCGAACCATTGCAAACTGCCGAAACCTGCCAGGAAACCAGTCTCCACGATCTGCTGGCCAAAGTCCGGACCGTTGCCACCGGTGATGATCGTGTCATCGTCGAACAGGTTATCCACGTAGCCGATGGCCTCCCAGTTCTCGGCCGACAGCCCAAGCCGCAGGTCTACCAGCCAGACGTCATCGAACGTGACCAGGTTGTCTTCCGTCAGGAATCGTTCATCCTGCCACGTTGCGTTGCTTTCTATGAACCAGTCGAAATTCTGATTGAAGAATTGCCGGGTGTAGTTGCCCTGCAGGACCAGCGCGTGCTCCGGCGTTCGCTCCAATTGCCGGCCGGCGAACTGGAAGGCGCAGGTCTGTTCGCCAGCTATGACCACAACGTCACAAGAGCCGTTGCCCGCGGCGCGTTGTAATGCTGCCGATGTCACGACAAAGTCCGTGTATTCCGTATCCAGGTAGGTATAGCCGCCGGACAAAGTCAGGCCCTCGGCGAACCACGGCTGCCAGACGGCCTCAATCTCCAGCCCCCAGACCTCGGCCCCACCAGCGTTCAGGATCCGCGCATTCAACTCTCCATTGACGACAACTTGCGTCGCCACCTGCTTGTCCGTGTAGTCCTGGAAGTAGAAGGAAGCGTTGGTTTGAAGGAAGCCGGCGAATTCCCAGGACGCCTTCGTGCCAAGCTCCCATGCATCGAGTTTCTCGGAATCGAAACGCGCCGCGTCGATTTCCTGCGCAAAGCCGCCGCCCACGATCGTACTGATGCCCCCCGGCTTCTGGGCCTGGGCCCAGAAAAAATAAACCAGGCTATCGGCCGTTGGGTACCAGTCGAGCGTGATCTTTGGCGTGCTGAAATTAGAGGATTCCTTACCCTCGACATATTTCCAGTCCAGAAAGCTTGGCGATTCCGGCGGATCGTTGAATAGACTGTCGTTCAGTACTCTTTCCGCCTCGCAGGCAATGTCCCTGACGAAGGCGTTGCCAGCGTTCAAACCGTTCTCGCTTCGCAGCGGTGAACCAGGACTGTCAAGGGGCCCTGGCGAGAATGCCGAGCTGGTGCAGGAACTCTTCGCCGGTGCGGACAGCGTGAAGTCCTCATCCAGATAGCGGGTCTCGAAAGTCAATTTCCACGAGCTGGAAAGCTCCCATTCGAGCATGAGGTAAGCGGACCAGGACTCGGTCTTGGCCCTCCAATCCGTACCGTTGATATACGATTCGTCAAAACCTGTTACAGACGTGAAACGAGACAAGGGCAACAGCCTGGCGTACTCCTGCCAGGACGATGACGTGTTGTTTTGACCATTACAGGTTTCCTGCTCCTGGGGACCGGACCGGGGAATCCCATATTTCAGGTTGGCCGCAACGCTTAGAGAAGGATCGCTGCGAGGAACTTTCGTAGTGGGCGCACAAAAAATTATCGTATTTCGATCGACCAATTTGCGAGTTTCCTCCCAGTACTGCAGACCGAAGGTCGTCTGCACCGGACCGTTCCAGCCGGACGTAAAGCGAATTTCCTGGCTGAACTGGTCTGTCTTGGCATCGGTATCGTTCCACTGCTCGGCGACCAGCGTGTCAGGTCGGCCCTGGGCCTGGTAGTCCTGATCGAATGTGCTGCGCGCCTCGAAATTCGTCCAGCCAGTGTACGAAGAAAAGGTACCGAAATCTGTGTCCAGCGACGCAATGATGGATGCGCGGAAGGTCTGCTGGTCCGTGCCGTCGAAATCCTGACCGGTGTACGCATTTTCACTCTGCGTCACTTGCCGTCCATCGGCATCGCCATATGACTCCGGCAAACAAATTCCGGGACCGAAATCCGCCAGGCCCGTTGCTTCGAAGTTGAACAGCGTTCCCACGCCGACATCCGCATCCAGTGCAGTCTTCGGGTACAGCTTGAATACGTTGCCCGGATCGCGGCAGGTGTATGTACTGCCAGGATTCAGGTCCGGCAGGCCATCACCATTGGCGTCGCGGCTAATCCGGATCGGCGCGGTACCGGTCTCGTTGCCGGGCTGGCCCGGCTCGATAATGTCCCACTGCCAGGTATTGTCCTGGCTCGCATCTGCCGTCGGCACCAGTTCCGTGGGCAACCCGCCGCCGATCCGGAAGGTAGCCCGCGGCTGGTAATTCTCGTCGGTGTATTCCACGCGAGCCTTCACCTTGAGGGCATCCGTCGGGGTGAACACGGTAGTAAACGCACCACCCCACCCGTCGGTACCGCCCACGTCGTTGCCGGACAATGCGTTCTTGTAGCGGCCATCTTCGTCCCACCAGACGCCGGATACGCGCACGGCGAGCGTGTCTTCGAGACCCTTGATCGGCGTTTCGTAGGAAAAATCGATCTGCCGCTGACCGTCTTCGGCAAAATCAACACCCACCTTGCCTCCCGCAGACGGCCCCGGCTCCTTGGTCGTGTAACTCAACGCGCCGGCGAAGGCGGCACGGCCATACAACGCGCTCTGCGGGCCCTTGACCAGTTCGATGCGCTCGACGTCGTTGGACAGACCCCGAATGGTCACGCGCGTGTCCGAAGGGCCAAAGGAACTATCGAACTGCACGCTGGGTGCGAGCTTCACGACATCATCGAGGGAGTTGATATTCTGCCGTTCAATCTGCTCGGAGCCGATGGCCGTCACCGCGATGGGCACGTCCTGCAGGCTTTCCTCACGTTTACGGGTGGTGACCACGATCTCTTCGATCTGGGTCCAGCCCGGGGTCGGCACTAGCAATAACGCTGGGACGGCGGCTGTCAGCGCCGCGCCAAGGCCAACCCTCCCCTTAACTATGGACATTCAAACCCCCTCTATCCGCTTCATCCGCCTATCCGGCCCCACAACGCGACTACAGGCCCGGATCTGCCAATACCAGGCAGGAATCTCGCGACCCTGTTGCAACGTGGCAGCGGCGATCGCCGGCCGCCCACAAACCCTGTTCCTACTCTGCCACAGCGGTGTTAACACCCGCCTCAGAGGACAGGCAGGCAAAATAGCCGCAAACTGGCCACTGTAAAAGACCCTCCCGTGACCATTCCTTGGCGCCGGCAGGCTGTAGTCTGCTGGCCACGGTCTGATATAGTTCCCGCGCTGCTATATTCGCGACCGCTATACGACAAATCACATCGGCGGGTCGCGCCGGACAGGGGGGAATCAGATGGCATTGCGTTTGTTGGGAACGAGCGCTGCACGGGCAGTGCTCGCGCTCGTCGGGCTTGCCTTGGGCACTGCCGCTATTGCGGCCGAGACTCCAGCAGCCGAGACGCCTCGCTACTCTTATGTCGCCTTCAATTACGAGAGCACTGAAACCAAGGAAGGCGTGGATCCATCGGACGAACCCGCGTTCAACAACGGTGACTTTTCTCTGTTCACCGTCCAGGGTGCGCTGGCTATCACGGACTGGTTCCACCTGCATGGAGAGTACTTCGACGGTAACTGCAACAGGTGTGAGACGACGACCGTCGAAACCGACCCCGGCCCACCGCCCGTCACCGTGAGCAATACCAGCGACCGCGACTTCGATGGCTACAAGATAGGCGGCGGCATCAATTACGCGCTGGGGTTCATCGGGCTCGAGCAGGCCGACTTTATCCTGCGTGCGCACTACCTTGAGGTCTCGCTGGACGGCACCGACGACGAAGATGGCTATAGCGTAGATACTCTGATTAGGGCGCAGGTTTCCGATCGCGCCGAAGTCTGGGCAGGCACCGAGTATCAGAACCTTGAAAACATAGAGAATATGGACGTGGTCATCGGCCTGGGCTATGACCTTTGGAATGGCCTCACCCTGACGGGCAGCGGCATTATTTTCAACAATGAATCCGGTTTTGACATTGGCCTGCGCTGGTACTTCGGCGATCGGCTGCTGGGCCGCGATTCGCTGTTTTGACGCGTATTGGGGAAATCTGGAGCACTGCCCCTATGAGAAAACTGTTATCGCTGTTGGCCTTTGCGGTATTCGCCACTTCTGTCAGCCCGGCTGTGGCAGAGACCGGACTGTACGGCGGGCTCGGCGTCGGCGGCACGAAGATTTCGACCGATGTTGATACCCAGTTCGTCGATGACGCAGTCCCACCCAACCAGGTCGTGGTGGACTTCGACGAGTACGACGCCAGTTTCAAGGTTTTTGCAGGCTATCGCATCCTTGACTGGCTTGCCGTCGAAGGCGGCTGGTATTACCTGGGCAAGCCCGACGGCGCCAGCGCCTTTGTCGACCCCAGTACCCGCATCGACACCGAGATCGAACTGAAAGGCTGGAACACGGATCTCGTCGCGTTCTGGCGCTTCCAGGAACAGTGGGAAGTGTTCGGCAAGGTGGGCGGCTTTTTCTGGGAAAGCGACGGGAACGTTCGCAGCCGGGTCGATGCTGCCGGCTCGCCCTCTACGAACCCTCCCGGGTCGAACGTGATTTCGTTCAGCGACAATAACGGCGAAGACATCAAGGGTGGCGCCGGCATCCAGTACCTGCACGACAATCGTCTTGCCCTGCGCGGCGAATTTGAATATTTCGACGTGGACGATACCGATGACGTCTGGCTGTTGAGTTTCTCTGCGATCTGGCGGTTCGATAACTAGCTGGTCCCCCATGATCTGTTGACAGAAGCCGCCCACCGGGCGGCTTCTTGGTTTCAAGGGGAAGGTATGGTGGGCCGTGCAGGATTCGAACCTGCGACCAAGTGGTTAAAAGCCACCTGCTCTACCAACTGAGCTAACGGCCCATACTGAATGCTTACCCGGGAACCCTGCCGACAGGCTGACGCTGCTGCCGCCGCCGGCCATCGCGGCGCGGGGATCATACCGGAACGGGGACGCCCGACCAATCAATCCGACTGATAACGGGTCGCGTCCGGGACTCCGGCATCAGCGAAACCCTGCTGCCGCAGGCGGCATGCATCGCAGCGACCGCAGGCACGGCCTTGTGTATCGGCCTGGTAGCAGGACACGGTGCGACGGAAATCTACGCCTAGCTCCAGACCGTGACGAACAATTTGCCCCTTGCTCAGCCGCAGGAGCGGCGCCCGAATCTCCACTGGCCGGCCCTCGACGCCGCGCCTGGTTGCCCGATTGGCCATGACCTGGAAAGCATCGATGTATTCAGGCCGGCAGTCCGGGTACCCAGAGTAGTCGACCGCGTTCATGCCGGCATAGATCGCATCGGCATCAGCAATCTCGGCAAGGGCCAGCGCGAACGACAGGAACACCGTGTTACGCGCCGGCACATAGGTCACGGGGATGCCTTCTGCAGGGGCTTCGGGCACCGCGATAGATGTGTCTGTCAGCGCGGACCCGCCCAGGGCGCCCAGGTCTAGCCGCATTGTGCGGTGGCTGATGACACCGGGGCAGCTCGCGATCTCTGCAGCTGCGCGCAGTTCTGCATCGTGACGCTGGCCATAGTCGAAGCTCAGCGCGTGGCAGGCAAATCCCTCAGCCAGCGCAATGGCCAGGCAGGTGGCAGAGTCCATTCCACCGGACAACAGCACTACAGCTTCTGATGTCTTGGTCACTGCCGTTAGTGTCCGGGCACATCGCCCCACAGGTACTTGTGCAACTGCAGCTGGCACCGGACTTCGAGGCGGTCGGCCAGGATCCACTCCGCGAGTTCCTGCGGCTCAAGCTGGCCCCACGACGGCGAGAAGAGCACGGCGAATCGCGGCGCGAGGTCGTGCGCTTCAAGCTGGGCGCAAGCCCAGTCGTAGTCGTCGCGATCGCAAATCACGAACTTGATCTGGTCGTCCGCTTTCAGGCGATCTATGTTCTGCCAGAGATTACGCGATACCTCGCCGGAGCCGGGCGTCTTCAGGTCCAGCACAATGGTCACACGCTCATCTACGTCGACGACATCCAAGGCGCCGCTGGTCTCAAGCGATACGTCGAGCTGACGGTCGCAGAGTTTTTGCAACAGTCGCAGACAGTTCGGCTGCGCCAGCGGCTCGCCACCAGTGACGCAGACTCGCCCAACACCATAAGCGGTCACCTCTTCGACGAGGTCATCGACATGCCGCGCCGCGCCGCCGTGGAAGGCATAGGCCGTATCACAGTACACGCACCGCAACGGACAACCTGTCAGGCGAACGAATACCGTTGGCAAGCCTGCCGGACGCGACTCGCCCTGCAGCGAATAAAAGACCTCCGTGATGCGCAGCCGTTCGTCGCGTGGCACCGGCTCTATGCCGCTAAGAGCCGTCATGTTCGCCGCGCCGACCTCAGCGGCCCTCGGCGGCCATCCGTTCCAGTCGTTGATTGGCCAGGCGGGCCGCCGTAGTCTCCGGATACTGCTGCGCCACGGTCGCCAGCGCCTTGCGCGACGCATCCCAGCGCTGGAGTTCATAGTTGCAGAAACCAATTTTCAACAGCGCATCGGGCAGCTTGCGTGATTCCGGGAAACGATCCAGCACCACCTGAAACTCTGTCAGCGCCGTGTTGTAGTCCTGCGTAACGTAGTGGGTTTCCGCCAGCCAGTACTGGGCGTTGTCCCCGTACTCGCTGTTCGGATAGGTTGCCATGAACTGCCGCAAAGCGCGTGCGGCTTCCTCGTAGCGGCCCTGTTTCAGCAGCTCGAACGACGCCTGGTAATTGGCGCGATCGGTACCACCCGGCACTGGCAATGCACCCGGAGCCAGGGTGCCTCCTTCCAGTACGCTGCGGTCTTCGTCCAGCCGCACGGCGGTGTTCTGCAGGGCAGACAAACGCTGGTCCAGGTCGAGGTAGAGCTGGCGCTGCCGATCGCTCGCCTGGCCCATTTCGTATTGCAGCTCTTCAAGCTGCGCTCGCAGGGCCTGCGTATCTGCCTGCAGCGTATTGATGCGGGCCGACAGGTTAGTGAGGCTATCGTTGTCGACGATACGTTCGACCCGCGTCAACCGGTTGTCCAGCTCCGTGGTTTTCACGTACACCGGATCGTCTTCCGGTGCGACCATCAGCTCGCAACCGGCAAGGCCAACCATCGCGGCCATTAACAAGGGCATATGCAGACGCATGCGCAACTCCCGGCGTGTCACCGACTGTAGACCAACTCAACACGGCGGTTGAGGGCCCGGGTCTCATCATCGCTCCCAAGCACCGCGGGCCGTTCTTCGCCGTAACTCACTGTGCTGAGCTGCCCGGCCGTTACACCCTGCAGCATCAGTATCTGCCGAACCGACTGGGCACGACGTTCACCCAGGCCGATATTGTATTCCCGGCTCCCCTGCTCGTCCGTATGTCCTTCTAGCCGAATCCGCGCCGACGGGTTATCGACGAGGTAGCGGCCGTGCCGCTCCAGCAGTTGCAGGTATTCGGGCAGCACGTCACTGCGGTCGAAGTCGAAATAAACCACCCGGTTCTGCAGCGATGCATCAGGCCCGACAACGTCGCCACCTGCAGCCCCGCCGTCTTCGAAACGACTGCCGGTGCCCAGACCGTCAGCGCCCGCCCCGGAGGTGCCGGCTCCGGGCGCCGCCTGCTCGTCCGGCGGCCCATCTGCTTGTATCGTTCCCGACTGCCCGCTGCAGGCCACGAGGGCCGTCGCGAGCAGCACTAAAATACCAGCGCGCACTGAAGTCATAACCCGATACTCCTGCTGTATTACATTTGCCGGCTTGCAGCCGGACAAGCGGCCCGTCAATAGGCCGGAAACGGCGACCAGGCCGGCTCCCGGACATCTCCCTCTGATGCCGAAATCCGCTGGCGAATTCGCCCATCGGCCGATACCGTGGCCAGCACCCCCTGGCCGCGCTCCGTCGTTGCGTAAATCAAGGTCTCCCCATTCGGGGCGAAGCTCGGCGACTCGTCCAACGCGCCATCCGTTAACACCTGAGTGTAGCGCCGCCCCAGATCGACCGTCGCGATTCTATAGTTGCCGCGGTCGTTGTGCACTACGGCCAGCTGCTCGCCATCCGGACTGATTCGCGGCCTGGCGTTGTAGCTGCCCTCGAAAGTGACCCGTTCCGCCTGATCCCCCCCTTTTGCCGCTATGCGATAGACCTGCGGGGCGCCGCCACGGTCGGAGGTGAAATAGATCAAGCGGCCATCGGGTGACCAGGCCGGCTCTGTATCGATGGATGGCCGCCGGGTCAGGCGGGTCAGCACCTGGCTGGCGAGATCGAGCGTATAGATGTCGAGGTTGCCGTCGCCCCGCGACAGGGTCAGCGCCAGTGTGCGACCGTCGGGCGAGAATATGGGTGCCCCGTTGACCCCCGGCCGGGAGGATACGCGTTCCCGCGCCCCAGAGCGCAGCGTCTGTACGTAGATCTCCGAACGCTCGTTCTCGAAGGACACGTAGGCGAGTTTGCGGCTGTCCGGCGACCAGGCGGGCGACATGAGCGGCGATGCGCTCTCCGCCACGACCCGGTCGTTCTCCCCGTCGGCGTCGGCAACGACCAGGCGGTATCGGCGCGCGTCCACCGGACCGTTCACCGTCACGTAGGCCACCTGCGTGCCGAACACGCCGGGGATCCCGGTCAGCTCCTCGTAGATCAGGTCGGCCACGCGATGGCTGGCCGCGCGCAATTGCCGCAGACGCGCAGGCTGACGATAGCCCAGGACCTGCTGCCCACGCAGCACGTCGAACACCTGGAACTGAATGGTGAAATCTTCGTCGCCCTGGGGGATCAGCCGCCCGACAATAACGATCTCCGTACCGAGGATCCGCCAGTCGTCGAAGTCGACGTCGCGCCCATCTGTGGGGCGCGTGAGCATGTCACCGCGAGGCAGCGGCGCGAAGCGGCCAGACCGGGCCAGGTCGGCTGCCACGACGGCGGCCACGTCGGCCGGTGCAGCGTCTTCGCCCTGCCAGCCGAAGGGCACCACGGCCACCGGCACGGCCTTGTCGACGCCCTGGCGAATCTCGATGCGCAGCTCGGCAGTGGCGGTGCCTGGCCACAGGGCCGATAAGACCGCGGCCAGCAGGCAGCGCATTATCAATACAGGAATATTCATAAAAACTGCTTATTAATCAGAAGGTTTGAAAACTAATGTGATGTTTCTTTCGAAGAGGCTGGCATCCGGCGGCGGCGGCAGTGGCGAAGCTTTGTAGACCGCGTTTTCGATGGAGCGCACCACCGCCGCGTCACCATTGCACTGCCCGACCCGCACATCCACCACCTCCCCACCGGGAATCTGCATCACCCGAACTTCACACTCGAGTCCCGCCCGGGCGCTGCCCGGACGAATCCAGTTACGCTGCACACGCTGACGAATCACCTCGATCCACTGGTCCAGCAGCCCACCCTTTACCGCATTGTCT
Organism: uncultured Gammaproteobacteria bacterium; assembly: GCA_947258805.1. Next base: position 2,702 of record CAMYJV010000134.1, on the reverse strand, counting down.
CGCTCTTGTTCAGCGGCCAGGGCCGCCGCCAGCTGCGTTTCGCGCTCCTGCTGCCGCCGGGCTTCGGCTTCCCGGCGCGCCTTGGCTTCGCGCTCACGAGCACGCTCCGCCTGGCGCTGCTCGTCGGCGCGACGCTCTGCCTCGACCTTGCGCTGCTCCTCCGCTTCACGCTGGCGCTGCTCCTCGGCGCGACGCTTTTCTA
>CAMYJV010000134.1:0-2439 GCA_947258805.1 uncultured Gammaproteobacteria bacterium | reverse complement strand
ACCGCGATGCGCTCCGCCTCCCGGCGTTGCGATTCTTCTACCTTGCGTTGTTCCTCCACCTTCCGCTGCCGGACGAGTTCCGCTTCGCGCTGTGCCTCGACACGGCGCGCTTCCTCCGCACGCCTGCGCTCCGCCTCTTCCCGGCGCCTCTGGTCAACGGCTCGCTCGCGTTCCTGCACGGCATCGACATCCGCAACGATGGCGGCTTCGATTGCCAGTCGCACCGGCTGGTTAGCGGTATTGCTCCAGAACGGCAGGTTGACCACCAGCAGCGCTACCAGCAGGCCATGGCCGGCTAATGACCACGCAACGGGGCGCCACGCGGCCGGTCCTGGATCGGAGGCACCCACAGTCAGGCCGTCCCGTCGAGTCCCGCGTCGGTTAGCGCCCGGTCGAGATCGGCAGGATCCGTCAGGAAACCGACCTTGGCCGCTCCCGCCTGCTGCAGGATAACCATGGCTGTGACGACGCGGCCGTAGGAAACGCCCTGGTCGGCCTTCACGAGCACCGGCGTCCCTGGCTGCTGGCGTATGACCGCCGCGGCCAGCTCCAGGATCACCGCCGGCTCCTGGGGCGCCTCTTCGTTATCGCCCACGTTGAGATAGAAACGCCCGGCCGCATCCACAGACAGGATCAGCGGCTCGTTGTCACGCATCAGCTCCGGGTCCAGCGCCTCGGCTGCCGCCTTGGGCAATTCCACCTCGATGCCCTGGGTCAACAGCGGCGCGGGCACCATGAAGATGATCAGCAGTACCAGCATCACGTCGATGTACGGCACCACGTTAATTTCGGCCATCAGGCGGCGCTTGTCCCGGCGGGCCATCAGCTCGCCACTCCGGCCGCGCGGTGACGGGCATGGCGCTCCAGAATAGTGGCGAACTCCTCCGAGAAGGTGTCGAAACGCACCTCCAGGCGCGTCACCTTGTCGGCATAGCGATTGTAGGCGATGACCGCCGGGATCGCGGCGAACAACCCCATGGCTGTGGCAATCAGCGCTTCCGCGATACCGGGCGCAACCATCGCCAGCGTGGCCGACTGCACATTACCCAGTGCGGTGAAGGAATTCATGATGCCCCAGACCGTGCCAAAGAGGCCGACGTAGGGGCTCGTGGAGCCAATCGTCGCCAGCGTAGCCAGATTCTCCTCCAGCCGATCCATCTCCCGGGTCTGCGCCACCCGCATGGCCCGCTGCGCGCCTTCCACGACCTGGCCCGGCGATAAGCCGCCCTGCTGACTGAGGCGCCGGAAAGCCCGGAATCCGGCCTCGAAGACCCCGGCCATGGCCGTGGGGCTTTTTCCGCCGCGGGTGATCTGCTGGGAGATTTCCGTCAGGTCGCCACCGGACCAGAACTCCGACTCGAAACGGTCCGAACTGGCGACGGCACCGCGCAGGACGCCGCGTTTGCGCGCGATGATGGCCCACGACGCCACGGACGCCAGCAGCAACAGCAGTATGACGAGCTGCACCACCGGGCTCGCGGACCAGATCAGTTGGACCAAGGACAAATTGTCGTTCATGAGTCGCTTTCCCCTGCCAGCCTGCCACGCAGTGCCGGTGGCATGCGGCGTGGCTGGAATGTTTCAAAATCGACGCAGGCCGCCACGCAGCGGCTGGCAACCAGCAACTCGAGCCCGGTCGCCCGATGGATGTTCTGCTCCAGGCCAAAGCGCGCCCGGCCAAAATCCGTCAGCTGCGTGCAGACCAGCAGCTGCTCGTTGAAGCGCGCCGGTCGGCGGAAGCGCAGATCGGTCTCTGTGACCACAAAGCAGAGCCCCTGCTCAGCGCGCAGTAGATCCTGCTCCACGCCGCGCGCGCGCAGCCACTCTGTCCGCCCGCGCTCCATGAACTTCAGATAGTTCGCGAAGTAGACGACGCCTTCCGCGTCGGTGTCTTCGTAATACACACGCACGGGCCATTCATGCCAGTTCTGCATAGGCAATATCGCGCCGCCCACGCGGCGCCAGCGGCCGAGACCGCAACAACAACGCGCCGAGTGTAATGGAGGCCCGGAAGGCGGGCCAGACGTTTGGGGGGGGCTTGATCAGTCGCCGTTGAACAGGGAGCCGGTGGTCGGGGCAGCGGCAGCGGGCAGTGGCAGGCCGAAATGTTCATAGGCCAGGCGGGTGGCGACCCGGCCGCGCGCGGTGCGCTGCAGAAAGCCCTGCTGAATCAGGAACGGCTCGAGCACGTCCTCCAGCGTGCCACGCTCTTCGCTGATAGCGGCCGCCAGCGAATCGATACCGACGGGGCCGCCGTCAAAACGCTCGATAATCGTCAGCAGCAGGCGCCGGTCCATCGCGTCGAAGCCATGCGGGTCGACTTCCAGCAAGTCCATGGCGGCCGCTGCAACGTCGCTGTCGATCCGGCCATCCGCCTCCACCTGCGCGTAGTCCCGCACGCGGCGCAGCAGCCGATTTGCAATCCTGGGTGTGCCGCGG
>CAMYJV010000133.1 GCA_947258805.1 uncultured Gammaproteobacteria bacterium | reverse complement strand
ATCAAGCAGGCCCTGCTCGACAACCTGGTGATCTTCTTCCGTGACCAGGACATCACGCCCGACCAGCAGGTGGCTTTCGGCAAGCGCTTCGGCGACCTGCACATCCACCCGTTCATTCCCAACCTTGACGGTTACCCCGAGGTAATTCGGCTATACGCGAAAACCGGCGAGCAGGAAATGCTCCGCCTCGCCAACTCCTGGCACGAAGACCTGAGTTACACCTACGACCCGCCGCTGGCCGCGATCCTGCGCGGTGTGCAGATTCCATCCCGCGGTGGCGACACCATGTGGGTCAATCTCTACAAGGCCTACGACACGCTGTCAGACAAAATGAAAGCCATCGTCGAAGACCTGTCGGCGTGGCACGACGTGACCAAGACCTACCGTCGCCAGGAACTGCAGCGCGAAGGCGGCCCGGAACAGTACGCGGGCACCTTCAAGAAAAGCCCCCCGGCGCTGCATCCCATCGTCGGCGCCCACCCGGAGACGGGCAAGAAACTCCTGTACATCAGCGAACTGACCACCACCCACATCGACGGCCTGCGCGAAAATGAAAGCGATGCACTGCTGCAGATGCTGTTCCGGCACATGGACTGGAAAGAACTCCACTGCCGCTTCTACTGGGAACCTAACTCCATCGCCATGTGGGACAACCGCTGCACGGCCCACTACGCAGTGCGCGACTACACCGAGCCCCGCGAAATGCACCGCGTCACAGTGCTAGGCACGACCTTTCGGTAGGAGCGGCTTCAGCCGCGACCGCCCGACCACCCCGCGCCAGCAATCTGCGGTGGGAGCGGCTTCAGCCGCGACCGGATCCCTTTAGCGTTTCCAACGGAGGAATCGCGGCTAAAGCCGCTCCCACGCTGAATCTCTGGGAAAAAAGCCAGCATGCTCCGCCAGCCAACTGGACCAAAACCGATTCCAACAACCTGCCACCCACCCCAGCGGGTGGGCCGGGGCTGGGGCGCGCAACGTAAAACCGGCTCCGGATAGCGGTGGCACACTAGTCGATGGCGCGACGTACCGGCACCCAGCCACCCAATCCAGACCCGCAAGCCGGTGTGAAGCGCCGCTGCCCCGGCCCACCCGCGGGCCGGAGGCGAGGTCCCGGTCTGCGGCCTTAGCAGCGCCAGATGGAAAGAATCGCGGCTACGACAAGCCGGGGAGGTACACGATCTGCATCGGCAACCCCCGCGGATCCGTCTCCGGCTCTTCCGGCAAGGTCTTCAACTGCGTCGGCTTGCGCGCGCACAGCGCCAGTACAAAAGCATCTACCACGTCATCCCGTGCCGCCTCAAAACCCCCGTGGGCCAAAAACGCACTGGCGATCAGCGTTTCCGCATCCGGGTGCAGGATCGACAGGATCGTCATGCGCTCTGTAAAACCGTCGCGCGTCGCCTTTTTCGCACTCATAGGTCCACCCGCAAGGCCCGTGAACAAGACTTCCGGGTGCGCTTCGAACACCTGGCGCGCCAGCTCCGGGCGCGCCTTCAGCAGCTCGTCCAGTTCCCGAATCTTCGGCACCAGGTTCCAGCTCTGCTTCGACAGCCCGCGGCCCGTGAGCCGGCGGGACTGGGCCAGCGCGGCCTGGTAGTCCTTTGCCTTCAGGATCGGGCGGACCGGGGCGGCGAATACGCTGGAGCGCCGCGGGCCCAACATGTCCCGCGCGGCGCGGTCGCATTCGCGTTCCTTTTTGCCCCGCGCCCTGAGGCCGATGGGCATATCCACCAGCGCGCAGGCATCAACTGGCAATGCGTCGAGTATGGGTGCGATAGTCGGGCTGACGCCGAAGGTGCCCGTGTCACCGTCGAAACGGAAGTAGAACCAGCCGTTTTTGCAACCGTCGATGCCTATCGCCGTCTGCATCAATTAATCCTGCCCATCAATAACCGGCCGCGGCCACACAATACCTGTCATACAGGCTTTGATCCGCGGCCACGGCGGCCAGCCCGGCCCGCATCTTCGCAGTTTCGTCGGGATCCAGCCGGTCCATTTCCAGGCCACGTTGATGATTGTCCGCAAGCCGCGCGTCCATCGGCGGCTTTACCTCCGCCTCGTAGGCAGCGAGCACCTCCCGCAGTGCTGCCGGCGACGCCAGAGCGTCACCGGCTACCAGCAGCTGCACCAACCGGTGTGCGGCCCGCATGGCCACGTTCATGCCCTGGCTGCGGCCCGGGTGCAGCGTGTTGCAGGCATCACCCAACAAAACCAGGTTGCGCTCGGCCCAGCGCTCTGCATTCATCCGCGTAATCGGGTACACGCCGCTGACCTCGGGTCGGATACCGGCGAGCTCTGGCAACCACTCTTCCAGCTGCCTGCCCACTTCGTCGGGCGTGGCCCGCTTCCACCGCGCCAACTCAGCAGGCGGCACCGGCAAACCAACTTTCCAGCCTCCACCGGTGCGCGGCACTACGCTGATCACACCGGCGGGCGAAAAGTACGCCCGCACTTCGTTGCGCGGGTCGTCGAGAGTACGCGGCGAAAACATCGTGAGCATGGGATTGCGGTAGGCATAAGTGTCGGCGCCGATACCAGCCGCACGGCGAAAGCGCGATACTCGACCGTCGGCCGCAACCACCAGGGCCGCGTTCACGGTCTTCTGTACGCCGGCATGGTCCACCACCAGACCGAAGCCGTTCGCGGTTTCTGACGGCTGAGCACTGGCGGGCTGCCATGACTGAAAGTGCGGGTTACGCGCGGCTGCCGTCAGCAGCGCCTGCGAAATCAGTTCGTGGTTCAGGTAAATAAAGTACGGATGCGGGATCTCCAGCTGCTCCACCCCCACATGCAGCACAAGCTCACCGTCCGGCAACAGGTAGCGCGCACCCAGGCGCTTCTCCGCACCGAGAGCCCACATGTCGTCGAGCACACCCCACTCGGCCAGCCACTCGCAGGTCTTTGGCTGCAGGTGGTCGCCGCGCGCCGTATCGATGGAGTCGGCGCTGCGCTCTACCAGCAGCACACGCCAGCCCGTTGGGGCGAGCGCACAGGCCATGGCCGGGCCGGCGATGCCACCCCCCACGATGGCGACGTCATAGTCGTATTGGTCAGGCGTCGGCATAAAAGAATCCCTGGGCATCGGTCTCGACCCGCAGTGCGGCGGGCCCCGCGAAGTGTGCGCCCAGCAGCGCGGTGCCCGTGTCGGCCACGCTTGCAAGTAAAGCTTCACGAGTTATTCGTGCGGCCGCCTGATCCAGATCAAATTGACTGCACCAGTCGGGCCGCTCGATCTGCACCGGGTGGTGCACGACGTCGCCACTCAGCACCGCGCGGGACCGCCCGTCATCCACCTGGATGACGGCATTGCCCGGGGTATGTCCGGGGGCCGGTCGCAAGTGAATCCCGTCCAGCAACTCGGCATCATCGGCCACCTTCCGGGCCTGGCCAGCGTCGATGACGGGCAGCACGCTGTCCTCCCACGGCCGGCGATAGATGCTGGCGGGATCTGACGCGTGGTGTTGCTCCCAATAATCCAGTTCCGAGGCTGCAAACAGGTAACGCGCGTTGGGGAATGTCGGCACCCAACGCCCGTTGTTCAGGCAAGTATTCCAGCCCACGTGGTCGCCGTGCAGGTGGGTGCAGCAAACGAAATCGATGTCCGCCGGTGTCAGCCCCGCCCGTGCAAGCCGCTCGAGATACGGCCACTGCTGCTGGTGCCATTCCGGGATCATTGGCCGGTCCTTGTGATTGCCCACACAAGTGTCCACCAGCAGCACGCCCTGGGGCGTGCGCACCACGAGGCTGTGAAAAGACATGATCAGCAGACCGGTGACGGGATCCGTGAAGCGCGCGTCGCGGCCCGTGCGGGTGCTGCGGATATCGTCACGGGTGACACCGGTGAGCAGAAAATCTGGCTCGCGGCTCGGCCACTCGAACTCGAGAACGCGCGAAATCTCAAAAGGCCCCGGCAGACGCATTGTTTTAGACTAACTGAAGAGCCGGCCCCACGGAGCCATCTTGACGGAGCGAATCTATAAGAAGCCATGGCCGGGCCTGGTCGCGCTGATCATGGCCTTCCTTGCGCAATGGCTGGGACACAGCGCCTACCGGTTTATTGAAGGCGTGTTTGGCGCCTGGCATTACTGGGCCGCGTTCGCCATCGGCGCGGCGGGTTGCTGGGTGGTGTGGCGCGGCTTGCATAAACCGGAAATGCCGGCCACCTGGTTCGGCCTGCTCGGCGGGCTCCTGATCTGGGTGGGCTGGTTTGAATTCTCGTTTCACTACTTCGCTGAGCTCTACGGGGTGCAGGGCTTCGAGGTGGACCAGTTCTACACGGCCACGCCGGCCTCAGGAATCCTGCAGGCCACGATGCCGGTGATGTTCGGGCTGTTCTTCCTGTACGGTTTCGCGAACAGCAGCACCAAGTGCAACTTCATGCGCTGGTTTCACCGGCGTCTCGGAATCAGCCCCGGCATGCCCGCGCGGCAGGAGCAGCGGAATTTCGCGCGGATTACCGCCCTGGAAATGATCTTCGTAATCTGGTTTTGTTACCTGTTCTGGCTATACGCCTTTTATCTTGGCGTCGACAGCCCGATCGTGGCTGGCCTGTATGTCGGGTGGAGCGCTTGGGCCGCGTACCTGGTCTGGAAGCTGCTCCAAATTCCGCGCGTCGGCCACGCAATACGTTATGGGATACCGACGGGCGCCGTCGCGTGGGGCTCCTTTGAGATGCCCAGCTACTTTGGAGCCTACCCGGAAATCTGGCTGCAGCCGTTTACCTATCCCATCACGAGTCTTTCCATCGTGGCCATCTTTGGCGCCTGCTTCATTTATCTGGCCCGTTATGAGCGCGTCGGGTCGAGCCGTCGATCTGCCTCCAGCGGCTAGCCGGCTCGGCACCCTGCCGCCTAGAACACATAGTCGCCCAGCACCTCGAGCAGGTGATCGGACCAGCGTTCGGGGAAAGGCTCCAAAAGCTCCGGTGACCGGTCGAAATCGGCCTGGAATACCCGCTGCAGCAGTTCGTCCACCGCCGCCTTGTCGGACGTGGCCACATTCATCTCACGATTGATCTTCAGGCTCCAGCGGTCGAAGTTTGCGGAGCCGACACAGGCCCAGCCGTCGTATACGGCTGCCTTCACGTGGGACATGCCGGGGTAAATGAACACGCGCACCCCGTTTTCCAGCATCGCGTTCGCGGCCAGCGCATTGTCGCGGGTCAGCGCACCGCGATCTGACACCAGCGGCACGATTACCCGTACATCCACGCCGCGGTGACGTGCCCGGATCAGTTCGTGCAACAGGGTATCGTCCGTGAAGTACGCGTTCTCGACATAGATATACCGTTTGGCACGGCGGATAGCCTCCTGCTGCGCCCGGAGTATCTCTGCCACGCCCGGACGTGTGTGCAGCAGGCGAATCGGGTAGCCGTACAGACCACTGCCCTTCTCCTGCCCGCCCAGCTTGTGAAAGAACCAGCCCACATCACCCAGCCAGCCGGCATGGATCCAGGCATCATCGAATTCGTTCTGGATATTCCGCACCACCGGGCCACGGACTTCCATCATCAGGTCGTGCCAGTCGTAGCGGTACTCCCGGGCGATGTTCATCCCGCCGAGGTAGGCGATCTGCTTGTCTACCACCGTGGTCTTGACGTGGTCGCCCGTCATCCACGGATTCGGGGCCTGGCGCACTACGACGTCGGAATCCGCCGTGAGGAAGCGCCGCACCGAGCCCGGCGCCTGGTGATCCCGCGGCAGACTAGCCTGTTGTTCGGTCGTCGACATAATCGTGCCCAGGCCGTCCAGCAGCACCCTGACTTCCACGCCGTCTCGCGACCTGTCTTTCAGCAGCTCGCCGATGCTCGCAGCGAAATCATCGTTGTCGAAGATATAGGTGCGCATGTGCACCGACTCTTCCGCGGTCTCGATGGTGTCGATGAGCCGCGGGAAAAACTCGCGGCCGTCCACCAGGTATTCCAGCGTGCCGCTGGATGACGGGCGCCCGGTCAGCTTCGTCAGGTCGTCTTCCCAGGCGTCGAGATCCATCCCGCGACCCTGCGCCAGCGGCGGCACGGGCCCGGTGGGCAGCGTCATCACGGCTATGTCTTTCACCGGCATCACGGCCGTGTCTGTGAGCACGAAGAACAGGCGCTTCAGCGAGGAGACAGGGCGGATGGCCATGCCCCCGAGGTGACTCTGCGCGAGGTGGCCGATGGTCTGCGTGACCGGCACGACCGGCGGCCGGGCCACCCGGGTGCCCAGGCCCGGCTCAAGCCGCCCGAAGACGGCCAGCCGCAGGTCGAGATTCATGTACAGGAACGGCAGCGAGTACAGGCCTGTGTCACCGGTATCCCACACCAGGCGCCGGTCGCTGATGCCCTGGTCGGCCAGATAGGCGTCCGTCACGGGCCGGCCGTACTCGAGCATGCGGACGATAGACACGGTGTCCGCAATACGAAAACCCTGGGGCCGCTCGCGCAGCGTCACAGACCGAATGCTGCCGTCAGTATCTCGGTACAAGAAATAGTCGTCGAGATTGAAGTTCACCACGATGCCGGCCTGCGGATCATCGGGAAGAAAGGCCTCGAACAAGCGGGTTTTCAGCGCGTTCCAGTGCTGCACGGGCAACACCCGCACCGGGATTGTGTTCGACGGCAGGTCCGGCCAGGGTTCCGACCGGTGATACTCCAGCGGCACAATGTACGGGCCGGCATAGCCTTCGTCGACGTTCAGTCGCAGGTCGATGCGCTCGGACCAGTTGCCGCCCGTATAGAAGTCGCCCGCTGCGCTTTCATAGCGCAGGAAGAACCGTTCGCCGCCCAGTAAACCTTCGCGACCTACCAGCTCGCTGTCGAGGGGCGGCAGGCCAGCAGCGAAGGACGCGCAGCCGATCAGCAGCAGCCCGCCGAGCAGGGGCCGCACCCGGGCCGCGGTCCCTCGCGAATCGGACGCTGAAAACAGTGAAGCACCGCAATCCATACTCACACGCTAGCGCACCCGGCGCTCAGAAACCGTTGTGGACTTCCACCAATTCATAGTAGGTCTGCATATAGCCAGCGACCTGGGCTTTCAGCACCACGAAATCGCCGTCCGTGGTGGTCCAGACATCGTAGTCCGGATGTTCGCCAGCCATGCCCGTGACCGTGACGAAACGGA
>CAMYJV010000132.1 GCA_947258805.1 uncultured Gammaproteobacteria bacterium | reverse complement strand
GTCCGCGTGCGCGTGAAGCCGGACGGCTCCGGCGTCGTCACGGAGGGCGTGAAGATGAGTATCAACCCCTTTGACGAAATTGCACTGGAAGAAGCCCTGCGGATCCGGGAACGCGGCGACGCTAACGAAGTGATTGCCCTGTCCATCGGACCGGATGACTGCCAGCAGCAGCTACGCACCGGCCTGGCCATGGGTGCCGACCGGGCGATCCTGGTTAGCGCGGACACTGCCGTGGAACCCCTGGCGGCGGCGCGGACCATGATGCAGATCATCGAGCGCGAGGATCCCGGCCTTGTCATTCTCGGCAAGCAGGCCATCGATGATGACTGCAATCAAACCGGGCAGATGCTGGCTGCGCTCTGGAATCGCCCACAGGGCACGTTCGCATCGAAACTGGAACTGAAGGATGGCCGCGCCACCGTCACGCGTGAGGTGGATGCGGGGCTTGAGGTCATCGACCTGGAACTGCCCGCAGTGATCACTACGGACCTGCGCCTGAATGAACCTCGCTACGTGAAATTGCCCGATATCATGAAAGCGAAGAAGAAGCCCCTTGAGGTGCTGAATATCTCTGAGCTGGGTGTCGATACGGCACCGAACGTGCAGGTCGAGAGCTACGCGCCGCCGCCGACGCGAGCGAAGGGTGTGATGGTCGACAGCGTCGAGGCCCTCGTCAGCGCCATGCGCGACAAGGGCCTGCTGGGCTAAGCCAGCAAGCCCGGAAAAGGAACACACGGAATGAGCAAAGTACTGATCCTTGCAGAGCACGATAGCGGCGGCCTGAACCCCAGCACGGCCAAGTGCGTGAGTTGTGCGGCGGAGCTGTCAGCGGCAGCCATCGATGTGGTCGTATACGCCGACGACGCCGCCGCAGCAGCCAGCGGCGCCGCCGCCCTGGACAATGTGAGCCGGGTGCTGACGGTAGAGCGCGAAGAAAACGCTCACCCGCTGGCCGCAGTGATCGCGCCGCAACTCGCCGCAATGGCCGCCGACTACGACTATGTCCTGGCACCTTCGACTACTTTCGGCAAAGACGTGTTGCCCCGCGCAGCGGCCCTGGCCGGCGTCGGTCAGATCAGCGACATCATGGCGGTGGAAGGCCCGCGGCGCTTCCGACGCCCGATCTATGCCGGCAACGCCATCATCACTGTGACCGTAGCCGACGATGCCAAGGTGTTTGCCACGGTTCGCGTGGCCTCCTACCCGGCCGCCAGTGAGTCGGGCGCCGCGGCGCCCATCGAAAGCCTGAGCGTCGACGCGGCGCTGCCGGCCTACACACGCTACGTGGAACTGCAGTCCGGGGGCGGCGATCGTCCCGATCTGCAGGCGGCCCGTCGCGTGGTATCCGGCGGACGTGGCGTGGGCAGCGAAGACAACTTCAAGGTGATCTTCGCCCTTGCCGACCGTCTGGGCGCCGGCGTCGGTGCGTCACGCGCGGCAGTGGATGCGGGCTACGTGCCAAACGACATGCAGGTAGGTCAGACAGGCAAGATCATCGCGCCGGATCTCTACATGGCCTTCGGTATCTCGGGCGCCATTCAGCACCTGACCGGTATCAAGGATGCCGGCACGATCGTCGCCGTGAACAAGGACCCGGACGCACCCATTTTTGAGGTCGCCGACATCGGCCTGGTCGGCGACCTGTTCGAGATTATTCCGGAGCTCGAGCGCGTGCTGGGCGACTGACAACAACCGCGCGGCCTGACCATGCAGTTCAAGGCCGCCACGGCGCCGCGGGCGCTGATTCCGTTGCTGGGCCTGGCCAGCGCCCTGTCGCCCTTCGGCATGGTGGTTGTGGTACCCACCCTGAGCGAACTGGGGCGTCGCTACGGCATCGGTTCCGCCGAATCGCAGTTTCTGATCTCCGCCTACCTCTTTGGACTGGGTGCGGCCCAGCCCTTCAGCGGCCTGCTGTGCGACCGCCTGGGTCGCCGGCCCGTTCTGCTGGGCGGCTTCCTGGTGTTCGTCCTGGCCAGCCTGGGCTGCGCTGTCGTCGGCGAGATCGAATGGCTGGTTGCGCTCCGATTTCTGCAGGCTGCCGGCGTCAGCGTAGGCACAGTGGCGAGCCGCGCCGTCGTGCGCGATACGCACGATGAGGCAGGAACGGCCGCCGCCCTTGCCATCATCGCGGCTGCGATGGGTATCGCGCCGGTTATCGCGCCCGTGGCTGGCGGTCTGCTCAGCGGCACCGCCGGGCCGCAGTCGGTATTCGTAGCCAGCGCGCTGCTGGGCGTTATCGTGTTGTTCGCCGTCTGGTGGCGCCTGCCCGAAACCTGGAAGCCCGGACTGATGCCACAGGTCAACCTGCAGAGCACCCTGCGCGACTACCGGCAATTGCTGAGCTCGCGCGTCTTCATGGGCTACACGCTGATGTTTGGTTTTGTGCAGGGAGGCTTCTTCACCTTCCTGGCCGTGGGTGCTGCCGTGTTCGAAAACGATCTCGGGCTGGGGCCGAAGGCCTTCGGCCTCGTCTGGGGCGCAATGGCTTTTTCTTACATTCTTGGCGCCACCCTGGCCGGCCGGCTGACGCGGCTCATGGGCATGAACCGCACTATTTACATCGGGATGTTTTTCACGTGCATCGCGGGCTGGGGACTGCTGGTCCTGGCGCTGACCGTCGGGGTCAGCCTCGTGCCGCTGATGAGCCTGCTGGCCCTGTTGACGGGCGCGAGTGGGCTGGTGATCCCGGGGTCCATGGCCGGTGCCGTGAGTTACCGACCGGAAATCGCCGGCACGAGTTCCGGCCTGTCGAGTGCGCTGGGCCTGGTGCTCAGCGGCGGGTTCTCTATCGTGTCAGGCGTGGTCTACTCGGGGAACTTCGCGCCCATTGCGCTACTGATGGCTGCCGGCGCGACGCTCACGGCCGTCACCGGCTGGATGGTCAGGCGCTCCTGAGCTTCAGAAGCCGGCGAAGGGTGACGCCGCGCCCAGCACCTCGCTGACCGGCACCTTGTGACCCGGTTTCGCGACTCCGAGCCAGCACTCCAGGAACAGGCCCGCCCAGATCGCCAGTACGAAGGGCCGGCATTGGCCCAGGCTCTTTGCCATGGTGGCGTTCATCTCATCGCTCAGCGTCGGCTGATCGATACCTTTGCGCAGCGCCATGATTCCCTGGATGTAGCCGGGGATGTAAACGCGAATCATCAGGCCGCAGAACACCATGCCGGCAAAAACCAGCAGCTTCGTGCCAACCCAGGGCGCGTTCGCGAGCTTGTCGGTAAACATGAAGGAGTAACCCACCGACCACAGCAGGTAACCTACGATGAACCAGCGGAACCAGAAGTCGAGCTTCGTGACGATTTGCGACAAGGGTGTGCCATGCGCAAAATGCAGGTAGAGCACCATTGATAACCAGCCGGGACCCAGCAATATGAAGCCGATGGTCTGCCATTGCGGATGTTCGACGCCGTTGTAGGAACTCAACAGACCGCCGACCGTCAGCATCAGCGTCATGCAGATTCTCGGTACGAAGTCGAGATCGATCATGATCTTCGCGGCCGTCACCCGCGCCGAATTCGACAACTTCGGATCGACGACCATGCCGCTCGAGTAAAACACACCCATGTCTCCGCCCAGCCAGTAGACAAACAGCAACAGGTGAAAAATGATCAGCCAGTCATACAGAGACATGGGCCCCTCCGGTAATTTCTGTCCTGGTCTCGAGGTGGCCGATGATCAGAGCTCAGCGAGCACAGCTTCCGCGGAACTGACTTTGAATTCTCCGGGACCTTCTATGTGGACCTGGGTCGCGACACCGTCTTCAACGACCAGCGCAAAACGCTGGCTGCGCGTGCCCATGCCAAAGCCGCTGGCATCCAGCGACAGGCCGAGGGCCTCGGTGTAAGACGCATTACCGTCGGCAAGCATCACCACATTGTCATTTACGTCCTGATCGCGGCCCCACGCATCCATGACGAACACGTCGTTCACGCTCATGCAGGCAATGGTGTCGACGCCCTTCCCTTTCAGCGCCGCAGCGTGCTGAACAAAGCCCGGCAGGTGGCTCTGCGAGCAGGTGGGCGTGAAGGCCCCCGGCACTGCGAACAGCACGACTTTCTTGCCCGCAAAGAGCTCGTCCGTGGACACGCTGCCTGGTCCGTCGGCGGTCATCGTAGCGAAGCTGCCCTCGGGCATGCGTTGGCCGGCCTTAATACTCATTGCGATCTCCTTGTTATTCGAAGTCAGTGGGCGGTTCGGCCGGTGCGCCGAACGCGCGGTATTGTACATGCTGTATCCCGATCAGGTCAGCGCAGGAGCGCCAGCGACAGGCCTGGCCAAAGGCTGACCGTCACGAGCCCGACCAGCATCAGCAGCAGGAAGGGCAACACCGCGCGACAGATAGTCCAGAAGCTCTCGCCGAACGCGGTCATCGCCACGATCAGGTTCAGGCCCAGGGGTGGCGTCAGGTAGCCAATCTCCAGGTTCACCACCATGATGATGCCGAAGTGCACCGGGTCGATACCCTGCGCGGCTGCCAGCGGCTGCAGAATCGGCGCGAGGATCAGGATCGCCGAGCCGATGTCCATCACGCAGCCGAGTACCAGCAAGAACAGGTTGATGCCGAGCAGGAAGGCCACCGGGCTGTCCATGCGCCCGCTCAGCGCCGCGACCAGCAATTCCGGCACCTGCTGATAGGTCAGGAAAACATTCAGGCTGAGCGCAATCATCAGCACCGGGAACAGCGAACCCAGCAGCTTGGTGGTCTGCCCCACCACGTCGTACAGCGCGCGCAGGCCCATCTCGCGGTAGACGACGGTTTCGACGAACAGCGCATAGACCACGGCCACCGCCGCCGATTCGGTGGCGGTGAAGTAGCCGCTGTAAATGCCGCCGAGTATCAGCAGCGGCATGAACAATGCCCAGACCCCTTCCCGGAACGCCTGCCACACCTCCCGGCCCTTGAACGCGCCGGCGCGGAACTTGCGGTTCGCAATCACCGCGTAGCTGACCATCAGCCCGGTGAGCAACAGCGCCGGACCGACGCCGGCAAGAAACAGGTCGGCCACTGAGGTCTGGGTCATCACGCCGTACAGGATCAGCGGAATGCTGGGAGGCACGATGATGCCCAGCGTCCCCGCGGCACACAGCGCGCCGAGGGAGAAATTGCGGCTGTAGCCGGCTTCGAGCAGCGCCGGGTACATCACGGTGCCAACGGCAAGCAGCGTCACGGTGCCGGACCCGGACACGGCGGCAAAAATGGCGCACGACAGCACCGCAGCGATGGCGAGGCCGCCAGGCACCGGAGCGCTTACCGCGCGCATCAGGCGGATCAGGCGTGGCGCCATGCCACCGCGCGACATGATGTTGCCGGCCAGGATATACAGCGGTATGGACAGCAGGACTTCCCGATTGGCCGCGTCCCACGCGTCCACGACGATATTGCCCAGCATCCCGTCGCCAAAGACCACGTAGGCGTAGCCTGTGACCACCCCGAGCACTACCAGCAGGTTCTGGCGCAATGCCAGCAACACCAGGACCGTGGCTACCAGGCCGAGGGCGGCGAGGATGTTCAGCTGCCCTGCTCCACTGTCTTGCCGGCGTCTGCCGGGCGCAGCGCCGGGTAGCAGCCAAACAGCGCATGCCGCGCGGCTGCCAGCCCGAAGGCCAGCGGGATCACCGCCTGTACCGGCCAGACCACCAGGCGCAGCACCGCAGAGCGCTCACCCATCGTGTAGCTGTCGGCGACCACGCCGGCAGCGACCGCAGCGAAAGCCAGGCAGAACAGCGCCATCAGCCATTCGCGAATGCGGGTCAACCACGGGTCCCAGGCTGCCGGGAGCCAGCCATCGGCAAAGCGCGGCCGCAGGTGCGCGCCGTCGGCGGACGCGAGCCCCATGCCGAACATCACTACCACCAGGTTCGCGTAGACCCCGGCCTGGCGGGCCCAGTGCAGCCCGGTGCCGCTGAACTCCCGCGACGCGACGTCGGCGAAGACCACGGCCACCATGAGCATGAAGGCGACGAAGGTCACCAGCCGCTCGAACCGGCCGCAGGCCTGCAGCCAGCCCCGCACCCAGCGGGGACTGGCGAGCATCGCAACTTTATCCATAATTTAGTTTATAAATAGCTTTTAAGACATTGTTTTAAATAGTTTTTAACTGCATGTCGATACGCGGGATCAGCACGCTGACAAAGACCGCCGACAGCAGCTGGGTGGCGCCGACCGCAACAAAGACCGGTCCGAAGCCTGCCACGTCCGTGACCCAACCGGCAGCCCCATTGAAGGCCATGCCGCCGAAAGCGCCCACCGCACCAAACAGGCCCCAGGTGGTGCCGACTTCCCGCGGCGGGAACAGGTCTGCCGGCAGCGCAAACAGATTGGCGGCCTTACCCTGGATCGCGAACATGGCCAACGCAATCAGCGCCAGCGCCAGGTACGGGGAGTCGACCTGTACCGCCGGCAAAGTGATCAGCACCAGCAGGGCGCCGCCCCAGATCAGCAGCTTCCTGGAACGGTCCAGGCTCATGCCGCCGTTGATCAGCCGGGTACCCAGCCAGCCTCCGGCGAGGCTGCCAAGATCGGCCGCCAGAAACGGGATCCAAGCAAAAATAGCGATCTGCTTCAGGTCAAAGCCGCGGGCCTGCGACAGGTACAGCGGCAGCCACGAGATATAGAAATAGAAGGCGCCGTCGTTGACGAAGCGGCTCAGCATCAGGCCCCACATCTCGCGCTGCTGGAGCAATTCCCTGATCGTGCGGCGCGGCCCGTCGTCGCCGGCCTGGCTTGCGTCCTGGCCGGCGCGTATCAGCGCTCTCTCCTCGGCGCGCAGCCGCGGGTGATCAGCCGGCCGATGGTAGTACCGCTGCCAGATCCACAACCACAGGAAGCCCGCGGCGCCGGGGACGATGAAGGCCCACTCCCAGCCAAAGCTGATAATCAGGTAGCCCAGCAAAGGCGGTGAGATCAGCGCACCCAGCCCCGGCCCCAATGCCACGATGCCGGTAGCGAGACTGCGTTCGCGCGCCGGGAACCACTCGGCCACGGATTTCAGCGCGGCCGGAAAGTTGGCCGCTTCCGCCGCACCGAGCAGTGCGCGCAGGCCAAGAAAACTCCAGAAACCGCGGCCGGCGGCGCACAACATCCCGGCGAGACTCCAGGCAACCAC
>CAMYJV010000131.1:9578-23386 GCA_947258805.1 uncultured Gammaproteobacteria bacterium | reverse complement strand
GAGACTGAAGCCCGCCGCGCTGGTGTGACACTGCATGCACTCGCCTTCACTCGGGTAAATCCAGTCCTGACCACCCACATTGCGGATCTTGCCGCCCCTGACCCGGGTCGCGACCGTTTCGGTGTCGTTCCACTCGTAGGTGTAACCGGCCCAGACACTGTCCGGATGACGCATGAACAGGCGGGTCTCGATGAGCTGGCCGCCGAGTTCGAAGCTCTTCATGATGACCGTACCATTCGGGAACTCGAAGTCGCCGCTACCGTCGATGCCGATGGTGGTGCCATCGGGCAGTCCGATCCACCGGCCCTTGGCGGCACCGTCGGACCAGAAGGGGGCATTCGGGGCGTAGGGCACCAGGCCCGAGGCCGGCTGTGTGGGATCGTTGGTGTCGACGCAGCCGGTGGCTTCGAGATCATCCGGGATGGTATCGGGGGGCCCACCAACACCGGCAGCCAGGCGGCGAATGCGGTTGTTGGAGAAGTCGGCAAAGTAGAGCGCGTCATCTGCGCCCAGTGCGAAGGCAGAAACCAGGCACGGCGAGTCGATCAGTAACTCGTTGGTGTAACCGCCAAGGCCGTCGTCCTGCAGCGCCCAGATGCGCCCGGAACCATAGTCGGCAAACACGTAGCGGCCCGTGAGGCCCGGAATCGCGTTGCCGCGATACACGTAACCGCCGGTGATGGAAATGTTGCCGCTGCCGTGGGGGTACTCGCTCACCGGGTCGATCAGGCCACCGGCCGGGCAACCGTTCAGTTCAAAATCGTGGGCGCCTTCCCGGCAGTCCCAGCCGTAGTTGCCGCCGCGCTCGATAATGTCGACCTCTTCCCACGAGCCCTGACCTACGTCACCGAGCCACAGCTGGCCGGTGGGTGCGTCGAAACTCCAGCGCCACGGGTTGCGCAAGCCCCACGCGTAGATCTCCGGGCAGTCGTTGCCGTTGTTCAGCGTCGGGCCGCACTTCGCGTTGCCGGCAGCAAAGGGATTATCCGCTGGGATCTCGTAGCCGGGCGTCGGAAACGCAACGCCGAGCACATCGATACGCAGCATCGAACCCAGCAGGTTTGTGGTGTTCTGGCCGGTGTCACTCGGATCGCCGCCGCCACCGCCGTCACCTAGGCCAAAGTACAGGTAGTCGTCATCCGGGCCAAAGGCAATGTCGCCGCCATTATGGTTACCTCTGCGCAGGGGCGGGTTGCCCACGAGCTGCTCCACGGTCAGCAAGACCTGCTCGGTGAAGCTGGTCGGGGCGTCGGTGTTGTTGAGAATCAGCCGCGACACGTGTGAGGCGCCGTCGCCGGCCCGGGTATACGACAGGTAGATCTCCGGGGTCGCCGGGAAGTTCGGGTGAAAGGCCATGCCCAGCAGGCCACTCTCACCGCCGCTGAGGACGGACGACGCAATGTCCACATAGACACTGACTGCATCGGGAGTCGCCACGTCGAACACGCGCACCACGCCCTGGCGCTCGACCACGAACCAGCGGGAACCGTCGCCCGGCGCTTGCAGAATTTTCGTGATCGCAGTGAACGGGGACGGCGCGTTGGGATCTTGAAATGGTTCCTCCAATGACACACTGGCCCCGGCGGTGGGCCGCGGTGGCGCGAGGCAGGTGGTATTGCTGGGTCGTTGCGCCAGGCCGACCGGGACACTGGAGTCGTCGTCGAAAATAGTGCCGAGCCCGGTGCCGTCGGCAAGGCTCGCATTACCCGTCAGGTTCGATAACACGACCGTCAGGGTCTCGTCATTTTCCTCGGTCACATCACCGAGCACGGCAACGGTCATCGACTGGCTTGTAACGCCTGCGGCGAAAGTGAGCGTGCCGCTGGTGGCAGTGTAATCCGAACCCTCGACGGCACTGCCGGCGCTGGTGGAGAAAGCGACCGTGACCACATCCGCGTCAGCCGCGGACAGGGAAACGGTAAAATTCAGCGCGGCCTGACCCGCATCGCCTTCCGCAACGCTCGCGTCATTGATACTGACGTTGACCGGCGCAGGCGGATTCTGATTCACGGCAGCACCGCCACCGCCGCCGCCGCCCCCCGAACAGGCGGCTACCAACAGTGCGGCGACAAGCGTCGCACTTCCATGGACGATCTTCCCGGCGAACCCTTTCGACATCGTTATCTGTAACCGCGCATCAGAAGAATAATTGTTGCACACCCCACCTCGCAAAATGCGACCCACGTCGCCTTTGCAAGTGCGACAAGCTTTTGCTTTGCAGCGCGATGGGTCAGCTTAAGTCACATCGATGCGGCAGGACAAACGCGACTTAAGCACCCATTGTGAACTCTGGTGCAGGCCTATTCGCAGACTTCGACCGTCGCGAGACCGCCGCGCCGCTCGTTGCGCAACTCGTGCCACTTCGACTGGGCACTGCCTTCGGCCTTGATGCCAGGAGAGGATCTGCCGCCCGCACCATCCTTCAGGCGTCGCCAGGTCCCGCGCACACCCTCGACCTTCAGCTCAATCGGTTCGCCTTCCTGCATCTCGCGAATGCGCTGCTTGAGAGCCGGGTTGCCGTGAATATCCTCAAGCCAAAGGGCATGGTCGCGAACTTGCACGAAACTCATTGGCTAAGCTTTCCTAATACGGACCAGGCAATGTTGATGATGCCACGGACTAATTTCCGGAATGGCAACCATGGCGTCAGCTGGCGGGCAAATCGAGTGCCGCGCGCAGCCGCTGCAGGTCAGAGTAACGCGTGGGGATGTCGTCGCGGTTCGCGGCCAGGCGCAGGTCGCGGAGTTTCTCCAGCGCGTCCATCAACACGTGCAATGGCGGCCCGCTGGCGGTGATGTTTTTCAGACGCTCCTGCGGCAGATCCTCCGCGGGCCGCTCGATGAATTTTCCGACCAGTGCGTTGTGGTGACTGACCGCCGTGCGCCCATGGGCCTCGACGACGTCGATGAACATCCTCCCGTTCTTTTGGAACCAGTCCCGCGACGACCCGTCATCCAGGCACGCCAGCAGGTCGTCGAGCAGGCTGGCCCGGCGCATCACGTCCCGCAGTTGATCCTGGTCCTCCGGCATCATGAACAGGAACTTGTCCACCAGTAGCTGAGAATAGGTTGGATTGTCGGCACGGCACAGTCCCAGCAACAGGTCGATTGTATTGATGCCTGCGAAGTCACCGGCATTGGCGCCGCGGTACACGTGCTGGCCCACACGGTAAGGCTTGTAGTAGGGCCTTACGCAATAAAAAAAGCGGTCCGTATCGAGATGCGAGAAAAGCAGCTCATTGGACGTCACGACGTCTTCCAGCGCATCCTTCGCCGTCTTCAGCAGATCCCAGGCCACCGGGTGAGAGATACCCAGCGGCAGTATTCGCACCAGCGCGTCGGCCGCCCGCTTGTAAGCCAGCACGCCACGCGTGTTGTACTCGAGAAACACCAACTCCGCTTCCAGCGACGTGAAGCTCTTGTAATCACCGTCAATGGCCGGGTTGTGGGTCGCAAGATGGCTGGTGGCAAACCGTGGTGCCACACCCAGCGACGCGCCGACATGCATGGCCAGGGCCGAGGCCTCCTTCAGGGGCGACACGCGCTCGCGGTCGGGGTTCGTGATCTCATGCCGCCGGCAGGCCCCCATGTACAGGCCGACATTGCCCAGCAGGTCGAAGGCGTTCTCGAAACCTTCATCGGTATTGCCTTCAGCCAGCAGCCGCGCGACGTGTTCACGCCCCTCATCCACCAGCTGTTGCTTCAGCTCGGCACCCGTGTCCTCCACGGCCGCCCGCTGCTCCTGGGCGAAGTAGAGCTCCTCCAGCTCGGTGTTCAACTCCCGGAAGCGGTTCCGAATCCACTGATCGAAGGCCGAGGCGTTTGAAGTCACCATCATCTGCTCCGTGTCCCAAAGGTAGTGTTGCGCCGAACCCCAGCAGAAGGCAAGAACTGATCAGACCGGGTGCTAAAGTATGGGGCCGTCCGGATCGCCCGGGAAACTGCGCATGACTAATGACGAATGAGCCCGCAAGACGACGACTGAGATGCCGCGCGGCGCTGGATAGCACACGACGGAGGACGTCCTGAAGAAACTGCTGATTTCGCTGGGGGTGGGCGTCGCCGTGATCGCGGCGCTGTTGGGTATCCTGGTTTTGCTTGTCGAAGCAAAGTTCAGACCCCGGGAGTCCGTCGAGATCGCTGTCCCGGCAGACCTCGGGCACCTGCAGGGTCGGGTCAGCGAGCCGAAGGGTTGGATTCCGTTCATGCTGCCGGGCATCGCCAACGCCGGGATTTCGCTGAGCCCCGGTGGACAGACCACCGTTACCGATGCCGATGGCGCCTTCACAGTTTCAGCTGTCCGGCCGGGCGTCTATACCGTGACGCTGGCCGCTGATGGCTTTGAGACCGCCGTCATCGAGGGCGTGGCGATCGCCGGCGGTGTGGTCACTACTATGCCGAACGAGGCCCTGTTTACCGCGATTGACGGCCCGCCCACAGCCCGGCTGAAACTCGGCAGCGCCGCGCCGTTCGGTAAGCCGCCAGAGTCCTGGCCCTACCTGACCACGGTCTACCTGGACGCCACCGACAGCGAGAACATTTCACGCTACGGCATTCGTTTCGAGTTCCGCGACGACGAGGGCACGTTGCTGACAGATCCTGGCTCAAACAATGACGAACCCCTGCAGCCCGAGCAGTCCCCGGTCCCCGGCTCGTCGCCGGCGCTGTTCCTGTTCCAGCCACCGCGGCCGGGCAAGTACACGGCACGCCTGATCCTGTCCAACGACGCCGGCACGGAAGACGTGGCAGAAATCACCGTGAATGCGGTCAATAACGCACCGCAAGCCCTGCCGATGATCATCGCCGGTCCACAACCACCGCGAAAGAAACCGACAGACGAACTGCGGGCGTCGAGCGGCCTGAATGTGGTGAACGTGGGCGACACGGTTTTCCTGATGGGCCTCGGCCTCGACCTCAATCACGCGTCACCCGAACGTTACAACCCCGGCGGTGTGCAGCCCGATATCTACGGGAAGAACCACGACCACCTGCAGCGACAGTTTGGATTCACCTGGCAACTATTTCACGTCGACGCGGTTAGCGGGGCCCGGGTTGTGGCGGATGACTTGCTGCGGGGTCCGGACGGCCGCCTTGCCGTGGCTACCCAGCTGGTCCATTTCACCGCCCAGCGCCCGGGACACTATGAAGCAAGCCTGGCAGTCAACGACAACGATCCCTTCGGGTCCCTGACCGGTGACGCAGTGACGGTGTCACTGCTGGTCGTCGACGACGAACTGACGCACGATGGCAGTGCATGCGAATCCTGTCACCGAGAACAGGTCGCCACGTATGTACGGACCGGCCACAAGCAAGCCGGGGTGGGCTGCGAGCGTTGCCACGGCCCGGCCGCCGCGCACCTGGCGGTGGCCGAAGGAACAGAAGACTATGCAGACAAGAAGCGCGCCACCCAGGACGTGAACCTCAACTCCGGCGTGTGCGGCCAGTGCCATGCCGAATACGGTGAATGGGAGAAATCGCGCGACGCCGATGGCATGCCCTACGGACACAACGAAATCGCCCGCCCATTGCTTGTCCAGTGCGCGAAGTGTCACTACGCGCGGACCTTTGCAGAAACCCTTGCGATTGCCGCGGACGCCGGTCTGGAGTTTCACGATGTGCGGTACCAGGTAAGGGCCGCCGGCATCGGGCCGCTGATGCCCGACCTGTCGAAGGTTCCTGATGCAGACGAAACCGCTATCTCCTGCACGGCATGCCATAAGCCTCACGACGCCATTGGCGGAAAGTCGCCCGGACTGCGCGCAGCGAGCCCCGGCACGCTGTGCCAGACCTGCCACGAGGAGAAGTGGCAGAACGCGGTGCTGGAAGGCACCGCGGGGGTCGTGCGGAACGGTTACGAGTATCCCGATGAGAACTATTTGATCGCGAACCCGCACAACACGGCGGCGAAATGCGTGCTGTGTCACCTCGGCGATCAGACCGCTGCCGTCGATGCACAAGGTGTACGCGCGGTCGGTGGCCACACGCTGCGCATGCGCGACGCGGGACCCGACCGGCGCCTCGGCGGATTTGGCCCGAGCCCGGCAGATCCGCAGGCAGACAGGGCAGCGGATACGACAGACGATATCTTGCATCTCGCGCCGTGCCTGCGTTGCCACCAGGATATCGACAGTTTCGACAGGAACGGCGCTCAGCGCGAAATCCATGCAAGCTGGGCTGAGCTTGGCGAACTGCTGCTGGCAGCAAACGGCGGGGCTTTGCCCGGCTACCGTCCCGGCGACAAGTGCGCCACCTGTCATCGCGGCGGTACCGTACCCTTCGAGGAGGACCCGGCCCTGGTGCTGGAAAACGCGTACACGAATTACAAGCTGGTCAAGAACGACCGCTCATGGGGCGTGCACAATCCAAGGTACGTGCGAAAGCTCCTGGCCGATTCGATTGCAGCCGTTGAAGCCTATCTGGCCACCCACGGTGAACCGGTGCCTGGTGACATTGAAGTCGCAATAACCGGTACCCAATGACCACGACTCCCGACCCCTTGGCACTATGCCACCGCAGTCTCCAGTAGCTGCATTCCAGGCAACATGAGCGATCCGCCCGTTGATATCGTCGTATTTGGAGCCACGAGTTTCGTCGGCCAGATTCTCGCGCGCTATCTTGTCGAGACCTACCCTGAATCTGGCGACCTGGCGTGGGCCGCGGCCGGGCGTTCGGCGGCGAAACTCGAAGCGCTGAAAGACTCCCTGGGATCTGCGGCAGCGGAATTGCCGTTGATTGTCGCCGATGCGCATGACGAAGCCACGTTGCAACGCCTGTGCGAACAAACCCGCGTGGTGATCTCCACCGTCGGGCCCTACGACCTGTATGGCGACACACTGGTCAAGGTTTGCGCGCAGACCGGCACCGATTACTGTGACCTGACCGGCGAAGTGCGCTGGATGCGCCGCATGATCGCGGCCCACGAGGGCGCCGCGCGCGAGTCCGGCGCGAGAATTGTCCATGCCTGCGGTTTCGACTCGCTGCCTTCGGACATGGGCGTTAACTTCCTGCAGAAGCAGGCCATGGACCTGTACGGCGAATACTGCAGCCAGGTCAGGATGCGCGTCGTGGCCGCATCGGGTGCCTTCTCCGGGGGCACCATCGCCACACTACTGAATGATGCCCACCCGGCTACAAGAATAGGACCCGCCAGCACCGGGTGACTTCGACGGAATTTGACGACGAGCTTGGTAAATGGATAGCGCCCTTCGTGATGGCCGGAGTCAACGAGCCCGTGGTGCTGCGATCCCAGGCGCTGCTCGGCAATCCATACGGCGAGCATTTCGCCTACAACGAAGCAGTGGTCACCGGGCATGGCGTCAGCGGGCGACTGAAA
Organism: uncultured Gammaproteobacteria bacterium; assembly: GCA_947258805.1. The sequence continues at coordinate 16,054 of CAMYJV010000131.1, read as the reverse complement.
GCGACCGGACTGTCAACCTTCGGCAAGCTGTTCCTCGGCGCGACCACGAATCGCACGCTGAGAGGCTTGCTGCAGCGCTATGCGCTGCCGTCGCCGGGTGAGGGCCCCGACGAGGAGACCCGACGAAAGGGTTTCTATGTCCTGAAGTTCCTGGGCAGGACAGATAGCGGGCGCTCGCTGCAGGTCAAAGTGACCGGCGATCGCGATCCCGGCTACGGGTCGACGGCGAAGATGATCGGCCAATGCGGCGTCAGCCTGGCCCACGATGTTTCCGCGGAACAGAAAGCGGGCGGGTTCTGGACACCGGCCACCATCTTCGATGACCGCCTGATTGAACGCTTGCGCGAACTGGCCGGGATGACCTTCGAGGTGGCCGCAACGGACTAGAAACGGTCTGCAGCGACCCTGACAGGGCCAGAGAGGCTGGTAGCTGGTCCGCTGCGATTCGTTTTTGTGCATTTAAATCAATTAGATATGAACAGCTCTCCATTACCTGACTAACTTGCTTGTCACAAACAAGTATCTGCACTATGATCTGCCGCCTATGGTCAGTCTGCCCGCCAGAGTCCCCCGCACCCAGGCCGAGCGCACCGCGGAATCCGACGCCCGGATGCTGGCGGCCGCGGTCGCATTGATTTGCGAGCGCGGCGCCGACGGCACCACGTTGAAAGACGTGGGCGAACGCGCCGGCTACAGCCGGGGCCTGGCGAGTTATCGCTTTGGTAACAAAGCCGGCTTATTCTGCTTCATGGTCCGTTCCATCGGCGAAGACTGGCTGCGGCAACTCAGCCAGGCCGTCGGCAGCCAGGTGGGGCTGAACGCCATCCTCGCCGCCACGGATGCCCACTACCGGTTCGTGCTCGAGTCGGCTGAGCAGATCCAGGCTTTCTACATTCTCTGGTTTCATTCCATTGGCCCCGACCCCGAACTCAAGGAAGTGATCGCCCACATTCACGAGCGCCGACAGCGAGACGTAGAAGCGTGGATCGAGGGTGGCATCCGTGATCGCAGCGTCAGCGAAACGGCAGACATCCGTGCGACGGCCGAACAGTTCTGTGCCGCCATCATCGGCATTGTCTACCAGTGGCTGGTCACACCGGGGGCCGACGAACACATACACCAACTGCATGAAGGCCTGAAACAACAGATGGTAAGTGCGCTGGCTACAGCCCGGCGCGCCGATTGAAATACTCTTTAAGGTGCAGCCATGAGTAGTTCCGCAGACAGTATCCGTTCGGCAACCGAGACCAGCACCGCGCGCAGTCCGTTGCGTTTCGTGACTGCAGCGTCGCTGTTTGATGGTCACGACGCCGCAATCAACGTGATGCGCCGGTTGATCCAGTCGAAGGGCGTGGAAGTGATCCACCTCGGCCACAATCGCAGCGTTGCCGACGTTGTCCGCGCGGCCATCCAGGAAGATGCCGACGGCATCGCCGTCAGCTCTTACCAGGGCGGCCACAATGAATACTTCCGCTACATGGTGGACATGCTCAAAGAGCATGGCGCCGGCCACATTCGCGTGTTCGGCGGCGGTGGCGGCACTATTACGCTGGAAGAAATCGCCGAACTCCAGGATTGCGGTGTCGAGCGCATCTATCACCCCCACGACGGCATGAACCTGGGGCTCACCGGGATGATCGACGACCTGGTTCAGCGTACCGAAGCCAACAGGCGGCCGACCACAGTGCCGACACAAGCGGTCCGGACAGATATGTTATCTGTCGCCGCAACACTGTCGGCCCTGGAGGACGGTCTGCTGGATGAGGCCGAGCTGGAAAAGCTTCGCCGGCAGTGGCGACTCGCCGCCGGCCAGACGCCCGTGCTCGGTATTACCGGCACGGGCGGCGCCGGCAAAAGCAGCGTGACGGACGAATTGCTGTCGCGCTTCGCCCAGTACCACCCGGATATCAGCATTGCGGTCCTAGCCGTTGACCCCACCCGCCGCCGAACGGGCGGCGCGCTGCTGGGCGATCGCATTCGCATGAACAGCCTGCGCAACGAGTCGATCTTCATGCGCTCCATCGCGACGCGGCGCCAGCACCTGGCCACCAGCGCCATGCTGGCCGACGAGGTGCTGTTCCTGAAGTCGCTGGGCTTCGACCTGGTCATTGTGGAAACCGCGGGCATCGGCCAGAGCGACAGCGAGATCGTCGACCTCGTTGACCTTTCTATGTACGTGATGACCAGCGAGTACGGTGCCGCCAGCCAGCTTGAAAAGATCGACATGCTGGACTTTGCAGACATTGTCGTGCTCAACAAGTTTGATCGGCGTGGTGCAGAGGACGCACTTCGCGACATTCGCAAACAGTGGCGACGTAACCACGTGGCCTTCGAAACCACCGACGACAATGTTCCCGTCTACCCCACCATAGCCAGCCAGTTCAACGACCCGGGCCTGACGTGGATGTTTGCCCAGCTGTGCACGAAGCTCCAGGAAGGAGACGCTTCCAGCCAGAGGAGCTGGTTGCCTGAAGTGGACGTGAGCGTAAAGGAACCGCGGGCCACGGTGTTGATTCCCGGCAAGCGCACCCGCTACCTGGCAGAAATCGCGGAGCAGGGCCGTGGCGTCAACGCGAAAATCGAAGCGCTCTGCGACACGGCGAACCGTGTCCAGCATTGTTATGCCGCGCTCCAGGAGCTGGCAGACACGCAACTCCCGGGCGTCCTGCAGCCCTATGACCCGGCAGCGCTGACAGATGATGCCGACCACAGCCTGGCGGTGCTTCGCCAGCGTTACAACGCCGGCCTCCACGATCTCGGCACAGAAGCGCTGCAGCTGCTGCGAGACTGGCCCGACCGGCTCGCGGGCATCACTGCGGACAAGTACGCCTACAAGGTTCGCGACCGTGTGGTCGAGGGCGACAACTACAGTGAAAGCCTCAGTCACCAGCGCATCCCGAAGATCGCCCCGCCACGCTTCGACGGCTGGGGCGACCAGCTGCGATTCCTGATGAAGGAGAACCTGCCGGGCGGTTATCCGTACACCGGTGGTGTCTATCCCTATCGCCGTACCGGCGAAGATCCAATCCGGATGTTTGCCGGTGAAGGCACCCCGGAGCGCACGAACCGCCGCTTCCATTACCTGTCCGCAGGCCATGACGCTGCCCGCCTGTCTACCGCTTTTGACTCCGTCACGCTGTACGGCGAAGACCCGCACGAGCGGCCCGACATATATGGCAAGGTAGGCAATTCCGGCGTCTCGATCGCCACCGTGGACGATGCCAAGAAGCTCTACTCCGGCTTCGACCTCTGCGACCCCACAACGTCGGTATCCATGACCATTAACGGCCCAGCGCCCACGGTGCTGGCCTTCTACATGAACGCCGCCATCGACCAGCAGGTCGAGAAACACCTGCGGGCAACCGGCCAGTGGGAGACTGCGCAGAAAAAGATCGATGCGCGGTTCGCCGACAAGCGGCGGCCCACCTATGCGGGCGAGCTGCCGGAAGGCAACGATGGCCTGGGCCTTGGCCTGCTTGGCATCTCCGGCGACAAGGTGGTCGACCAGGAGACCTACGAGCGAATCAAGTCAGAAACGATGAAGTCGGTACGGGGCACTGTGCAGGCAGACATCCTTAAGGAAGACCAGGCTCAGAACACCTGCATCTTTTCAACCGAATTCGCAATGCGGTCCATGGGCGACGTCCAGGCCTACTTCATCGATCACGCCATCCGCAACTTCTACAGCGTCTCGATCAGCGGATATCACATTGCGGAAGCCGGGGCGAACCCGATCTCGCAACTTGCGTTCACGCTATCGAACGGCTTTACCATTGTCGAGTACTACCTCGCGCGGGGTATGAATATCGACGAGTTCTCGCCGAACCTGAGCTTCTTTTTCAGCAATGGCATGGACCCGGAATACTCCGTGATCGGCCGGGTGGCCAGGCGGATCTGGGCCCGGGCCATGCGCGAACGTTACGGTGCGAGTTCACGCTCCCAGATGTTGAAGTATCACATTCAGACTTCCGGGCGCAGCCTCCACGCCCAGGAAATCAGCTTCAATGATATTCGCACAACCCTGCAGGCCCTTTATGCATTGTTCGACAACTGCAACAGCCTGCACACCAATGCTTTCGACGAGGCCATCACCACGCCCACGGAAGCTTCGGTGCGCCGAGCGGTCGCGATCCAGCTCATCATCAACCGTGAGCTGGGCCTGAATTTCTGCGAGAACCCGTGGCAGGGCTCATTCATTATCAACGAACTCACCGACCTCGTCGAAGAAGCCGTGTACGCAGAGTTCGAACGCATCTCCGAGCGCGGCGGCGTGCTGGGGGCCATGGACACGATGTACCAGCGGGGCAAGATCCAGGACGAGAGCCTGTACTACGAAGCGCAGAAACACGACGGCCGACTGCCGCTGATCGGGGTCAACACCTTCCTGCCCCCGGCGGGCCAGGAAGACGAGATCAAGGAGCTCGAGCTGATGCGTTCGGACGAAGCGGAAAAGCAGGCGCAGATTTCGGCGGTGCGGAATTTTCACGCGGTACACGAAGCGGAGACCGGCAAGGCGCTGCAACGTCTGCAGGAAATTGCCCGCGCCCGCGGCAATATTTTCGAAGAGCTGATGGAAACCGTGAAGAGCGCATCACTGGGCCAGGTTTCGAGCGCGCTTTATGCCGTGGGCGGAGAATACCGCCGCAACATGTGACGGACGACGCACTCATTGACGCACTGGGCACGCGACACGCGCCGGCCGCGGGGCCGGCGCGCATCGTCAGCCTGGTACCCAGCGTCACGGAACTGCTGTGCGACCTGGGTCTCGGCGGGCAACTGGTGGGCCGCACGGGTTTTTGCGTGCATCCCAAAGAGCAGCTGCGCCACGTGACCAAGGTGGGCGGCACCAAGGACGTGAACCTGGAGGCAATCCGGGACCTGCAGCCCACTCACGTGGTGCTGAATGTGGACGAGAATCGCCGGGAAACTGCCGATGCGCTGGCCGGGTTTGTGCCCCACCTGGTCGTGACCCATCCCCTTTCGCCCTTTACCGCCTGCTGGGCGGCATCTTCCATTGCGAAGAACGGGCGGCCCAGCTCAGCAGAGAACTGCAAGGACGCCTGGCCGCGCTGGAAAACCACCCGGCATGGCCCGAACGAAAGGTTCTGTACCTGATCTGGCGAGACCCGTGGATGACCGTGAGCAACGATACCTACATTGCGCGCATGCTGCGGCTGGTGAACTGGCGTACCGTGCCCGGGCACAGCGACATCCGATATCCCGAGGTGGAACTGGGCGAGCTGGCGGAGAATCCGGACCTGGTCCTGTTGAGCAGCGAACCCTATCCGTTTCGCGATCGCCACGCGCCGGAGATTCGCGCGGAACTGGGCGACACGACGCCCGTACACCTGATCGACGGCGACATGGTGTCGTGGTACGGCAGCCGGGCCGTGGCCGGGGTAGCCTATCTCGAAGACTTCGCCCGGCAGATCGCAGCATGAGCACGCAACCGGCCATGGCGTCGCCCTGCATCGAGATCTGCGTGATGAACGAGCAGAGCGGCTACTGCCGGGGCTGTTTCCGCACGGTTGATGAAATTGCCGGCTGGGGCAGTTTCTCAGCCGACCGGAAGGCCGCTATTCTGCGTGAGCTGGCCGCGCGGCGGCCGACCGACGAAGACAATCCGCAGTCCTCGATTTCACCACCGGATCCCATGATCAATGACTGACAAACGTTTTCAAGGCTCCGACACCTATGTTGCCACCCGCGACCTGATGCTGGCGGTCAACGCGGCGGTGACCCTGGGCCGCCCAATCCTGATCAAGGGCGAGCCCGGCACCGGCAAGACCCAGCTCGCGGCTGAAATCGCGAAGGTCCTCGAACGACCCCTGTTGCAATGGCACATCAAGTCCACGACCAAAGCCCAGCAGGGCCTTTATGAATACGACGCGGTGGCCCGGCTGCGCGACTCACAGCTCGGCGACGACCGCGTCCAGGACATTGCAAACTACATCGTGCCCGGGACGCTGTGGGAAGCCTTCCAGGCGGACGCCCCGCCGGTCGTGCTGATCGACGAGATCGATAAGGCGGATATCGAGTTTCCGAACGATCTGCTACTAGAACTCGACCGCATGGAGTTCTACGTCTACGAAACCCGGCAAACCATTCAGGCTCGCCACCGACCCATCGTCGTGATTACCAGCAACAATGAGAAAGAACTGCCTGATGCGTTTCTGAGACGCTGCTTCTTTCACTACATCCAGTTCCCGGACAAGAGCACCATGGAACAGATCGTCGAGGTGCACTACCCGGATCTGAAGAAGGAACTGCTGAGTGCCGCCCTGAATCGTTTCTACGACGTGCGCGAAGTGCCCGGCCTGAAAAAGAAGCCGTCAACGTCGGAACTCCTCGACTGGCTCAAGCTGCTGCTGGCCGAAGACATTCCGGCCGAGGCCCTGAACAGTGACGATGACCGCACCAGCATTCCGCCGATGTACGGTGCACTGCTAAAAAACGAACAGGACGTGCAGCTCTTC
>CAMYJV010000131.1:0-9572 GCA_947258805.1 uncultured Gammaproteobacteria bacterium | reverse complement strand
CGACTGGTGTTCCTGAACCGGCGCGATGCTCGCTAATTTCTTCTTCGAACTGCGCAGCGCGGGACTGAAGCCGTCGATCACGGAGTATCTCACTCTGCTGGAGGCCATGCAGGCGGATCAGGCCAATTCGTCAGTGGACGATTTCTACTACCTGTCCCGCGCCTGCCTGGTGAAAGACGAAGCGCTGTTCGACCGTTTCGACCGCGTGTTCGGCGTGTTCTTCAAAAACATCGATGATGCGCTGGACTGGACCGAGCTGGATATACCCCTGGAGTGGCTGCAGAGCCAGGGCGCGAACCTGCTCAGCGAAGAAGATAAGCAGAAGATCGAGGCGCTTGGGGGCTGGGAGAAACTGCTGGAAGAATTCCGCAAGCGGGCCGAGGAACAGACAGAGCGGCATTCGGGCGGCAACAAGTGGATAGGCACCGGCGGCACGTCGCCCTATGGTCATGATGGCTACCACCCGGAAGGCATCCGGATCGGTGGCGAGTCGAGGCAGCGGCGGGAGGGGGCGGCAGACCAGCTTGACCTGGGTGGCACTATCGATGCGACGGCCCGCAATGCCGGCTACCTGAACCTGAAGATGGTCCCGGAGCGTCACAACGCGGTCAAAGTGCTGCTGTGCCTGGACGTGGGCGGTTCCATGAATCCCTACGTGCAGCTTTGCGAGCGGCTGTTCTCGGCCGCCCGGGCCGAGTTCAAGCATCTCGAGTACTACTATTTCCACAACTGTGTATACGAGGCCATGTGGAAAAACAATCGCCGCCGCCGGACGGAGCGGATTCCGACTGCGGAGATCCTTCACAAGTACGGGCCCGACTACAAACTGGTGTTCGTGGGCGATGCCAGCATGAGCCCCTACGAAGTTGCCTATGCGGGCGGCAGCGTCGAACACTGGAACGAAGAGCCGGGCGCGCTCTGGATGCAACGCCTGCTGAAGGCTTACTCAAAGGCAATCTGGCTTAACCCGGAACCGCAGGAGCACTGGGCCTACACCGAGTCTGTCGGCATGATCCGGGAACTGATGGACAATCGAATGTACCCCCTGACGCTGCAGGGGCTGGATACTGGCATGCGGGAACTCCAGTAGGGGCGACTCGCCGCAACGACAAGGAGAAACCAGAAAGATGAGTTACGAAACGCTGAAATTTTCCGTGGCTGGTCCGGTGGCGACCATCACGCTGAACCGGCCGGACGCGGCCAATTCGCTGAATCTGCAGATGGGTAACGACCTGCTGGCGGTGGCCAACCGCTGCACGTCGGACCCGGCAATCCGCGCGGTCATCCTCACGGCCGAGGGGCGCATGTTCTGTGGCGGCGGCGACGTGGGCGGCTTTGCGAAGGCTGACAACCCCGGCGAGCTGCTGCGGGGAATCACCACCGGACTGCACGCCGCCATCGCCCGCTTCCAGCGCATGGATGCACCGCTGGTCATCGCAGTCAACGGTGTGGCCGCCGGCGCGGGCATGAGCATTGCGGCGAGCGGTGACTTCGTGCTGGCCGCCGAGTCAGCCAAGTTCACGATGGCCTACACCGGCATCGGGCTGTCGCCGGATGGCAGCAGCACGTATTTCCTGCCCCGCCTGGTGGGCCCGATGAAAGCGAAGGCCCTGATGATGCGTAATCCTCTGCTGACGGCTGCCGACGCGCTGGAGATGGGTCTTGTCAGCGAGGTGGTGGCCGACGATCAGCTGATGGCCGCCGCCACGGAACTGGCGACCGAACTTGCTGCCGGACCCACGCGCGCCTACGGCGAAGTCAAACGACTGGTGGCAGCAAGCCTGCACAGTTCACTGGACGCGCAGATGGAACGCGAGACCCGTGCAATCGCCGAACTCGCCAATAACACGGAAGATGCACGGGCAGGCATCAACGCGTTTGTTGCCAAAGAAAAACCGGTGTTCAACGGGCGCTGAGGCCCGTCAATTTGGCTCAGCCCGCGGCGGCGTCCCGATCTGCGGCCGGGCGCAGGAGCCGCAACTGGTTTTCCAGGTACTCCAGCAGGTGCTGTTCGCGCGCCGGCTCCGCGTGGGTCAGGGAACTCACGGCCATGCCTTCCAGCAGGTAGCGTGACAGGTCGAGGGCCAGGTCGAAAGCTTCCTTGTCGCTCTGCCACTCCGGGAAGGCCTCGGCGGCAGTCCTGTACCACTCGTCATAGAAAGCGGCCTGGGCAGGTTCGAGGATCGCGTAGAGCTGCGGGTCCGTGCGTGCGGCCACCGTCAGTTCGAAAAACGCCACGAAGGCCGGATGGCGAACATGTTCCCAGTAGGCCTGCACGGCCACGTGCACCCGTCCCTTGCCCGGTGGCGGTGCGCGTTTGATGGAATTACGAAAGGCTTTCAGGCGCTTCGAATGCAGCTCGTCCACGGCCGCCTTCACCACGTCCATCTTGGATGGGAAATGATGGAGCATCGCACCGCGCGACAAGCCGGCGGCATGGGCAATACGTGTGGTGGTAGTGCGCGCGTAGCCAAGGTCGACAAAACACTGGATCGCGGACTCGACAATCAGGTTACGAGTTGCGGCACTTTTCTGCGCCTGCCAGCTGGTGGGCTCATCGGCCGAAGGTTTCCCCGGGTCGGCGGCTGGCTCATGTTTTTCCATGGACATCCTCTGGCCCCGGTCTCCGTCGCCAATCAGCATGGTGGGTCAATCCAAAAAAGTCAAAGGTGTTTGTAACCGGACAGTCTGACTGGTTAGACTGCGTGCATTGCCAGGTATCGGGGAGACGGGGAATGGGCAGAGTCGACGGCAAGGTGGCACTGATTACCGGCGCGGCCTCGGGGCTGGGACGGGCGGATGCCGAGGCGTTGGCCCGCGAAGGCGCCGCGGTGGTCCTGACGGACATCAACGACTCAGCGGGCGAAGCCGCCGCCGCGGCACTGCGCGACATAGGGGGCCAGGCCAGCTACCTGCATCATGACGTCGCCGACGAGGACAGCTGGCAACGGATCATCGCCGCAATCGAGAAGCAGCACGGCCGCCTGGACGTACTGGTGAACAACGCGGGTATCGTGATCGCGGAAGACCCGGAACAGTGCTCGCTGGAAAGCTATCGCAAGCAAAACGCGATCATGAACGAGGGCGTGTTCCTGGGTTGCAAGTACGCGATGCCCCTGATGAACAACTCGGGCGGCGGCTCCATCATCAATATGTCGTCCACCGCGTCGCACCTGGGCTTCCCGGTGTTCTTTGCCTACAGTGCGGCGAAGGGTGCGGTGCGTTCCATGAGCAAAGCCATCGCAGTGCACTGCCAGATGAAGGGCTACAACATTCGGGTCAACACCATTCACCCCGGGGCCATCGACACGCCCATGATCGACCAGACCACGGCAGATCTAGGTCTGGGCGAGAAAAAGAATGTCAGCCCGGTGGTGGGACTGGGGCAACCCGAAGACGTGGCCAATGCGATCCTGTTCCTGGCCTCCGACGAATCGCGGTTCATCAACGGCACGGAAATCGTGATCGATAATGCGCTGATGATCCAGTAGTGATTGCCTGATGCTGAGCCGCAAACATCCGCACCACCGCGCTACGCGCATGTTTTCAGGACTGGTGATCCCGGCTCTTGCCATGGCGCTGACGGCGGGTTGCGGTGGCGATTCCCCAGCGCCGGAAGAAACGCCCATATCAGCCTCGGCGAAGCCCAATCGGGGCGAGGCTGCGTATATCGAGCACTGCGCGGAGTGTCATAACGGCGGCGTCTACAAGGCGCCCCACAAGATGTTCCTGGGCATGATGGCCCCGGATGCGATCCTGGCGTCCATGGAAGGCGGCATCATGGACGTGCAGGCGGCCGAACTGGATGCCGCACAGAAAGTCGCAGTAGCCGAATATCTTGCCGGCCGGACGCTCGACTCCGTGGCAGTCAGCAATGCGCCGCCCGCCTGTGACAGCACTGACATCGACATGGCACAGCCGCCGGCACAGCTCGGCTGGGGCATCGACACGAACAACTCGCGGTTCCAGCCTGCAGCCACCGGTGGCCTGACCGGTGATGAGGCGCCCGGCCTGAAGCTGAAATGGGCTTTCGCCTACCCAAACGCGATAAAAGCGCGCTCCCAACCCACGGTTGCAGGCCACACAATCTTCGTGGGCAGCCACAACGGGACCGTCTACGCGCTGGATCGGGACACAGGCTGTGTCCGCTGGCAGTACCGGGCGTCGGCTGAAGTGCGCACGCCGATCGTAATCACCAACTGGTCCATTGAAGACGCAGACGCCGAACCCCGAGCGCACTTCGGTGACATCCTGGCGAGGGCTTATGCACTAAACGCGCGAACCGGCGAATTGCTGTGGGTCACGAAGATCGACGATCACCCGAACGCGACCATTACCGGCGCGCCGGTGCTGGCAGGCAATCGCCTGATCGTGCCCGTGTCCTCGCTGGAGGTCAGCGTCGCGGCGGATCCGGCCTATGCCTGCTGCACATTCCGCGGCTCGGTCGTGGCCCTCGATCAGGCATCGGGACGAACCCTGTGGAAAAGCTACACGATTGAAAGCGAACCGGCCGATGCCGGCGTGACGAGCGCCGGTACGCAGATCCTCGCGCCGTCCGGCGCGCCGGTCTGGAACAGCCCGCTCGTGGACGCCAAGCGTGGCCGCGTGTACGCCGGTACCGGTGAAAACTATTCGTCGCCGGCCGGCGGCACCAGCGATGCGATCATCGCGTTCGACCTGGCGACCGGCGAGATTGCCTGGGTCAACCAGGCCACGGCCGGCGACGCGTGGAACGTCGGCTGCCTGTCCGACTATGCGCCGGACCCCGCCAACTGCCCGGAGGAAAACGGGCCTGACTTTGACTTCGCGGCCAGCGTGATGCAGGTGACACTGCCCGATGGCAGCGACCTGCTGATTGCCGGGCAGAAGTCCGGCGATGTCATGGGCATCGACCCGGAGACCGGCGAAACCCGCTGGCGTACAAAAGTGGGTCGCGGCGGCGTACAGGGCGGCGTGCACTTCGGCATGGCGACCGACGGCGAGCGCATCTATGTGCCGATTAACGACATGGCCTACCCGGAAGACCTCACGCGTTACAAGTTTGAGACCGAGCCGCGCCCGGGGCTGTTCGCGCTGGACCCGGTCACGGGCAAAGAACTTTGGGCGCACCCGGCGGACAATGTCTGTCCGGAGGGCAACACCTTTAGCCCGCGGCGGCTCGGTGAGCGGCGGCGGTCCCGCCGTCGCCGACGGCATGGTGTTCATCAACTCCGGCTACGGCATTTACATGCACATGCCCGGCAATGTGCTGCTCGCCTTCGGGACCAATTAAGAGTCAGTCGCCTGATCCCCACATTAATGTCTGCTTTCGGCTGCGGACTCAACCGCTGGTTTCCAAACGGCCAAGTTAATCCGCGAAGTTGTGTGACCTGGCGCAAGTAGTCTGCATGACTGGCCCTGTTCCGCTTCGCGCAGTGCGCCAACGGAGAACTATCAGATGGGTTTATGCTGCAGGGAGTTTGTTTTGGGGTTGGGTCTTGTTTTTTCACCTTGACAGACATCTCCGTGAACATCGACATTAAACGACCTGATGAGTCGCACGTCTCGGCGATTTTGCGCTGCCTGGGCGCCTATCGGTTTCACGTCTTTGGAGACTCCGACAGCGTCGATCCCGATTTCCCGCAGGGAGCGATCTTGTCGGTGCGCAACAGGATCTGCCACGTGCACCTGCATGAGAAGTGCTGGGTTGCGGAGCACGATGGCTTTGGGCGTTGGGCCTTTATTGCAGCGCCAACGCCTGGATGAAATGCGCAGACAAGGGGCGCGAGAAGTGCATACCTGGAGCGACGATCCGAAGGCCATTCGCTGGTACAAGATGCAGTTTGGGTACCAACTTGTCGACTATGAGCCCATCCATCACTGTATCCACTACTTCTCCTTTGGCGAGCGTGGCTGCTGGGGAATTCATCGCGGATTTGTCGACAACGATCAGCTGGCCCATCTCGTCTTGGCGTTATAAGGCCCATAGCTGCTTGGCGCTGAAGGTATCGCAATCTTGCAGGTTGCCGCTGGCGGCCAGGCGAGGCAGCACGACCAGGGCCGGGTCGTCAAAGACCCCACAGAGCGCTTCCAACTTGAATTCGACATCTGCTTTCGGCCAGGCGCAGCCGTTCGCGATGCAAGAAAAACCCGGCGCAAGGCCGGGTCTTCCATCCCCCAAAGGTCATCCCGATTATGCGGTTCTGCACCTGGCGGGCACAAAAACCCGTCTGCCGAACCGCATGTTCAAAGGAATCCCCCCCGTCAGCGCATCGCGCTGCATTTCCCACTACGTTTTGGTTATAGGCCGACTCTCCGAGGTTGCGTCATCGGTGCAGTCGGTTGGATCTTGATACCTTTACAACTGGCACCAGTCAAAGCACCGCGTTATGACAAATACACCAAAGCCAAGAAACGGGCACTTGCACGCCACTTCTCAAGACCTTAGTCAACTCATGACCGGGACAGTGCGCACTACGGTGATCCGGAATTGCGGGAATTGCGGGACAGTGACCGTAACTAAGGCTGCAGGCGAAGATTTATGGTCACTGTCCCCAAACTCCCATCAGATAGTTCCGGGGAGTACGCCCGATGCGACGGAGCGCAGGTGCAAATCTCTCTGCGGGAACGGAATCTCTATGCCGCGCTGCAAGGGTCCGTTTTTGCCGAAAGCAGCCGTTCGTAGGCGCCCAGGACGGGCCAGACCGTAGACCCTGTCTAAATGTCCGCTAACGAGGGTCCATTCAACTGGTCGGCGCAACACTTTATCTTGGATTGAGAAGATGGAGTGTTATCAATGGCCTATCGAACGCGTATCAAGTACACCGCCGTGCAGAAGGCAGAGATGTGGGATCGCTGGCAGCGGGGTGAGTCACTAAGATCCATCGGTCGGGCTTTTGACCGGCCGTCATCCTCGATCTTTGGCCAGTTGGCGCCGACCGGTGGCATTCGGCCACCACCACGGCGACGCGCGCGTGTGGCGCTGACGTTAGCGGAGCGTGAAGAGATCTCGCGCGGCGTAGTCGCCGGCGACTCGATCCGTGCCATTGCCAGATTGCTAAGGCGCTCGCCGTCGACGGTCAGCCGCGAGATTAACCGTAACGGCGGTCGTCGAGACTACCGGGCCAGCCATGCGGATCAGGCGGCCTGGAACCGGGCCTGCCGACCCAAGCCCTGTAAACTGGTTACCCACCGTGCGCTGGCGCGCCGGGTGGCGAGCAAGCTGCGCCGACGATGGTCGCCGCAGCAGATTGCCGGTTGGTTGAAGCGTAGCTACCCGCACGATGAGAACCGCCACGTGTCACACGAGACGATTTATCGCAGCCTGTTCATCCAGGCCCGGGGCGCGCTGAAGAAGGAGCTGCTGGGGCATCTCAGGCACCAGCGAACCATACGCCGCGCCCGGCAGAAGAGCCTCAAAGGCGAAGGGCTGGGGCAAATCACCGACACGGTATCGATCCGCGAGCGGCCCGCTGCGGTGGAAGATCGCGCGGTACCGGGGCACTGGGAAGGCGACCTGATTTTCGGTACGCACAACAGCCAGATCGCGACACTGGTCGAGCGGCATACGCGCTACGTGATGCTGGCCAGGGTCAAGGGCAAAGATACCGAGACGGTGATCAATGCGCTGATCAGGCAGGCTTACAAACTGCCGAAGGAACTGTACAAGTCGCTCACCTGGGATCGCGGCAGCGAGATGGCTGACCACCTGCGTTTCACGCTCGCCACCGGCATCCAGGTGTACTTCTGTGATCCGCAGAGTCCGTGGCAGCGCGGTTCGAACGAGAACACCAATGCGTTGCTCAGACAATACTTCCCCAAGGGTACGGACCTGTCAGGTCATTCGCAGGCCCAACTCAATGCGGTTGCCCGCGAGCTCAACGAGAGGCCAAGAAAAACTCTAGACTATGAGACTCCGGCAGAACGATTTGCCACATGTGTTGCATCGACCGGTTGAATCGGCAACCAGAAAAAGACGTTCCTTGGAAAATCGGGAAGGTCTTGGTGGCAGCAACTCCGGTCATTCACAATGTCCCGCAGCGAGCTGCAAACAGTCCTCGCTCGTCCGAGTGATTCCCGTGAGAGTCTTTCGAGTCAGCTCACGTTGGCTTGCAGCTCTTTCAGGTTCCGCTCGGCGGCTTCGGCGGCCTTGGACCATCCATTTGGACTTCTGCTGTCCTCGTATTGCGCGTAACCAAAGTCACGGATGATGGTGTTGAAGGCCTCTCTGGAACCGGCCGCGTCACCCTTTTCCATCAGGATCTCACCCTTGCCCAAAAGGGCCTTGCCCACGCCGTTGAGTGCCTTGTAGTTGAATATGTCCTTCACCGGGTAGTCCGAGAGCGAAGCCTGCTCCTCCCGGGCCTCGGCGGAATGTAGCTCGATCAGCTTGTCCATATAGATCAGGGCTTGGTCCAAGTCGCCCGCGTTCCTCCTGTCTTTAACCCAGTACCACAGGTTACCTACCGAGCCGTCGCCGAAGTTCAAGGGCGGCGAGGACGGCGAGCTCGCGCAGCCCGCGACCAAGACAGCGCAGAGCATCATGATCGGGATCGACATGGAAGTCTGGAGTCTCATGTGCTTCTACTTTCAGAGGACGAGAATGACTCTAGGGGATCTTATGGGCACGATTCTAAATCGCTGCGATGCAAATATGCTCGATAGCATACACATTAAAAATATCTATCACTTAATCAGCATATACTCAGGGGAAATAATTACCGTACGACCGGTTTCAGCACATTCCGGAAGTACATGATAATTTCCTGAACTTCCGAAAAGGGTCGAAACCGGACGTCCACGATGGGGTTCAGGTTGCCCCATAACGCTGACAACAGCGGCGGCTGCCGGCTGGCGCGCGGGTTGCGCACGCAAGCTGCGTGACAGACCAAGCCGTCCGTTGCTTGTGCTGGTTATGCGGCATTGAACCGAATCTGCTCGATCTGCTCGACATTTGAGAGGTCAGTAGACTGCCGTGCGCCCCAAAGATCGTGCGCATGTTGCATCGCCAGCCAACTCTCAGGAGACCGGCCAAGTGCCTTAGCCAGCCTTAGCGACATCTCCGGGCTAACACCGCTCTGCCCGTTTACCAACCGAGTGACAGTCGATGCAGCAACACCCAGGCTCTCGGCGAGCGAGCGAACACTTACGCCATGTGGCTCAAGATAGGTATCGCGGATAAATTCGCCAGGATGAGGTGGGTTATGCATAGCCATCAGTGATAGTCCTCGTAGTTTAAGATGTGGACGTCTCCGTCGACAAATTCGAAAGTCAGCCGCCAATTACCACTGACCCAAATGGACCAACGATTCTTGGCCTGCCCTTTCAATCGATGCAGCCTGTAACCGGGGATGTCCATGTCGGCGATCGTCAGGGCAGTATCCAGAGCCGTTAGCTGCATCCTCAGCCGCTTCACATGTTTGGACTGGATGCCAGATTTGGTTCCGCGTTCGAAGAACCGCTGTAGCCCTTTATGTCGAAAAGACCTGATCACGCGAGGAGTGTAGCATGGTGCGCACCACGCAACAAGACACATAACGCCTGCAACAGCGGCGGCCAACTGGTTGGCCGTCCGGCACCTGCCTGGCAGGTGC
>CAMYJV010000130.1 GCA_947258805.1 uncultured Gammaproteobacteria bacterium | reverse complement strand
CAAGGCGCGCTGCTCGGGGGGCAGGTTCGCAAGCTGCGCTTCCATCTCTTTCATCGCTTCATTCATCTTTGCCGACATCTGGTCGAGCATCGCCTCATCCATGACGATGTAAGTCTTTTCGCGGTGGTCTACATACAGAAACTCGTCGCCGAGAAAGATCATCGTGGCCGATGGCGGATTTTCACTGCCTTGATCCATGCGGATCTTTTTTTTCTGGGCATAAATCTTGGTTCGGTCCGTTTCGGTCCCTGACGCATCAAGAGTCACCATGTCCATGACGACACCTGCATAAGCGAACGACGACGACATAAGGAGTGCTGTACCGACAATGGAAACTGACTGCTTCATGATATTTCTCCCATCAGATCTTGAATATGCTGTTGACTCGCGAAACAGAATCCAGGCTGTTTTTCATTACATTCGGATTATAGACCACTGCTCCTCTGGCTTGCCCCAATATCAGGGTGTCATTCGCTTGCGATACACCGTGTCGAATTCCGGCCTCCACGAAGCTCCTTCGTCGATCGACGCCAAAATTAGCTGGCGAACGTCTCCGGTGCCGAGATTGGTCAGCGTTGTTCGGTCGAGGTGGCTCTTGTTGTCTTCGGCGAAGATTCTGCCCTGGCCGTCGACATAGAAAAGGCTCATGCCACAGCCGCCATCGACACTTTGCCAATGTTTTAGCACAGCACAGCCTTTCATTGTCTCTTCGGTCGTGTTGGTGCCGACGAGGTTTTCGCCGACATACACATTCCAGTCGCCAAGCCAGAAATCCAGCAACTTGTGGGTCGCGTTGTAAATACAGCTCTGTGGTTCGATTGGCTGTGCAAGCACTGGTGTCGTCAGAATCACGAGAAAAACAATCAGTAATCGCATCGTCTGGTCTCCGGAAGCGCCGAATTTTTTTGACAGTCTAAAGCCACCGATAGTGCAGATAGAAGATATAGACGCCCCCTCACTCACGAGTATCGAGGACTATCATCATAGATGCATACCTTAACAAGTGGATGGCACCACTTGACCTCGTGAACCAAGGAGACGTCTATGAACCAGAACATACTCCACGTCGGCCTCGATGTCGACGATACCCAGTACCATGGCTCGGCCTTCAACCGGGCGACCGGCGAGATCGTCGATTTCCGCTGCCGACCCACGTTGAAGGGTCTGCTTACGCAACTGGATAAGCTGCAACGCCACTTCCGAGGCCTTTCGCTTCGGCTGTGTTACGAAGCCTCCTATGTCGGCTACTGCCTGCAGCGCGATCTGCGTTCCCACGGCGTGCATTGCGATGTGGTCGCGCCCAGCAGCATTCCTTCGCCCCGCGGCAAGGCCGTCAAGACCGATCGGATCGATGCTGGCCAGCTGGCGCAGTTCTATGCCAATGACCTGGTGACGATCGTGCAACCACCGGATGCGGAGCAGGAACAGGATCGCGATCTGCTGCGCACACGCCAGAAGCTGTTGCTCCAGCGCGCACAGTTGCGCAGGCATATGCATGCGCTGCTGCGCCGCAACGGCTTGCAATACAAAGCCCAGACCGGCTACAAGAGCCACTGGACCAAACCACACTATGCCTGGCTGCAACGAACCATCAAGGGGTCTTGCGGCAGCCTGCAGGTGAACCTGAGCTTACTGCTGCGCCAGATCAGGGGACTGGACGAAGTGCTGGCAGAGTATGGCCAGCACATCGAGGAGCTGGCGGTCACGCCGCGGTACCGGGAGGCCGTGCAGTCGCTGGCCTGCTACAAAGGCATCAAGAACCTGTTTGCGCTGACCATGATCACCGAGATCGGTGACATCCAGCGCTTTGCGCACCCGCGCCAGTTGATGTCGTGGATCGGCATGGACGTGCGGGAGTATTCCTCCGGCGGTAAACACAACCGGATGGGGATCACCAAGCAGGGTAATCGCTATCTGCGTACAGCGTTTATTGAAGCGAACCAGCGCGGTTACTGCAGCACACGCATGGGCAAGGACCTGAAGGCCCGGCGTCAAAACACAGCGCCCGAGCTGATCCGGATTGCTGATCGCTGCTTACGCCGGTTGAACAAAAAAGGCAACCGCCTGTTGCTGGCCGGCAAGCATCCCAACAAGGTAAAGGTCGCCTGTGCCCGGGAAATGGTGGGCTTTGTCTGGGAGTCCCTCAATGCGGTGGCAGCCTGAACCGGGTACCGGCCCGCACCCGTTGTTACCAACTTGAATCCCTGACGGATCCGGAGGTCAAGCCAGAGATCGGGAAGCCCACGAGTTCTTCCATAGAACCACCAGCCCCTGAGCATAGGTTGTGGTCACCCCGAAACGGACAAATCTTAATGCGCTAACCAGCACGCGAATACGAGGATGTTAGTCCAAGGTCAAAACCTGCTCCGCAAAACCGCCGGGAAGTTCAAGTTGACAAGGGGGGCGTCTATACGAGGAAGAATAAAGCACCTGTTGCCTGATCCCAGCAAGTAGTGCTGATCGAAGTTGGGCGAGAAATCCACGTGCCGGGCGAAAGAACAGAAACCGGAACTGCAGGCGCAGGATGTGCCCGATCCGGCGTGGCAGAGATTTCATGGCGTCGGGCACCGGGCGGCAGGCGATCCGGGCTCAGGCCTCGGCCAACACTTCGAAGCCGCCGAAGATCATCCGCTTGCCGTCGAACGGCATCGGGTTGAACCGTTCTTCCAGTTCCTTGTCCTTGCGCAGGGCCGCCATTCCGGCGTCGCGTTCCTCGCGAGAAGGCCAGACGATCCAGGAAAAGCAAACCGTTTCGTCGTCCCGGCACGTCACCGCTATCGGAAACGAGGTGATTTCGCCTTCGGGAACGTCGTCTCCCCAGCACTCGACCACGGCCAGGGCACCATAGCGACGGATCGCCTCGCAGCTCATCTGCACAAGGTCACGATAGCGCTCCTTGTTGACCGTCGGCACCGCGACGACGAATCCGTCCACGTAGGGCATCGCACACTCCACCGGCCCGGCGACTTCGCCGGTTCACTCAGTGTAGCCGAGTCCGGAAATCGTGCCGAAACGCTCAGGCCCCCAGGGTCAGGCGGTACCCCGCGTAACCGAAGTACACCAGCAGCAGCACGCCACCCATGGGCCGGCCCAAGCGGCCGCGCCCAAGGAAAAATATCGGGATCAGGGCCGCCGTCAGCAGCCACGACAGAGCCACGTCGGTGACACCGCCAGGCGGCACGGCAATTGCTCCCACCAGGCCGCTGGCCGGCAGTACGATCAGCGAATTGAAGATATTGGAACCGACGATGTTGCCCAAAGCGAGGTCCGATTCCTTGCGCAACGCGGCAATGATCGAAGTGACCAGTTCGGGCATGCTGGTGCCGACCGCCACCACGAACAAACCGACCAGCGCCTTCGAAATCCCCATTTCGTCAGCCAGCGCGACGCTGGCGCGCACGGTCAGTTCGCCGCCGAAGAACAGCAGCACGAAACCCAGCAGCACCAGGAGTCCGTTGAACCGCCCGGCCGGCTGGTCGGGGACCATCGGGCTTTCCGCCAACTCGGTCAGCAGAGGGTCCTTTTTCCGCGCCAGCAGCACGTCCTGAATCGTGATGTAGACGAAAATGCCGAACAACAGCAGCAGAACCACCGAATCCGCTCGGGAAATCATCGAGACGGTTCCCTCGAACACGGCATCCAGGGCCATCACCGCGATCACCGAAGTGACCAGCAGCAATAGCGGAATCTCGCGCCGGACCAGGTCGCCCTGGATGTCGATCGCCCTGAACAGGGCCGCGGCGCCCAGCACCAGCGCCAGGTTGGCGATGTTGGAGCCGACCACGTTGCCGAAAGCCAGCCCGGTCTCGCCGCGAGCGGCGCCGACCACGTTGACCACCAGTTCCGGCGCGCTGGTGCCGAAACCGACAATGGTCAAACCGATAATCAGGGGCGAGATCCCCAACCGCGCCGCGATGCGGGAAGCACCGGTCACCAGCGCCGCGCCGCCCGCGATCAGCAGCAGGATGCCCAGGGGTATGCCGGCCAGACTCCACATCAGGCCCCCATCATGGGCGATCAGCCGGTAGAAGACAAAGCCGACCCGATGAGGCGGTCAGCCTTGTCCGCGGGAACGGGTGCGTCCGGGGCGGGCGTTTTTCTCGATGAACTCGATGACCGCGCTGGCCACGTCCTTGCCGCTGGCATTCTCGATACCTTCCAGGCCGGGGCTGGAATTAACCTCCATCACCACCGGCCCGTGGTTGGAGCGCAGCAGGTCCACGCCGGCGACGTTCAGCCCCATGATGCGCGCCGAACGGACGGCGGTGCTGCGCTCCTCCGGCGTAATGCGCACCAGCTCGGCCGTGCCGCCCCGGTGCAGATTGGAGCGAAACTCGCCCTCCTTGCCGGTGCGCTTCATCGAGGCCACCACCTTGTCCCCGATCACCAGGCAGCGAAGGTCGGAGCCGCCGGCTTCCTTGATGAATTCCTGCACCATGAAATTGGCGTTGAGGCCGCGAAACGCCTCGATCACGCTCTCCGCCGCCTTGCGGGTTTCGCCCAGCACCACGCCGACGCCCTGGGTGCCCTCCAGCAGCTTGATCACCACCGGTGCGCCGCCGACGAAATCGAGCAGGTCCTGGGTATCGTCGGGCGAATTCGCGAAGCCAGTTACCGGCAGGCCGATGCCCTTGCGCGAGAGCAGCTGCAACGCGCGCAGCTTGTCGCGCGAGCGCGTGATTGCCACCGATTCGTTCACCGAGTAAACGCCCATCATCTCGAACTGGCGGACCACCGCGGCTCCGTAGAAGGAGACCGATGCGCCGATGCGGGGTATGATCGCGTCCACCTCGGTCACCGCTTCCCCCTTGTAATGGATGCTCGGGCGCATCGTGGTGATGTTCATGTAGCAGCGCTTGTGGTTCAGCACCATCATCTTGTGGCCGCGCTCCTTACCGGCTTCCATGAGCCGTTGGGTGGAGTACAGCCGGGGGTTAGTGGACAGGACAGCGATTTTCAATGCAATTCTCCGTTGAACGCCGGAAACGCTCAGGTTTCCAGCAGGTTGTCTTCGACCTTGCGCCCCAGCGCCGGGTCATGGATGGATACGAATTCCTCGACGGCGTTTTCCACCCGGCCCATGGAACTGAATGCAGCCAGGTGGAACAGTGCATCGCCCTCGTGCGCCAGGGGGAGCCGGCTGGCGCCGATGACCAGGCCGTCGAAGGGAGCGCACACCGCCTCCTCGTGTTCGCCCAGCGGATCGGTGATGGCCGCCAGCTTCTCGCCCTCGCGGACCCGGCGGCCGAGGCCGACGGGCGCCGTCACGATGCCGCTGGTCGGCGCGCGGACCCAGCTCGTCGATCGCGCCGTCACCGCGGGCGCTTTTTCGGCCGCACGCACCTTGGGCAGCATGCCGAGCTGCCGCATCACGCGCAGGATGCCGCGTACGCCGGCCCGGATACTGAGTTCGTCGAACCGCAGGGCCTCGCCGGCTTCGTAAATCATCACCGGAATGCCGTGGCCGTCCGCGCAGGCGCGCAGCGAGCCGTCCCGCATCGAGGCGTTGACGATCACCGGCACGCCGAAGGCCCTGGCCCGTTCCAAGATCTCGGGATCGTCGAGGTTGCCCCGAATCTGGGGCAGGTTGGCCCGGTCGACGGCCCCCGTGTGCAGATCGATGCCGAAATCGGACTTGAGAACAATCTCTTTCAGGAAGATGTTCGCCAGCCGCGCCGCGATCGACCCCTTCGCGCTCCCGGGAAACGAGCGGTTCAGGTCCCGCCGGTCCGGCAGGTATCGAGACTGGTCGATGAAGCCGTGCACGTTGACGATGGGAACGGCCAGCAGCGTGCCGCGCAGGGAGCGCAGCGCCTTGCGCTTCAGCAGCCGGCGGATGATTTCCACGCCGTTCAGTTCGTCCCCATGGATGGCGGCCGATACGAACAGCACGGGGCCGGGCCGCTTGCCCCTGAGGACCTTGACCGGCATCCGCAGCGAGGTCGCCGTGTACAGGTTGGCGATCGGCAGGTCCACGGCGACGCGCTGGCCCGGGAGAATCTCGGTTTCGCCGATGACCAGCGCCTCCGCCTGGGTCGGGGTTTTTTTCGAGGTCGTCACGCCGCGCCCCGCCTGCCGGCCAGGTAGCTGCACCCCGGATCGACGATGCCCCTGCCGGCGATGGCCGTCCGACCAAGCAGCATTCGGAACAGCATGTTGTCGCGCGCGGTCAGCGTGAGCTCGGCGGGCCAGCAGTGCGGTCCCAGGCGGACGTCGGTGGCGATCACCCAGCGCATCTCCCGGTGGCCGCCCGAATCACTGACCATGCGCTGATCGACCACGTCGGCGCGGCACTCGACCACGGTGTCGTCGTCACGCTGCAGCGGGTGGATCAGGAAGCGCAGCCGGGGCCGGCCACGCTCCTCGATTTCCTCGATCTCGAACGCATGCAGGGCCGAGGTTCGCGCGCCGGTGTCCACCTTGGCCTTGATCCGGTCGATACCCAGCCCCGGCAGGCTTACCCATTCGCGCCAGCCCAGGCGGACCAGAGGTTTGGTTGTCATGATGATCGATGTTAGCAAAATCACCGGGAAGCCAAAGAGAAATCTGCGTTTTGGATGCGCTGGAGGGCCATTATCAGCCCGCCGCCTCCGGCGCCCGGCCAGATCGGTTATGCTGATGCGCATTCAACCGGCCGGGAACCGAACGCTGATGGACCTTCCAACCGTGCTGAAAGCCCTCTCCGCGAGTGGTGCCGCCGTCAAGGCGCTAGGCGCGTGGAGCAGGAAAACCCGGGGAGATACCCGGGCACTGGTGCTGGAGCTGAGGAAGAACCTCACGCTGCTGGACCTGGTCGCCGAGGACGGCGTTCCGCTGAACGAGGTGCTGGGGCAAATCACCACCGCCGAGCACGAACGGCTGGCCCGGGAAGGCTTCAACTTCAACGCGCTGAAGCGCGGGCGCATCCGGAGCCACCGCTCGCTCGGCGGCACCGACCTGGCCCGCTGGCAAAAGAAGGAAACCGCCGACCTGGTTGAGTCCATTTACAGCAAGATCACGGACCTGAAACTCCGCTACCCTCACGTCAGCGATCGCAAGAAATACCGTTGGGGGATTCGCGTCAACAACATCCGCAAGCGCATCTGGCTGCTGCTGCGGCACGTGAATGCGGATAGGAAGAATAAACCACCAGTTGCCTGATTCCAGCAAGTATTGCGGATTAAAGTTGGGCAAGAAATCCACGTACCGGGCGAGTGAACAGGAACCAGAGTA
>CAMYJV010000129.1 GCA_947258805.1 uncultured Gammaproteobacteria bacterium | reverse complement strand
AGCCGCCGCCCATGTCGACGCCGCGACGCTCGTCAACGAAGGGCTCCATCCCCCGCAGAATGTCCCAGCGACCCTGCCGCACGGGATCTTCGATGCGAATCACCTCGGCGCCGAAGGACGCCAGCCACTTGGTCGCACCGGCCCCGGCCAGCTGGCCGGTGAAATCACAGATGCGGAACCCGGACAGCGCGCCCTCTTTCATGGACCCCTCCCCTTCACGTCACCCCCCGGTGCGTTTCCCTTACCCGGAGTGTACCCACTGCCGGCCGGACACGCACGATGCCCCAGGCACCGCGCCCCGGGCACCGTGCCCCGGGCTTGATGCCGAGGCCCTGGATAGGCATTGTCCGACACAGGAACCCACGGAGCACCATCAACGTGAAAAGCCAGTTCATCGATACCGCGGGATTGCGCATGCACTACCTGCAGCAGGGGTCCGGGTCCGAATCCGGATCCGGATCCGGGGCCCAAAGCGGGGGTCAGCCGGTGGTGCTCATCCACGGTTTTCCGGAAACCTCCTACAGCTGGCGGCATCAGCTGGAAGCGCTGTCCACACAGCACGCCGTGTTCGCGCCGGACAATCGCGGCTTCGGGCAGACAGACAAGCCGGGAGCCCGTGTCACCCGGTCCATGCTGGCCAGGGATATCATCGACTTCATGGACGCGCTGGGCCTGGAAGACGCAGCCATCGTCGGTCACGACTGGGGCGGCATCATCGCCTTCAAAGTCGCCATCGACTATCCGGAACGGGTCTCGCATCTGGCGCTGCTGGACACGCTGTGCACCGTCTGGCACCCGGGCGGCATTCACGGCTACTGGTTCAAGGCCGCGCCTTATCCCGAGGAGTTCTTCGCCCGCTACCACCGCCAGTTCATCGAGACCGTCATCGGCATGGGGACGCCGGAGCTGCCGGGGCCGCCGCAATCGCCGTGGGTCGGGATGGGCGCGCGCGCGTCCTGGGCAAGCGCAGAGGACTTCGAGCACTACGCGACCGCTTTCGCCGACCCGGCGAGCCATTGGCATGCCATTTCCTACTACCGGGACGCCCTGCCCTTTCACATCGTGCACGACGACCCCGGCGCGCGACACGGTGAGCGCTACGAGTACCTGGACCCATCCCGGGTGGCGGACATGTGGACCCATGCCGACGGCATGGACAAGCACCCGCTGTACCCGAACTACCTGGACTACGGCCCGGAGGACCGACACAAGCAGTTCTCCAAGCCCGCGCTGTGGATGATGAGCGCCATGGGCGTAGGGCGGGACGGCGACGAAGCCAATACCACGCTGCCAACCGGCAACCCGTTCGTCGAGCAGTTCCCCCGCTACCTGCCCAACCTGCAGGTGCAGCCCATCCGCGGGGGCCACTTTTTCCCCGAGGAGAATCCTGCCGACACCAACGCGAGGCTCATGGCGTTCCTCGCCGACTGATATGCGCGACAGCGAAATCATCGCCCGCCTCGAAGCACGCCTGGGCGCCGTTCACGCCCGTCAGCGCCTGGGCATCGAGACGGATCATGAGGCCCACGTGTTCAGCGGCGGATCGAGCTTTTTCCATCTGGAGAACTGGTACTCGGCGCACGCGGTCATCCGCAACTCGCTGAAGCTGGTGGGCCTGTATGGCCGCGCGGTGCGTAACGCCCACGACATTCAGGTGGTGGAGAACCGCATCGCGCTGCCCGGGCTGCCGGGGTCCATGAACGGCCTGCGGATCCTGCACCTGACGGATCTTCACCTGGACATGAGCGACGAGATCGTGCATGCCATCGTGGAGCGGGTAAGGGGCGTCGAATGCGACCTGTGCGTGCTGACGGGCGATTACCGGTTCCGCACCTTCGGCGCCATCGACCCGGTGATGGACGCCATGCAGCGCCTCCGCGCAAACCTTGCCGGTCCCGCTTACGCCGTCCTCGGCAATCACGACAGCGTCACGATGCTGCCCCAGATGGAAGACATGGACATCCGGCTGCTGATGAACGAAAGCCTGGTCATCGAGCGCGACGGCGAGCACCTGCACCTGGCGGGAATCGACGATGCCCACTACTTCGGCGTGCACAACATCGAAAAGGCGCTGGCCGCGGTACCGCCGGGGGCGCCGACGATACTATTGAGCCACACGCCTGAAGTTTACCGCCTGGCAGCCCACGCCGGCGTGGCGCTGATGCTGAGTGGTCACACCCACGGCGGGCAGATCTGCCTGCCCGGCGGCTACGCCGTACTGCTGGACGCGCGCATTCCCCGACATCTGGGCAAAGGCCCCTGGCGGCATCACGCCATGATCGGCTATACCTCGCCCGGCGCGGGATCTTCCGTGGTCGGGGTACGGCTGAACTGCCCGCCCGAAATCACCGTGCACGTCCTGCACCAAGCCGTTGCGGATCAATAGGGGCGGTCCCGAACCCCGAGCCGGAACATCAATCGCGACACGGCGAGCGACCCCACCGAGAACAGCATGATCAGCAGCAGGATGGACCACCAGTCCAGGCCGAGCTCCGCTTTGCAGAGCCAGAGCGGCAGCAGAATCTCGGGGATCTGGTCCAGGCCCCGAAACCGACCGCTGGATGGCACGTTCACCCGGCGCTTGAGAAAGCTGGAGAGGGCATCGCCGGCCATGGTGGCAGCCCCGAAGGTCAGACCCAGCAGCCACGAGTAGCCCAGCACCGGGGCCATAACCAGGCAGGCAAGCACGCTCAACATAAGCCCCCGCACGGTCTTGCTCGGGCCCAGCAGCGGACGTCCATCGACAAAGCGCAGGCCGCCATCCAGCGGCAGCGACCAGCGCTCACCCAGCAGCCGTTTTCCCAGGATGGGCGCGCCGTTCGCTACCAGCGCCAGCAGCAGAACCTTCAGGGCAAGCAAGACGGTCAGAGTCACGAGCGATGGGATCCGAGCACAGACCTGCCCAAACTAACCTCGCCGAGGACGCAAGACAATGCTCCCTGTGGTGGGCACCTGTTGCGCCGTCGGTGGTCGGCACCATGCACGCCACCGCTGGTCTGCACCTGGTGCATAATGACCCCACGCCATCGTAAGGGAGAGTGGGAAGATGCAGGGAACCGTGTTGATCGCAGGCGCAAGCGGGCTGGTGGGTTCCGCCGCCGCCATCGCTTTTATGGACGCCGGCTGGGACGTGGTCGCTCTGTCGCGACGGCAGCCGGAGCTGCTGGAGGGCAGATCGTACCGTCACCTGGCGCTGGACCTGCAGGACCCGGCCGCCTGCAAGGCGGCGGCTGACAAGCTGACCAACGTGACCCATGTGGTTTACACCGCCGTCTACGAGCTGCCGGGGCTGATCGCGGGCTGGTCCGATCCCCAGCAGATCGAAACCAACGGTCAGATGATCCGCAATCTCATGGAGCCGCTCTCCACGGCCGCGTCGCTGCAGCACGTCACCCTGCTGCAGGGCACCAAAGCCTACGGCGCCATGGTGGGGCCCATGCGGATTCCGGCGCGGGAAGAGCAGCCTCGCGTGGTGCATCCCAACTTCTACTGGCTGCAGGAGGACTACCTGCGGGAAAAGTCAGCTGCTGCCGGTTTCACCTTCACCATATTGCGGCCCCAGCTGATCGTCGGGCCCAATCACGGCGTGGTCATGAACCTGCCGCCGGTCATCGGCATCTACGCCGCCATCAGGCGTGCGGAAGGCCAGCCTTTCAGCTTTCCCGGCGGCGCCGATTGGGTATGGGAAGCCGTGGATACCCGATTGGTGGCCAATGCCTGCGTCTGGGCGGCGCAAGCACCGGCGGCAGCCGGAGAGACCTTCAATCTCACCAACGGCGAGGTGTTCTCCTGGCGGGACATGTGGCCCGCCATGGCCGCGACGCTCGGGATGCAGACGGGACCAGATGCGCCGGTGAGTCTGGCCGAGTACCTGCCGGCGAAAGAGCCGGTATGGCGGCAGATCGTCAAGCAGCACGGCCTGCGGGACGTCGCCATGGCGGACCTGCTCGGCGAGTCGCACTACTATGCCGACATGTGCTTCTCGTACGGCCAGACGGAACCCCCGGCCCCTACTTACGTCAGCACCATCAAGATCAAGCAGGCGGGCTTCACGGAAACCTGCAACACGGAAGAAAGCTTCTGCTTCTGGCTGCAGGATCTGATTGCGCGAAAGATCCTGCCGCCGGCAGGCTGATCTGCAGCCGCTAGATTCCGGACTCGAACAACGCCGGCAGCTGCGCGTCGTCGGTATCGATGATGCGCTGCACCCAGCGATGGAAGGTATGCCCGCCGCCCTCGTTGCGCCCGAAAAGCACGTGGTCGCGGGTTCCCGCCTCCAGAGATTTCTGCTGGGCGAGACCCGTTGCGTAGTCTTCCGACTCCACCACGTACTTAAGCAGGGTAAACTGCTCCACCGCCGACTCGCGCTGGGACTCATCCGGCGGTGATTCCATCAGGTAGTACTGGGTGGTGAACGACTCCCCGGGGGTCGCGCCGGGAAACAGCTGGGACAGCATGATGCCGCGACCGCCGCCGTCGAAAGACGCGATGGAAATGTGCGGGAAGATGGTCCACACGCCGTCCAGCAGAAACTGCTCGCTCCACTCGCTCTCTGCCTGCTTTGCTACTCCGTCCAGCCCAAAATCGGGAAACACCAGGCGCTGGTGCGGCCCGTAGGCGTAGTAGTTGCCCTTGTTGGAATTGATGTCCGCGAAGGTCGTCCGGTGCAGCACCGGCAGATGATAAAAATCCAGATAGCCGTCGTAGGCGATCTTCCAGTTCGGACCTCGCAGGGTCCGGGTCTGGAAAAGGTGCCAGCTCTCGAACCCGAAGCCGCTCAGCTGCTCGTCGTAGCCGGCCAGAAAAGTGTCGAAATCCACATTCGACTGAGGATTGAGCACGGCCCAGATCAAACCGGCCCGCTCCGTGACCGGCAGGCTCACCAGCCCGTACTGAGATCTTTCAATGTGGCCGAAGTTCTTTTCCAGAGGAATGGCCTGCAGATCGCCTTCCAGGTCGAAGGTCCAGCCGTGATAGGGGCAGGCGAAGCGCTTGATGCTGCCGGTGCCTTCGTCCAGCAGACAAGAACCCCGATGGCTGCAGCTGTTGTAGAAGGCGTTGATCTGCCCCTGGGCGTTGCGTACCAGCACCACGGGAACGCCGCAGACGTCCATGGCTTTGTAGTCCCCGGGGTTCGGCAGCTCCGCCGTTGGCGCCAGCAGCAGCGGCACGCGCTTGAAGATGCGGTCCACCTCGAGCTTGAAGCGGTCTTCGTCGAAGTAGTGGCTGGCAGGCACCGAGTACACGTCGTCGGCCAGCGCCATGGTTCCGGACTGGAAATGCCGGACCCGGTCGCGGGCGACCTCGAGGAGCGGCGCTCTATCTGCGGTTCTGGATTCTGCTTCGGCCATGGTCGGATCCCCCTCACCTGAAAGTGCAAAACCTTGAAACCATAGCACTTTCCGCAGGGCAGGAAATGCGTAGAACCCGAAGTCCGAACGGGCTAGCGATCCGCGAGAAGCTGCTCGGTGATGCGCAGCTCGTAATCGAGCACCTCCCGTCGAATGCGCGGCGCCAGCAGATACAGGCCCAGCAGGTTGGGAATGGCGACGACGAATACCAGCGCATCGGACAGGTCGATCAGCGAGCCCAGCTGGATACCGCTGCCGAGCACCACGAACACCAGGAAGAACAGCTTGAAGCCCAGGTCGGCGCCGCGATGGTCACCCACCAGATAGGTGAACGCTTTGAGCCCGTAGTAAGACCAGGTGATCATCGTCGAGTAGGCAAACAGAATGGCAGCGATGGAAAGGGGTATGGGGGACCACGACAGGGTGCTGGCGAATGCCCGGGTGGTGAGCTCGATGCCGTTGACGCCGGCGCCTGCCAGCGCCGGATCGTACACGGTGGTGATGATGACTGATGGTGCACACCACCACCGTGTCGATAAAGGGCTCCAGCAGCGCTACGTACCCCTCGCTCACCGGCTCCCGGGTTCGCGCCGTAGCATGGGCAATGGCCGCCGAGCCGAGCCCGGCCTCATTGGAGAACACGGCCCGGCGAAAACCCATGATCATCACGCCCACCGCGCCGCCCGTAATGCCCTCTGGCGCGAACGCGCCGTTCCAGATGGCGCGAAACGCGTTTGGAATCTCGTCCGCGTTCAGCAGCACGATGGCGAGCGCCGATAGCGTATAGAGGAGCGCCATGGCCGGCACCAGCCGCGCTGTGGTGCTGGCGATGGAGCGGATACCGCCAATGATCACCACCCCCACCGCTGCTGCCAGAACCAGGCCGATGAGCCAGGCCTTGTCGGCCAGTAAACTCGTGCCGCCCCCGGTGACGTCGATGAGAATTGCCGCTGCCTGATTGGACTGAAACATGTTGCCGATGCCCAGGCAGCCGATGACCATGGCGGCGGCGTAGAACATCCCCAGGGCGCGCCCGACCCGCGGCCAGTTGCGCTCGGCTAGGCCCCGCTCCAGATAGTACATGGGCCCGCCGGACACGCTGTCGTCGTCGTGGTTGCGTCGGTACATGACCCCCAGCGTGCACTCCGCGAACTTGGTGGACATGCCCAGCAGCCCGGCGACGATGAGCCAGAAGGTCGCGCCCGGGCCTCCCAGCGAGATCGCCACCGCAACCCCGGCGATGTTGCCGATGCCGACGGTGCCGGACACCGCCGCCGTCAGCGCCTGAAACTGGGATATTTCTCCCGGATCGCCGTCCCTGGCGAAGTGCCCGCGAACCAGAGCGATCGCGTGGGCGAAGCCGCGCAGATTGATGAATCGCAGATAGACGGTGAAGAAGACGCCCCCGGCGATGAGCCACAGCACGATCAGCGGCAGCTCGGCGCCGAAGAAGGGCACGGCGTAGAAAATGAAAGCGGAAACGGCGTCGGCCAGTGGCCGGATGGCCTGGTCGATGGCCTGATCTATGTTCATGGCTGGAACGAGGACGCCTTTTGTCAAAGGTGGTGATGGCGCAGGGTGGAATGATAGCCGAAACCGTCGCCGCGATTACCTGTCCGATGCGATCGGCTTTTTCGAAGCGCTGGACAGCCGCGTCGCTGCCGGCCTAGGCTTCGACAACGTTTACGGCATCAGGGAACGCAAGGTGGAAGAACGACCGTCCATGCGCGTCGACAAAGGCTTCTTCGCAACCCGGGAGGACGTCTATCGAGACATGGCGACAACCGGATTCTGGCCAACCACCTACATCTCCGGGAAATCTCCCGAGCTGCCCCTGCACTGGCACGACGGCGACATCATCGGCTATCTGATGGAGGGAGAAACCTATGTGCTGGACAGCGATGGCAAGCACTGCCCGCTGACCGCGGGCGACCGCCTCGTCATCCCTGCGGGCGCACTGCATGCGGAAGGCGAAGTGACGGAACCGGTCACGTACATCGTCACCGTCGAGCGCTGCGAGCCCTTCCTGCAGGCGCTGCGGATCCTGGACCCGAAAACCTATCCCGACCCGCAGCTGCTGGCGTTGGATCCGGATCTGGCCGCAGCGCTTGGCGCGCCACAGGGAACCTGACAACAGGGCAACAAAAGTGCCGGGCGCGTACGTTTACATTTTGCAGACCCCATTTTAGTATCGCCGATCCCCAACACCGGGAAAGACCTATGCGCTGGGTGATGCGCTCGAAGATCCACAAGGCCATCGTGACGCAGGCAGATCTGAACTACGTTGGCAGCATTACCATCGACCAGGATCTTCTGGACGCCGCCGGCCTGTGGCCGGGAGAGAAGGTGCTGGTTGTCAGCAATACCAGCGGCGCCCGGCTCGAAACCTACACCATCGCCGGTGAGCGTGGGCACGGCGACGTTTGCGTGAACGGCGCGGCCGCGCACCTCATCGGCAAAGGTGAGGAGATCATCATCATGGGTTTCGAGCTGACCCAACAGCCCATCGAGCCGAGAGTGATACTGGTTTCGGACAAGCAGAATCTAAAGTTCGCGCCCATCGTTGAAGAACCGCTCACCGAGATCTGAAGAAAGCGCGTTTCGCCGCTGGCCCACCTCAGAACAAAGCTCAGGCGAGGGTCAGCTTGACCCGCAGCGCGTCCAGCAACCCGTCAAGACTCAAAGCGTCCGCCGCGGATTCCATGACGTGGCCGAACACGTATCGATCCGGGCGCACCACGGCAGCCGCAGCGGACTCGAAAAGCGGATCGAAATGGCCACGGCACGCTTCCAGCCCTTCGAGGGTCGTCGCAACCATGCCCAGCCGTTCGATGAGCTCGCGGCTCTGCGCGTTCACCTCCAGGTCCACCGCGGTCCGCGCGACGATGGCGAAGCCGTCGCCCAGGCGCTCATCGAGCAGGAACTCCCGGCCCTCGCGGTCGCGCACCATGGGCTGTCGGAAAAGGTATCCGGTAGATCCCTCGTCGCTGACCTGCTCCACCATCACGACGCCGTCACGCAGGGGCGGCGCTTCCCGGCCCTGACCGTAGCCCGACGCGCGCGCTGAGGGGGGCACTTCAGGCGGGGGCTCTCCCCGACGCTCCGCCGCCTCCACCGCGGCCATATGCTCCATGAGCTGGCCGATGGCCACCGCCCACTGCACCAGGTCCCGGGCGTGGGCCGACCGCTCCGCCTCGTAAGTATCCAGCAGCGCCTGGTCGGCCGTGCCGGCGATCACCAGCGGCAGCTTCCAGGCCAGATTGATCACATCCCGCAGACCCGCATTCATGCCCTGACCCAGGAACGGCGGCGTCTGATGCGCCGCGTCGCCGGCCAGCAGGACGCGCCCGCGGCGCCAGCTGTCGGCAGTGGCGGCGTGAAACTGATACACCGCCGAGCGCCGAATCTCATAGGTCTCGCGAGGGGTCCAGGTATCCAGCAGCGCCTGAATCTTCTCGGGTTGAAGCATCTCCTCCCGGGTCTCGCCGGGATTGAGCTTGAACTCCCAGCGCCGGAAAGGATCCTTGGTGACGACGAAGGTGGTCAGCCGGTCCGGGTCGCAGACCTGCAGCGTGTCCTCACCGAGCTGATGGCCCGGCTTCACCACCACATCCACCACCAACCACTCATGGTCGTAGCCGAGGTCGTGCCAGCCGATATCCAGCCCGCGCCGAATGCCGCTGGCGGCGCCGTCACAGGCGATCAGATAGCGCGCCGTCAGCTCGGTCTCTGCCCCGCCATCGACAACCCTGGCGCGGAGCAACACCTGATCGCCGACGTCCTCCCAGCTGGCCACCTCGTGACCGATGAAAGGCGTGATGCGCGGATGCGCAACGACAGCATCGCGCAGGTACGCGTCGATCTCCGGCTGGTCGAACATGGAAGTAGGCGGCCAACCGTTGGCACCGAAGGGCACGAAGGGTTGGCCGAACAGCCACTCCCGGCGGGCATTGGCAAAGCCGGCGCGGCTGCCCGGCCGTGTGGGCTGCAGCAGGCCGGCAAGCGCCTCGCCGCGGCCGATACGCTGAAATGCCCGAACCACCTCGCCATCCATGGCCACCGCCCGGGGTAGCGGGTAGACCTCGCGGTCGCGCTCGAACACGGCAACGGTGAGCCCAGCCTCGGCAAACAGCAGCGCGGCGGTGGCTCCCGAGGGGCCCAGGCCGACAACGGCCACATCGAAAGTCTCCATGGTCAGTTGTTCTCCGTCTGAGTCGGAACGCGATTTCGGGGAAACAGCAGGTCCGCCAGCGCATCGGCGTGGGCGGCCACCGCGGACTCTGCCTGCGGGTCCAGCCCTGCAACCCGCCGCACCTCGGGGGCCTGGGAGAAGATCAGAGACGCAGCGCCGATCAGGATGTAGAAGAAGTGCGGAAATTCCATGGCCGGGGCTACGTTCAGCGCCCGGGCCTCTTCGTACACCCGTTGCACCCGCTGGTACCAGGGCCGCACGACGTTCTCCACCAGCCAGTCGAGCCGCCAGTCGTCCTCCATGCCCTCCCGGATCATCAGCCGGTTCACCTCCGGGAAGCGGGCGCTGAAACGTACGAAAGCGCGAACGAAGTAGCGCATGCGCTCGCCGGAATCGACGTTGGCGGCCCCCTGCTCGGCCACCGAAAGTTCTTTCGCTGCGCGCTCGAACAACCAGGTCGCTGCGGCCTTCCACAGGGCTTCCTTGGTGCCGAAGTGATAGGCGATGAGGCCGCGCTTGACGCCCGCGTCGGTTTCGATCTGCCGGGTGGAAGACGCTTCATAGCCGGCGCCGGTGAAGCTGCTGATGGCCGAGCGCAGCAGCTGCTCACGGGTGAGCTGGGAGCGTTCCTGAACGGGGTCGCGAAGCGGGGTTTCGGACATATCAAAATTCATACTTGCCAGTTGACGTAATTTTCTCTAAATTACTCGTCATTCGTCAAGTTTTAATTGCAGGACAACGACCCCAGGCAGGCATCGGAGATCAATATGAGCGGCATTGCAGACATTCTTTACGTGCGTTTCCAGGTAGCCGACCTGGCCAGACAGCAGCAGTTTCTCGAGGATTTCGGCTTGGCCGTCGAAACGGTGGACGGGCTGCTGCTGGCCCGGGGCACGGACCCGAATCATTATGTCTACGTTGCGCAACAAGGCGAGCCACGCTTTCTGGGCCTGGGCTTCGAAGCGCTCAGCCAGGAAGATCTGGCGCGCATCGCGGCCATGGACGGGGTAGCCGTAGAATCACTGTCACTGCCGGGCGGTGGTCTCATCGCACGGCTACAGGACCCGGACGGCATCGAGATCGATGTGGTCTACGGCATAGAGAAGCCCGAGCCCCTGCCCGTACCGACGCGACAGCCGGTAAACACCGGCGACGAGCGTTCCCGGATCGGCGAGCGGGTCGTCCTCGGTAGCGCCGACAAGGTCGTCAAGCGCCTCGGCCACTGCGTGCTCAACGTAACGGACTTCCGAACCAGCGAAGCCTGGTACAAGGAACGCTTCGGCCTGCTGACCAGCGACGAGATCTACGTCGGCACCGAGGACAACACTCTGGGCGCGTTTTTCCGCTGCAACCGGGGCGAGCGCTACGTGGATCACCACACTCTGTTCCTCGTCGGCACCGGCAGCCCGGACTTCAATCACGCGGCCTTCGAAGTGGCCGACTGGGACAGCCTGATGCTGGGTCACGACCGCCTTGAGAAGCAGGGGTATGAGCATCGCTGGGGCGTAGGCAAGCACCTGCTGGGCAGCCAGGTCTTCGACTACTGGAAAGACCCGGAGGGCTTCACCCTGGAACACTTTACCGACGGCGATCTGTTCAACGAATCATTCGGCTCCCACAAGGCGCCGGTGGAGCAGCTGCTGGGCTCTCACTGGGGGCCCGACGGCGCGCCTTAGACCCCGCCCTGTACCCAGACCGGAGCCCAACGAAGACAATCGGGCGCAATAAATCAGGCGCTCTCAAGAACTCCCAGAACTCATCGAAGGAAAGCGGACATGAAGCTTATTACATTCTCCTCCCCTGACAACGCCCGGCCCCGAGTTGGCGTCTACCGCGATGACGGCGTGGTAGACCTCACCCGGGATGACAAGGTGCCCGACACGATGCTGGAACTGCTGGCGGCGGGCGATAGCGCCATGGCTGCCGCCAGAGACGGAGCCGAGAGCAGCAGCGATCTGATCCCTCTTGAATCGGTAACGCTGCACGCGCCGGTGCCGAACCCGGGCAAGGTGCTGGCCATCGGCCTGAACTATGGCGATCACATCGAAGAGAGCGGCATGCAGAAACCCAAGCATCAGGTCTGGTTCAACAAGCAGCACAACTGCATCAACGGGCCCTATGACGACATCGACCTGCCTGCGGTGTCCAGCATGCTCGACTACGAGGCTGAGCTGTGCGTCATCATCGGCAAGCGCTGCAAGCACGTGCCGCGGGAACGCGCGACAGAGGTCATCGCCGGATACTGCTGCGGGAACGACGTCAGCGTCCGCGACTGGCAGATGCGCGCCCAGACCATGCAGATCGGCAAGTCGTTCGACACCCACGGCCCGATCGGCCCCTGGCTGGTGACGCCCGACGAGGTGGAGGACCCCCACGAGCTGGAGATCCGCGCGCTGGTCAACGGTGAGGAGCGGCAGCACTCCAATACAAAGCATCTGATCTTCGACTGCTACGACGCCATCGCGCATCTCACCCAGGCGTTTACCCTGGATGTGGGCGACGTTCTGTTCATGGGCACGCCCGCTGGCGTGGGCGCGGCCATGAAGCCGCCGCACTTCCTGAAGGAAGGCGACGTGGTGAGAATCGAGATCGACAAGCTGGGCTTCATCGAGAACCGCGTCGCCGCAGAACAGGCGAACTGCATCATCGAGTAACCCAGCAGCCGCTATCGCGGCTTGACGAATCGACCCCCGGAATACAACGATGGGCCATGGGCAAGCGGTTGCCCGTGGCAGCCACAGGGGGACACCATGAGCGCCATCGCCATCCAGCTACCCGAGGAGGTCACCGCCGCTCGGGACGGCATCCTCGCCTTCGCCGAGCAGGAGGTGATTCCACGGCACGAGGCCAACCGGGCGCTGTTCGAAGACCCCCGGGCGCTGTATCGGGAAGACGGTCGCTTCTCCGACGCCCTGCTGGCGCTGATCCGCGAGGTGCGCACCGCGTCCGCCCAGGCCGGCTTCTACCAGATGTGCGTGCCGGAAAGCCTCGGCGGCGGCGGCCTGGGACATCTCGCCTACTACGTGGCCTGGGAGGCGCTGTTTCACCGCTGCGGCCCGCAGAACTGGCTGATGCTCTACGCGCTGTCTCACTGGGCCTTCGGCCCGAGCCGCCTGCTCACCCAGATAACGGCCGAGGCTCAGGAAAAGATCCTCTCCGGGCTGATGGCGGGCACCGCCTCCATGTGCTTCGGCCTGTCAGAACCCAACGCCGGCTCCGACGCCAGCATGATCCGCACCCGGGCGGAGAAAGACGGCGACGGCTGGCGCATCAGCGGGCGCAAGATCTGGACCAGCAACGCGCCAGTGGCCGACTACTGCGTGGTGTTCGCGGTGACCGACCCGGAACGGGCAGCGGCAAAGAAAGGCGGCATCAGCGCGTTTCTGGTGCCCACGGACACGGCCGGCTTCACCGTGCAGCGGGTGATCAAGCTTTTCGGTCATATCGGTGGTGACGAGGCTGAGCTGGCCCTGGAAGACGTGTACGTGGAGCCCTGGCAGGTGGTGGGCGAGCTGAATCAGGGCTTCGGCGCCGCGTTGTATGGAGTGTCGCTGGGGCGCATTTACAACTCGGCGCGGGCCGTGGGCTACGGTCGCTGGGCGATAGAGCT
This sequence comes from uncultured Gammaproteobacteria bacterium, assembly GCA_947258805.1. The sequence continues at coordinate 169 of CAMYJV010000129.1, read as the reverse complement.
GGCCCTGGACTACGCCGGCACCCGGGAAGCCTTCGGCAGCGCCATCGCCGACTACCAGGGGGTGACCTTTCCGCTGGCGCAGTCCGCCACCGAACTGCACGCCGCGCACCTCATGGGCATCAACGCCGCCATGCTGCTGGATCAGGGCAGCCCGGCCATCAAGGAGCTG
>CAMYJV010000128.1:14607-15860 GCA_947258805.1 uncultured Gammaproteobacteria bacterium | reverse complement strand
GTCTAACCCACCAAGCGGCTTCTCCAACGCGCGTATGAGCCGTCGTACGTTCCCGGTAAGCAGCACGAACTCGGCGTCCAGCCGTGCCAGCGGGTCCTCATCCGGCATGTCGTCCACGGACTCCAGCCCCTGCATCTTGAGCTTGCGGATGACGCAATCCTGATCGATCACGCAGCTGAGCAGATCCGCAAACTCGACCCCCAGCCGGGTCAGCTTGAGCCCGTCCCGCACGTGCCTGGTAACGCTGGGGTGATGCAGATCCGCATCCAGCCAGGTGACCGTGGTTGCACCGGCGGCCGGATCTTCCATGCGGCACTCCGTACCGCTGCGGAACTCCGTAGGCCCGCTGCCGAGGAATATCCTGGTCAGCAGCTCGCCCGGCGCTTTCTTGAAAGCGATGGGCGTTACCTGCAGAGATCCCAGGGCGGCCCGCAGGGTATCGAGAAAGCGTTCTGCCTGGGCTTCAGACGTGGTCTCGACGCCGATGAGATTCTCAGCCAGCAGGCAGAAGCCCCGCGTGCGCTGGGATTTCACCAGGGTCTTGGGCATCAGCTCCGCCTGCACTTCGTCTTTGAGCTGCTGCTTCTCGCGCCGGCTGGGATCCCGCTCGGCGCGGTTTCGGAAATCCACCAGCCGATCCTCCAACGCCTCGTTGATGGCGGCCGCCGGCAGCAGCCGCACCTGGGTTCGCAGCCGCAGCAGATCCGCGCCGCCGACCCGCCTGCACAGGAGCTGCTCGGGGTCTCCGGTAGGAGATTCCCAGCCGGAGCTGCGCTCGGTGTAGGGACCGCAGGGCTTAAAGGCCGCGTTCTCGAGCTGAGCCGACAGCGCTTCCTCGGAAGCGGGCCAGGGGCTGTGCAGCTGGTAGAGACGGATATTTCTGAACATGGGTTACCTCTGGGGAGCCGGGCATTATGCCCATACCAATTCCCTTGTCACGGGCCCGAGCACCGACGAGCGAGACACTCACTGCACAACAGGGTGACCTGCCAATCCCTGAAGCCTATGATCAAAACTCACGCCGAGCCGGACGCGCACCATGGATCAATCGACCATCAATCACCGGACGCTGTCCACCTGCTCGCTGGCCGCCTGCCTGCTGGCCACCTGCGCTTTGCTGGTCGGATGTTCAAGACAGCCGGACCCCGCCGCCGAGGACGCGGCCGGGCAGCCGGCGACGGAAACCCCGACAACTGACCAGGCGTGGCGGCAGCCCCTGTTCGAGGGGCTGGGTGACATCGACTTTCCCATTT
>CAMYJV010000128.1:7517-14590 GCA_947258805.1 uncultured Gammaproteobacteria bacterium | reverse complement strand
GAAGCTCAACGCTACTTCAACCAGGGCCTGTCTCTGGCCTACGCCTTCAACCATGCGGCCGCAGATTTCGCTTTCAACGAGGCAACCCTGCACGACCCGGACTGCGCCATGTGTTACTGGGGCAGCGCGCTGGTGCTGGGGCCCAACGTGAACGCGGCCATGGAACCCACAAATGCGTCCCGCGCACATCTGCTGGCACAGCAGGCGCAGCGGCTGGCCGCCGATGCCACCCACAAGGAGCAGGTGCTTACCGCCGCGCTGGCAAGGCGCTATCAGGCGGAAGCGCCGGAGAATAGAACGACCCTGGATCAGGCCTACGCGGACGCCATGCGCGCGGCCGCTGCCGAATTCCCCGATGACGTGAACATCGTGACCTTGACCGGAGAGGCCCTGATGGACCTGCATCCCTGGGACTTCTTCGTGTTCGATGGTGAGGAACGGCCGTGGACCCGGGAGATTCTCGACCGGCTGGAACAGGCCCTGGCCCTGGATGAGAACCACATCGGCGCCATCCATCTTTACATCCACGCGGTAGAGCAATCCAGCGCTGCCGACCGCGCGGAGCCCTATGCCGACAAGCTGGCAGATCTCGCGCCCCTGGCCGGGCACCTGGTGCACATGCCCGCGCACATCTACATCCGCGTTGGCCGTTATCACGACGCCACGCTGAACAACATGAAAGCGGCGGACGCCGACGCCCAGTTCGTGCAGGTGTGCCGCTCCAACAGCCCCATTTATCTGGCAGGGTACATTCCGCACAACTGGCATTTCGGCTGGATCACCGCCGCCATGGAGGGCTGGAGCGAACAGGCTTTCGAGATGGCCCGGGGCACCGCCGCCCAGCTGACGCCGGAACTGCTGCGCAACAAAGACGTGGCCGTGGCCCAGCATTTTTTCATGCAGCCGGCTTACGCCCAGGTCCGCTTCGGCGCCTGGGAGGACATCCTCAACAGCCCGGAGCCGGAAGTCGATCTGCTCTACGCGCGCGCCGTGTGGCACTACGCGCGCGGCCGGGCAATGCTCGGAGTGGGCGATATCGACGGCGCCCGGCAAGAGGCACAGCAGCTGGCAGCGCTGAAAGCGGCCCCGGCGATGGCAGAGCTCATCTTTTTCGAGCGGGACAGCGCCGACGTGCTGCTGAATATCGCCGCGCTGGTCCTGGATGGCGAGATCAGCGCTGCGCGCGGCGATCTGGATGCCGCCCTGGAAACGCTCAGCACGGCCGTGGTCCAAGAAGACGCGCTGCCCTATAACGAGCCGCCGTTCTGGTTCTACCCGGCAAGACACTCGCTCGGCGCCATCCAGCTGGCGGCGGGCGATCCCGAGGCCGCCGAACGCACCTACCGCGAAGATCTCGGCATCATGCGCGAGAACGGCTGGGCGCTGATGGGTCTGGCCCAGGCTTTGAGCGCCCAGGGTGAGGACGCCGAAGCCGAGCAGGTCATGGCCCGCTTCGACATCGCCTGGCAGCACGCGGACATCGAGATCGCCGCTTCTCGCCTCTGATTCGGCGGTTGCAGAGGCCGGCGAGGTTGGTCGGCCTATGCGTACTGGTTATTTGCTGATAGCCAATCGATCCTTCCCAGGACAGACAGGGGCCGCTACTTTGAGCGGCCTTACTTGTATCCGTGGGAATCACCCCCGGATGGAAGCACAGCAGCAGATCGGTAACAGCGGCCATGAACGGCGTTAGCAGCAGAATGCAAATCGGCGAACCAGCATCCCGGGAGCTTCAGACCAGCGAAGCATCTGGATGCGTGACGGAAAAGGGCGGCCCGTTTACCGACCAGGCGCACCTGGACAACTGGAATCACAGCCTGGCGAAGCTCGATGCCCACGGCCGTGTGCAGTGTGCGCTGGAAAACCTGCCCGGCACCCATGTGCTCACCTCGTCTTTCGGGGCCCAGGCCGCCGTCAGCCTGCACCTGCTTACCCGCCAGCTACCTGACATCCCGGTGGTGCTGCTGGATACCGGCTATCTGTTTCCCGAGACGTATGACTTCATTGATGAGCTGCAGACGCGGCTGAACCTGAACCTCAAGATCTACCGCAGCCACATGAGCCCCGCCTGGCAGGAGGCCCGCTACGGCCAGCGCTGGAATCAGGGCTTGGAAGGCATCGAGCAGTACAACTACGACAACAAAGTCGAGCCGATGCAGCGGGCGCTCAAAGAGCTGGCGGTAGGTACCTGGTTCAGCGGGCTGCGAAGGGTGCAGGCGCAGAGCCGCGCCGATACGCCCCTCGTCCAGTTCAGCGGCGAGCATTTCAAGGTCAACCCCATCGCCGACTGGAGCGACCGGGATGTCTACGACTACCTGAAAGCCAACGACCTGCCCTACCACCCGTTGTGGGAAAAGGGCTACGTATCCATCGGCGACACCCACACCACGGTGTCCCTGGAAGAGGCAGAGAGCGGCGAGCAGACGCGATTCTTCGGCCTCAAGCGCGAGTGCGGGCTGCACGAGCCGGATCTCACGACCTAGCTGCGCTTGCCCGCACGCCGCCGTTCAGGCGTCGGCCGCGACCTAAGCCGCGGGACACCAGTTGCCGTGAAAGCCGAAGGGTACCCGGTGGTCCAGATAGGCGGTAGCCAAGGGACCATCGGTCACATTCTCCGCATCCAGAATCACCAGATGCGTGGCCTTCCGGTTGTCGTCATAGACGTTGGCCAGCAGGAAGCCCTCGCCTTCCGCGGAAGATTCCGATTTCGGCACGAAGATGGGCTCGTTGGTACCACAGCCCGCACCCACGTCGTACAGGTCCAGCTTGCCGGTCTTGTGGTCGACCCGGCCGATACCGCTGAACCCACCCACCTTGTGCTCCGGATTGGTCTCACAGGCGAAGTAGCCGTAGCGATAGTCGAGGCCCGTGCGCCGCTCGTCGAGGCGCGGGAACTCGCAGGGAATGTCGTGCAGGCGTTCCCACTGATAGTCGTCGGTATTCTGGCCGAGGTCGAAGGTCCAGCGGGTGAGACGGGGAACCGCCTTCGAAGGGTCGCCCGGCGTGCCGTCGGCCCAGGGGAACAGCGGCGCCTGCTCGAACTCACAGACGTCACAGATCACCTTGGTGCCATCGGTGTGTGCATTCATGGGATGGAAAACGAACGCCGGATCGCCCTGGAACCAGCGCAGGTCGGCGACGCTGCCATTGCGGGGCATGATGCCGATGTGCACACCTTTCTCCGGCTCCCAGGCGTAGACGGGGCCCCCTTTCATGACCCGCTCCAGGGACCCGGTCAACGGCATGATGGGGAATATCACGTGCTCGCTGGTAATCATGAAATCATGCACCATCGAGGCATAGGGCGCTTTGAAGGTCTCTGAACGGACCAGCTTGCCGTCCCGGTCTACCACATGGAAGGACATGTGTTCCGAGATCATGCCGTCGGCGTTGTAGCCGAAGAACAGCATCTCGCCAGTTTCCGGGTCCAGCTTCGGATGCGCCGTCATGGGCCCCACCAGCTTGTCGTCGAAGGTCCAGGGGCCGATGGACTCCAGCGTCGTTGGATCCAGCTGGAAAGGCGCGTGAGCCTCTTCCAGCGCCAGCAGCTTGCCCGCGTGCCAGACGATGTTGGTGTTGGCCAGGCCGTCGGTCTTCATGCCCTGCACGCGGAACCATGCCGTCGCCACCGAACCAGTGATAGTCGCCGCGAGGGGCGTACTGGGGATTGGGACCGTTACAAAAGAACGCGCCGTTCAGCTCGCGGGGCACTTCGCCTTCCACCACCAGGTCCGGTGCTTCGCACTCCATCTGCAGCGGCGCGAAACCGCCCCGGAGGTTCGGGTGTCTGGGAAAAGGTTTAGCCATGATTCGTTCCTATGCTGATTTGAGTTCGGGTTCGATCGCGCATCAGAATAGCCTGCGCCGCTTCGACACGTTGCTGCAACGACTTTGCCGGTGCGCCATTTTAAAACTATTTCAATTCGTTACACTGCCAAGCCGTTAATGGCCCCCAGAAAGATAGAAAGAAAGAGAGGAGACCACGAGCCATGAAGATAGGCGTATTCGCGACGTTCATGTCACCGCTGGGCACGCCGGCGATGATCCAGGATCTCGGCCGGCGCGTGGAGGCCGCCGGGCTCGATTCTTTGTGGATGGGCGAGCACGTTGTGCTCTTCGACAAGATCGAGTTCCCCTACCCCGGCTCCCGCGACGGCAAGCTGCCGGTGCCGGAAGGCGGGGGGCTGCTGGATACCGTGGCCACCTTCGGTTTTCTCGCCAGCGCCACCACCAGCCTGCGCTTCGGCACCGGTATCTGCCTGTTGCCACAGCGCAACCCCATCTACACCGCCAAAGAGTTCGCCACGCTGGACTGGCTTTCCGGTGGGCGCATGGATTTCGGCATCGGCGTCGGCTGGTGCAAAGAGGAGGTCATCGCCTGCGGTTACTCATGGGAGGACCGCGGCGAGCGCTGCGATGAGTTCCTCACCCTGATGCAGCGGCTATGGACAGAACCGGTCGCCGCCTTCGAGGGCAAACACTTTCAGGTGCAGCCCTGCCGCATGGATCCGAAGCCGGTGCAGAAGCCGCATATCCCCATCATCGTGGGCGGCCACAGCAGGCGCGCCATGCGCCGGGCGGCGGAGTTCGGCAGCGGCTGGTACGGTTTCGGCCTCAACCCCGAGCAGACCGGCGCGATTCTCCAGCATCTGGACGAAGCCCTGGTCGCCCGCAATCGGTCCCGGGACGATTTCGAGATCATCATCACTCCGAACACGGCGGATGCAGATACCGTGCGCGCGTTCGAGGATCTCGGCGTGCACCGGCTGGTGCTGCATCTGGGATCTCAGCGGCCTGACGCGGTGACCAAGCGGCTGCTGGAACTGGAGAAGCTCGTCGCCATCGCGGCCTGAAGGCGCGTACAATCCATCTCGGCCGCAAGCGATCTGATAATCGCAGGTAATTCGCAAGACAAGACAACGAATGAGGACACTATGGGGAAGCTGACAGGAAAAATTGCCGTCGTGACGGGGGCCAGCCGAGGCATCGGCAAGGGCATTGCCATCGCGCTGGGAGAAGAAGGCTGCACGGTCTACGTCACCGGACGCACGACGGGTGACGGCGAGCGTACCATCGACACCACCGCGAGGCAGGTCACCGAGGCCGGCGGCGAGGGCCGCGCGATCCGCTGCGATCACGGCGACGACGACGACATCAAAGCGCTGTTCGAACGCATCGGATCCGAAGTGGATCACATCGACATCCTGGTGAACAACGTCTACAAAATTCCCAGCCCGCCCGCGTGGGGCGGCGGTTTCTGGGACCACCCGATACAGGTCTGGGACGACCAGGTGGGCATCGGGCTGCGGGCCCACTACGTGGCCAGCTGGCACGCGGCCAAGCTGCTGTTCGCCGCCGGACCTGGCGCGGCCATGCTCAACGTCTCCTCACCGGGTGGCCAGAGCTATCATTTTTCCAGCTCTTACGGCGCGGGCAAGGCGGGCCTCGACCGCCTGACTGCCGATATGGCCATCGAGCTGGAGCCCAAAGGCGTAGCCGCTGTGGTTCTCTACCCTGGCTCCGTCGCTACCGAGTTCATCAAAGACTCTGCCGAAAGCCAGGGCATGGATCTGTCGGACGCGCAGACGCCGATGTTCGTCGGCCGGTCCGCGGTGGCGCTGCTTACTGCGGACGATCTCATGTCCCGCACCGGCACCATCCAATGGGTGGAAGATCTGGCGGAAGAGTTCGACCTGGTGGATGAATCCGGAAAACGACCGCCCCGCTACGCCCAGCGCGAGGCATCCAAAGCCTGAACCCGAAAGGCGCGTGCGCAGCGCGTGCGCAGCGCACTGCACACGCGCCGCATCTTCTACTCAGGCCATCTGGCTGGTGAAGGTCGCGAGGTCGAAGTAGTCGCGCCAGGCCTGGATCTTGCCGTTCTCGATCTCGAAGGTGCCCATCACGGGAATGGAGATCTTCTTCCCATCGGGCATGTCGAAGTTGTCCACCCGCTCAGTGAGCACCCTGTTGCCGTTCTCGGCGATGCTGAGCATCTCCCAGAAAACCGCTTTGGGCTGCATCCCGGTAATGAAGGCGCTTGCCGCCGCTTTGCCTTCCAGCTTCTCCATCGGAATGTTGTGATAGACCACGTCGTCGGCCAGCATGTCGACGACGCCGTCCCAGTCCATCCGATTCCAGGCGTCCACGAACGCCACCACGATTTCACTGTTGGTCATCTTTTCTCCCCCTGTTGATGTGATGTTTTCGGATCAGTGATACAAAAACAGTATGCCCGAAAAGCCGGCAATTCATGCCCCGGAAGTGGCCGGCCGATACCCGGGAAAACCAACTTTGTCCCGGAGGTTCGACGCCACCGGTCAGAGCAGATCAGAGAACCGTATCTCCTCGCTGCTAACCGGCAGGGACGCCAGGGTGCCGTCCCGGCCCAGCACGACCTCACCGCCGTAGGCGTCGTCCACGCCCTGGAGAAAAGCCGCCTCGAGCCCCGGCAGAACCAGCGCCGGCACGATGTGGTAGTAGAGCAGCGCCTTGACGCCGGACGCGGCCGCGATCTCCGCCGCTTCCACCGGCGTTGCGTGGTAGTCGGGAATGTCGTGAGTGATTTTCTCCAGGATAGGCAGGTCTCTGGCGGTAGCCGCCTGGTTGAGGATGCCGACCAGATGCGCGGCCAGGGCCTCGTGAACCAGCAGATCGGCGCCCTCCGCCTGGGCAGCGACCGCCGCGTTCTTCTTGGTATCCCCGCTGATGACCAGCGACCGCCCCCCATAGTCGAACCGGTAGCCGACAGCCGGTGACACCGGCGTGTGATCGACGGCGAAGGCGACCACCCGCAATCCATCCTGCTCCCGGACCGTCACCGGGGTGCCGTCCGCCGGCACCGCAAAGGCTTCCGCCCGCATTCCGGCACCCTCGGGCGGCGCAACTGCAATCCCGTGGTGCGCGTTCCGATACCCGGCATCCAGCGCATACGCCTGATTGAAACCCGTCACCACCTGCTCGACGCCCTGGGGGCCAAGCACCGGCAATGGCGTCGTGTTGGCGTTACCTACCCAGCGCACCATGGCCAGCTCGCCCAGCCCATCGATGTGATCCGAATGGAAGTGGGTCAG
>CAMYJV010000128.1:0-7483 GCA_947258805.1 uncultured Gammaproteobacteria bacterium | reverse complement strand
CGCATCCACCACCAGCAGCTGCTTGCCGGCGATGACCGCCAGGCAGGGGCCGGAACGCTTCGGATCCGGCAACGGTGATCCGGCGCCACAGAGCACCACATGCAGCCCGTCCGGTAGCTCGGCCAACGGATCGGCGCCAATATTGGCCTGCGCGGCGCGTTCGTACACCCACATGGCCAGCTCGCCGCGCATCGCGTAGGCGGCCACGGCCGCCAGCACGACCAGCAGCAGCACCAGGCGTATTGCCATATCTCTCAACCCTCCCGATTGCTAACAGGCAACCCCAAGGCTCGAGCCCTCCGCGGTGGTTGCGCTGCGGAACAGTTACTGGGCCGTCATTCCCGCGTCGATGGTGAACTCGGCGCCAGTGACGTAGTTGGCCTCGTCGGAGGCCAGATAGAGAATGCAGTTGGCTATGTCCTGGGGTTCCCCCACACGACCCAACGGGACGCGATCCGGACCCACGGGCACGCTGGCGGGGTCTTTACGCCCGGTCGCCTGGGACTGCATGTTGGTCCAGATCACCCCAGGATGCACCGAGTTGCAGCGAATGTTGTCGGCAGCCCCTTCCACGGCAATGGATTTGGACATGATGCGAACGCCGCCCTTCGCTGCGCCATAGGCGACGCAGGTGGCCATGCCTATCAGCCCGGCAACTGACGATAGGTTGATCAGCGAGCCGCCGCCTGCGTCGCGCATCGCGGGCATTGCGTACTTGCAGCCCAGAAACACGCTGGTGAGGTTCACCTCGATCTGTCGGTTCCAATCCGCCAGGCTCATGTCCTCCATGCGCTTCAGCACGGCGATGCCGGCGTTGTTCACCAGCACGTCCAGCCGTCCGTAGCTGTCCTGGGTTCTGCTGATCGCCGCCTGCCAGCCTTCTTCGCGGGTGACATCCTGCACCATGGACAACGCTTCGCCCCCGGCATCTCGAATCGCCTGAGCGCAGTCGGCCGCCCCGGCCTCGTCGATGTCCGTCACCATCAGCCGTGCGCCTTCCTCCGCCAGCCTCATTGCCGTTGCGCGACCAAGACCAGGATTTGACGCAGCCCCGGTGACGATGGCCACCTTGCCTTCTACTCGACCCATGAATTTCCCCCTCGCGGAATCAGATTGAACGCTTCAAGAGGCAGGAGTATGGCAAAGCGGCCCGATGCTGGGAATGGCGATCGAAAGGGTGCCTACGCAGTGCATACGCAGTGCATACGCAGTGCGGACGCAGTGCATACGCAGTTCGGACGCAGTTCGGACGCGGCGCGGATCAGCCCGTCTTCCTGAGCACCGCCTTGCCGTTGGCGGCCTTGCCCTTGGAAGCCTTGGCACCATCCGGATTGCAGTAGAGCTGGTACAGCAGCGAGATAACCGAAGCCACTTCGTGGCCGGCCAGAGAGTAGTAGACCGTCTGCGCCTCGCGGCGACTGTTGACTACGCCCTCGTGACGCATCCGGGCGAGATGCTGAGACAGAGGCGATTGAGCGATGCCGACCTTCTCGCTCAGCCCGCCGACGGAGCATTCTCCCTGATTTAGCTCGCAGAGGATCATGAGCCGATGCGGGTGTCCCAGCAGCTTCATCAGCTCGCTTGCCCGGCTGGCATTTTCCTGCATTATTTCCAGATCCATGAACTACTCCAGGTGTTATTTGAGCCTGATCAAACCGAAGACGACTCATTTCAGGAACAATAGCTTTATACACCAATAAGGGTTGTTATATAAGTTTTTTATAATATACTAACTATCGCGATTTCGGGAGAGAACGTAACTTTGGAGGGAGCGTGAGTCAACGCGAGAGTCAGGATCGGTTAGACCGAGAACTTCTATCCTTATCACGTTCCGGCGATAAGCTGCCCAGGGCTGAACGTCGGGATTTTCTCAAGCGGGGCCTGACCCTGTTCGGCGCGGCGGCGGCCACGGGCCTCGCCGGTCAGGCGGCGGCCGGCACGGAGAACCTGCCGCCCAACGTGCCCGCCTGGACGAAGCGGCTGGGCCCGGGCGTGCTCACCCACCCCTATGGCCAGCCTTCCGCCTTCGAAGCCGGGGTGCAGCGGCGCAGCGTCGAATGGCTGACCGCCGACCACATAGCCAGCATCAGCTTCACCCCCCTGGGCGATCTCAAAGGGATCATTACCCCCAGCGGGCTGGTGTTCGAGCGTTACCATGCGGGCATTCCCCAAATCGACCCGCAGCAGCATCGGCTGATGATTCACGGCATGGTCAAGCGCCCAATCATCCTGACCATGGACGAGCTGATGCGCTTCCCGTCCGTCAGCATGATCCGTTTCCTGGAATGTCCGGCCAACGGCGGCATGGAGTGGCGCGGGGCGCAGATGGACCGCGTGCAGTTCAGCCACGGCATGCTGGCATGCTGCGAATGGACCGGCGTGATGCTGTCCACCCTGCTCGAAGAGGTGGGCCTGGACAAGAACGCCGCCTGGATTCTCGCCGAGGGCGCGGACGGCGCTCACATGAGCCGCAGCATCCCCCTGGACAAGGCGCTGGACGACGCGATCATCGTCTACGCCCAGAACGGTGAGGCGCTGCGGCCGGAACAGGGTTACCCGGTACGGCTGCTGAATCCCGGATGGGAGGGCAACACGTCCATCAAGTGGCTACGACGCCTGGAAGTGGGCGACAAGCCCTGGTACCACCGCGAAGAAACCTCCAAGTACACGGACCTCATGGCGGACGGCACGGCTCGGGAGTTCACCTTCGTCCAGGAGTGCAACTCGGTGGTCACCAGCCCCTCTCCGGAAAAGCCCTGTCGAGCCAAGGGCAAGTATTTCATAGAGGGTCTCGCCTGGTCCGGGCGCGGACGCATCAAGCACGTGGACGTGTCCGTGGACGGCGGCGTTACCTGGCGGGAAGCCCGGTTCACCAGCCAGGTCATACCCCGGGCGCTCACCCGCTTCGGTCTGGAATGGGACTGGGACGGCGCCCCCGCCATGATCCAGAGCCGCGCCGTGGATGAGACCGGATACGTCCAGCCCACCTACGGTCAGCTGCGCGAAGTACGCGGCACCAACTCCATCTACCACAAGAACGCCATTCACACCTGGAAGCTGGCGGCAGACGGGACGGTGACCAATGTCCAGATTTCTTGACCCCTTTTTACGGCAAGGGCCCTTTCTGAGTAAATGGCTGGGCATCGTCGGTGGCGCCCTGCTGATCATCGGCTGCAGTAAGCCCGCTGACGGCCCGGATGCAGCAACCGCAAGCGACTCCGTTCCGGCCGGCGGTCCAGCGACCGTCGACAGCGCCCGCGTGGGGTACTACGGCTACGGCACGCCGGCCACCGAGGCGGAGATCGCCGGTTGGGACATCGACATCCGCCCCGACGGCCTGGGCCTGCCGGAGGGCAGCGGCTCGGTGGAGGACGGTGAGTGGCTATACGATGAACAGTGCGCGGAATGCCACGGCACTTTCGGCGAGGGCGTAGGCCGCTACCCGGTGCTGGCCGGCGGCGCGGGCACCCTGCGGGACGCACGGCCCAACAAGACCGTGGGCAGCTACTGGGCCCATACCAGCACGCTCTACGACTACATCCGGCGCACCATGCCCTTCACCCAGCCGGAGTCGCTGACCAACGATGAGACTTACGCGCTTACCGCCTACGTGCTGTACCTGAACGATCTGGTGGACGACGATCTTGTCCTCACCCACGAGAACCTTGCCGGCATTCAGCTGCCGAACGCCGGCGGCTTCGTGCCGGACCCGCGCCCGGACGTGGCCAACGTCCGCTGCATGGAAAACTGCCGGGATGCCGCCGCAATTCAGATTCTGTCCGAAGCGGCGCCGGATACCGCCGGGGAGCCTCTCGAGGGAGGCGGAGAACCCCAGTCGGTTACCGAGGCTGAAGCGGTCGCCGAGGCGCATCCGGGGACAGCCACTTACGACCAGTACTGCAGCATCTGCCACAACGTCGGCGTCGGCGGTGCGCCTAAGCTCGACGACGCCGACGCGTGGGTCAGCCGAACCGAAAAAGGCATGCCCGTCCTCATGGCAAACGCCATCAACGGCGTAAGCTCGGCGAACGGCGTCATGCCGGCAAAGGGCGGATTCGTCCACCTGTCCGATGAGCAGGTGAACGCCGCGGTGGAATACATGGTGGAGGCTTCCCGATGAACAGACTGCTGTCTTTGACGCTGCTGGCGGCCGCTTTCGGATGGGCCAGCGCTCAGGCTGAAACCGGCACCAGCGAAACCGATGCGCTGGCCCGGGGAAAGGCGATCGCCTTCGACCGCAACGCGGGCAACTGCCTGTCCTGCCACATGATGGATGACGGCGAGCTGCCTGGAAACAGTGGCCCCCCGCTCATCCAGATGCAGGTGCGCTTCCCCGACCGCGAGGTTCTGCGCGAGCAGATCTGGGACCCGGCGGTCCGCAACCCCGTCACCGTGATGCCGCCCTACGGCAGAAACCTGGTTCTCACCGAAGAGGAAATCGACCTGGTGGTCGACTACGTTCTCTCGCTGTAGAAATTAACTGAAATTGAGAGGCACAAGATGAACATCAACCGACGAAAATGGCTTGGCAGCATGCTCGCACTGGGCAGCGCGGCCCTTCTGCCCATGCGGCTATTCGCCGATACCGCTGCCGCCTTCCAGGCCACCAGCGCTGACGTAGCGCTCAAAGAGCTGTTTGGCGATCTGCCCATGGAGGAAAGCACTGCAATCAACTTCAAGGTACCCGACATCGCCGAGAACGGCGCCGTGGTGCCGGTAAGCGTCTCGACGGACATCGACGGCGTGCAGAGCATCACCATCATGGTGGACGAGAACCCGAACCCGCTGTCCGCCAGCTTCAACATCTCTCCAGATGCGGTGGCGGATATTTCCACCCGCGTGAAGATGGGCCAGAGCTCCAAAGTCCGGGCGCTGGTCAGAACCCCAGACAAAGTCTACGTCGCCTCCCAGGAGGTCAAAGTCACCATCGGCGGCTGTGGCGGCTGAAGCAGAGAGGTAAGAATCATGGCAGCTAAAGTAAAAATACGCGGCAAGCTCAAGGACGGCGTGGCAAAGGTCAAGTCGCTGATGCCCCACCCCATGGAAACCGGCACCCAGCGTGACCCGGACGGCAATCTGATTCCCGCCCACTACATCGACAAGGTGACCTGTTACCGGAACGACCAGGAAGTGCTGAGCGCCGACTTCGGCGCGTCCGTCTCCAAAGACCCCTACTTCGCGTTCCAGGTCAAGAACTGCTCGCCCGGCGACGTCATCAAGGTCACCTGGGTGGACAACAAAGGAGAAACCAGCAGCGGCGAGCTGGTGCTGAAATAGCCGAACGAGGGTAAGGGACCATGGGTCGAACAACCGTACTGGGCGCCGGGCTGCTGCTGGCCAGCGCACTGCTCACCAGCCTGCCGCTGGCCAGCGCAACACCTGACGCGAAGCCGGGGGTCGATCCAGAGGCCGACCGCCAGGCGCTCCGGGATTACTACAGCCAGCGTTTCCCGGACGTGCCGCTGGAAGAACACATCAATGGCGTCTACGCCCTGGACGAGGGCGCGCGGGAGCAGTGGCTGGAGATGGAAGACTTCCCGCCCTACGAGATTGCCGTGGACGAAGGCACCGAGCTGTTCGAAGCGCCCTTCGCGGATGGCCAGGGTTACCAGGACTGCTTCGGCGACGGCGCCGTCAAAGGCCGCTATCCCTACTTCGACGAAGCGAGACGCGAGGTGGTGACCCTGGAAATGGCCATCAACGAATGTCGCACGGACCACGGCGAACCGCCGCTCGAGTATGACGGACCGGAGCTCAACCGCCTCACCGCGTACATCGCCTACGCCTCCCGCGGCCAGATCATCGATGTGGCGCCGCCGGAGAGCGACGGCGCGCTGGCCGCCTACGAGGCGGGCAAACGTTTTTACAGCACCCGTCGCGGGCAGCTGAACTTTGCCTGCAGCAGCTGCCACGTGCAGCTGGCCGGCAACCGGCTGCGGGCCGAGCGGCTCAGCGCTTCACTGGGGCAGGTTACCCACTGGCCCGTCTATCGCTTCAAATGGCAGGACGTCGGTAGCCTGCACCTGCGTTTCAACGAGTGCAACAGCCAGGTTGGCGCCGAGCCCTTCCCACCCCAGAGCGACGCATACCGAAACCTCGAGTACTTCCTCTCCTACATGAGCAACGGCCTAGAGCTGAACGGCCCAGCGAGCAGAAAATAAGCCAGCAGAAAATGAGCAGACGCCAATGAAAACAGCCATTCTCGCCCTGTCCCTCATCGTACTTGCCGCCTGCACGAAATCAGAAGTGCGGGCAGACCCGGCTGAGCAGGCCAGCACGGCGGTGGCAGCAGCGGAAGCCCGCTATCAGGCGTCCCGGGACGCCGGCCACGCCTGGCGCAAACCCGCAGCGCTCATCGACGAGGCCCGAATTGCGTTGGAGGCTGGCGACTACCAGACGGCGGTCAGCATCGCCGAACGGGCAACCGCCATGGCCGACGCGTCTCTGGCCCAGGCCGAAGCGGAACGCACCGCCTGGCACGATCGCTTTCCGTTCTCATCATGAATCGCCGCGAGTTTCTCGACATCCTGAGCAAGGGGGCCGTCGCCGCGGGGCTGGCCGGCTGCACCAACCTCAGGCAGGCGGCTGATGAAGACTACTACGCCCTGCCCGGCTGGGGTGACGCGCGGCTGCTGCACATCACGGATACCCACGCGCAGCTGCTGCCCGTGTACTTCCGCGAGCCCAACGTCAACCTGGGCATCGGCGCGGCGGAGGGACAGTTGCCGCATCTGGTGGGGAGAAACCTCCTCGAAGCGCTGCCCACCGTCAATCCGACGGATCCGTACAGCTATACCTATCTCGACTTCAGCGAGTCCGCCCAGCGGTTCGGCAAGGTCGGAGGGTTTGCCCATCTGAAGACCCTGATCGACCGCTTGCGGGGCGAAGCCACCGGCGGCGCCCTGCTGCTGGACGGCGGCGACACCTGGCAGGGATCGGGAACGGCGCTGTGGACCCGCGGTCGGGACATGGTCGAGGCCTGCAACGTGCTGGGCGTCGACGCCATGACCGGCCACTGGGAGTTCACCTATCAGGATGCCGAAACTCTGGCCAACAGCAGGGCCTTCCAGGGCGATTTCGTCGCGCAGAACGTCCGGGCAACCGAGGACGCCCTGTTCGAAGGCACCGAGGTGTACGACGAGGACAGCGGTCACGTTTTCCCTCCCTACGTCATCAAGACCCTGAACGGCCGACGCATCGCCGTCATCGGCCAGGCTTTCCCCTACACGCCCATCGCCAATCCGAGCCGGTTCATACCCGACTGGAGCTTCGGCATCCGCGAAGCGGATCTGCAGGAGCTGGTAAGCCGGGTACGAGACAGCGAGCGCGTGGACGCCGTGGTGCTGCTGTCTCACAACGGCATGGACGTGGACCTGAAGCTGGCCAGCCGCGTGTCCGGCATCGATTTCATCCTGGGCGGGCACACCCACGACGGTGTACCCATACCCATCGTGGTCAAAAACCCGGGCGGCAAAACCGTGGT
>CAMYJV010000127.1:1016-9191 GCA_947258805.1 uncultured Gammaproteobacteria bacterium | reverse complement strand
ACCCCATCACCTTCCGCGTGCACCAGACCCAGGTTGTACTGGCTCAGGGCAAAACCCTGTTCGGCCGCCAGGCGATAATGGTCGAGCGCCTTGTCCATATCGCGCGTTACTCCCTGGCCCCGGTGGTACATCACGCCTAGGTTGTGCTGCGCCGCGACCTTGCCCTGCGCCGCCGCCGCGCGGAACCAGCGCACGGCCTCGGCGTCGCCCTTGGCCACTCCAATGCCATCGCGGTAACAAACACCGAGCAGATACTGCGCAGCCGCGTGACCCTGCCCGGCGGCCTGGCGCCACCAGTAGGCCGCCTGTTCCAGGTCCTGCGGCACGCCATTGCCTTCGTAGTAGTGAACGGCAAGCTCGTACTGCGAATTCGGCTGCCCCTGTGACGCGGCGGGCTGCAGCCAGCGCACGGCCTCGGCTTGGTCCTCCGCCACGCCGCGTCCCTGGCCGTAGAGGGCGGCCAGTTTTTCCTGGGCCCTGGCATTGCCTTGCTCCGCGGCAGCAAGGAACCAGCGCGCCGCCGTAACGTCATCCCGTGAGACTCCCTGGCCGGCCAGGTACATCTCTGCGACCGCACACTGGGACTCGGGGACGTGCTGCTCTGCTGCGCGCAGGAACCACTGCGCTGCCTCGCCCGAATCCTCCGCCGTGCCTTCGCCGTGCAGGTACATCACCGCCACATAGTTCTGCGCGCGCGCGTTGCCCTGTTTTGCGGCCTCGAGGGCCCAGTAAAATTCCTGCTCATCGTCCGCGGCTACGCCGCGACCCTGATCGTACAACGTGGCGAGATAGATCTGTGCCCGGGCCTCACCCTGCTCGGCGGCCATTCGCAACCAGCGCGCCGCATCCGTGTCGTTTTGCTCGACGCCGGTGCCATCGATGTAGCGTAACGCCAGGATGTACTGCGCGTCGGCATCGCCTTGTTTAGCTGCCTTTTCGATCCAGTAGGTCGCTCGCTCGGAATCCTTTGGCACCCCGCGGCCCTCGTCGTAGAAAACACCGCCGAGGTAGAGCTGGGCAAGAGCATCGGCGCCTTCAGCGCCTCTTTGGAAATAGCCGGCTGCCTTGGCGTCGTCAGCCGGCACGACAATCCCGTCGGCATACATCAGCCCCAGGTAGATGAGTGCGCCGGCATGGCCTTGCGCGACGGCCTGCTCCAGCCAATGCACCGCCTGCTCGCCATCTACTTCGACCCCGCGACCTTCAGCATAGGACACGCCCAGTGCATACTGCGCTTCGGCTTCACCCTGCTCAGCCGCCTCGCGAAACCATTTGGTAGCTTCTTCCATGTCCTGCGGTGTGCCACGGCCCTCGCTGCACAACACACCGAGGTCGTACTGCGCCTGCGTCAAGCCGGCCTCGGCCGCTTCGCGCAGGCAACGCGCAGCTTCGGCTTCATCTATGGCTGTGCCGATGCCCTCGAGGTGAGCGCGCGCGACCATGTAGCGGGCCTTCGCGTCGCCGAGATCTGCAGCGTGCGTATACCAGCGCAGTGCCTCGGTATGGTCTTGCGGGACCCGGAGGCCTTCCTCATAGGCCCAACCCAGCTGCAGGCCGGCCTCGGCCAGCCCCTGCTCGGCCGCGCGCCGATACCATTGCAGCGCCTGCGCGTCATCCTGCGGCACACCATTGCCTTCGGCATAGACGCGACCCAAGTTGTACTGCGCTCGGGCATTGCCCTGCTCGGCCGCGCGCCGGAACCACTTGATGGCCTTTTTCCAGTCCTGTTCCAGACCATTGCCTTCGGCATAGGCGGCGCCGAGATTCAGCTGCCCGTCAGCGTTGCCGAACCTGGCAGCGCGGCGGAACCATGTCACCGCCTCTTCAGGGTCGCGCCGAGTGCCGATCCCTTCACGCAGCATGACGCCGAGATTGTTTTGCGCCTCGAGTACCCCCGCCTCAGCGGCTCGGCGCATCCAACGGGCGGCGAGTTGCTCGTTCTTCGGTACGCCTTCGCCGTTGAAGTAGACGCCGGCGACGTTATAGATGGCCGCCGGCCAGCCACCCCTGGCGGCGCGGCGATACCATTGCAGCGCGAGGCGTTTGTCTTCGGGTACCCCTAAGCCTGCGCTGTAGATCAGGCCCAGGGTGTTCTGCGCTTCGGCGTCATTCGCCCTGGCGGCCGCCGTGCAGAATTCCAAGGCCTTCACATAGTCTTCGCGTTTGAACGCCTCTACGCACTGCTTTGCGTCGTCGCGTTTCCCGGCGACTGCAATGAGCGGCAGCAACAGCGCCAAAGCGACAAACAGCAGCTGGTATCGATGCCTCACACCCCCTCCTTAAAGATGAAAATAAGCGCGGGCCCGGCGCGGGACAATTGCGAGATACGCCTAGGCCCGCCGTGCACGAGCCCGCATGGCCGCCAAGCTGCAGCGCAGCGAGAGGGCGGGAAGTTCTGCCACGCGCGCTACCCCCGGTGGCTTGTCGCGTTTCAATGGTTAGCTGACACGGACGCGGTTACGTAGTTCTCCCGTTGCCGAGCCGTGGGGAAGTTCCTAGCGTGGTGGTGTTATGGCATACCGGACACAGTTTTTGCTGGGCGGCGTTGCCCTGCTGACCCTGGCGGCGGGCACGCTGGTTTATATCGGCGCGCGGCCGGCGGGGAGTGCTTGGCTATTGCCCGCCGCATTGAACAGCATCGTGGAGCTGCCCTGGCTTGCCGGACGCGTGGGCCAGAGCCTGCCATCGCTGGTACACGCGCTGGCCTTTAGTTTGTTGACCGGGCTCTGCCTGCATCCCTGGCGCTATGCGGCCATCGTGGCCTGCGCCGGCTGGCTCGCGGTCGATACGCTGTTCGAACTGGCGCAGCACCCGATGATTGCCGAAGCACTCGCGGCGCGGCTGCCCGCCACCTTTGCCAACTGGCCCGTGCTGAATCACGTGGCCGCGTACCTGGTGAACGGTCGCATGGACGTAATGGACTTAATCTTCGTCGCCCTTGGCTGCGCGCTGGCTTACGGGCTGCTGCGCAGGACGACACGGTCATGAACGCGTTGTTCGGCACCTGGCGCTCGCTGGCCTTGTTGCTGGTGGTGACCGGCGGCGTGGTGACCAGCCTGGGCTCTGCGCCCGAGTTCGACTGGGGTGGCGGTGGGACCACGTCGGTGAGCGTGCAGCCGCCACCGGATAATCCACCCACCTACGCCAACGCCGGCGAGGATCAGACCGCGCGACCGGGCATGCTCGTGCAGCTGGACGGCGAAGGCTTTGACCGTGAAGGGCCGGTGAGCCCCGGCTGGCGGCAGGAGACCGGGCCCGCGGTGCAATTAAGCAACTCGAGCACATGGAACCCGACCTTTACCGCGCCGGCAGTTGCCCAGGTGACGGAACTGCGCTTCCTGCTGCGCGTCTTTGACGGCAAGGGCCAGGTGGGCTCCGACGGCATCGACCGGGTGTCGATCTGGGTGGATCCGGACATGCCGCCACCCACGCCGGTATTGCTGGATTTCGAAAGCCTGCCGGACGGTTCCCCGACCGTAGAGTTCCAGCCGTTGGCCAACGACTATCAGGACGAGTGCGTGATTTTCGAAAATTTCGTCAACTTCGACGCCTCCGCAGGCCCGGCTTACCGGCACTACGAGCCCACGAACATGATCGTGTGGGATGTGGACCGCACCTTCAACCCGCCCCCGGAGACGACCTTCAATATCACTTTGGATTTCACGGTGGCGGTGGACAACGTCAGCGCTGACGTATTCGCCGTGCCCGGTCAGCGCGTCGTGCTGACGGTCTACGACCGGCTGGGCGTGGAGCTGGCATCGCTCATGTCGGCAGTGGCCACAACGTGCTGCTCTCAGCCAATCGAAGGCCTGGAGATAGGTGGCATCGGCCCAATTTACCGGGCGCGCTTCGAAACGGACGATCCCTTCTTCAACTTCCCGATCATCGACAACGTCAGCTTCCACCACCTGCAGGCCTGCGGCCCCTGAATCTTAATGGTGCCGGATCTATTTATTCGGGAAAACTGGTCGGCACCTCTTGTCTTTCCTAGGCTTTCGGCGCCGGCTCGATCAGCTGCTTGGCACCCGGGTAGGAGAAATCGCGCCAGACCTTGATCTGGCCGTCATCGATCAGGAAGTAACCCGCCACATGAAACCGCATCCGCGGCACTCGGCTGCCGGGAAAGGGGTAGAACTCATCGATGCGTTCGTTAATCACGACCTGGCCAATGGCGAACTGCCGCTTGTTGATCCAGTCGACCTTCTCCAGGCCCTGAAACATGTTGTCGTTGTGTTTGAAAAAGGCCTCGCGACCGACCACCTCGGCCATGCCTTCGGTGATCTGGTAGATGATGTCGTCGCTAATGTACTTATCGAGCACGCTGGCATCGCGCTTGTTGTAGTCGGCGACGAAATCGGCCACGAGCTTGTCGTTGGCCTTTTCCAGCGCCGCCTGCTCTTCTTCGCTGAGCTGCACACGCGGGCCCGTATGGCCGCCGGCCATGGCGTCCTGCATACCGATCAGGGCGAAGAGCCCTGCGCCCATGAACAGGTCACGACGGTTGATGCGCTCGAGGGTGTTCTGGTCTGCCATTGATGTTTCCAGGTGCGGGTTTGGGACAAGCATAGCCGCCGTTGTCCGGCAGGCGCCAACGTCACAGCGGCTGTCCGGCCCTTGGGCAAATGGCGCCTGCATCCATCGCGATAGCTGCAGCTCCTTAGAATGGCGCTGGGCCCGATGTTTCGTGCCCGAACCGCCGTTCAAGGCCTGACGCGTTTGCCACCCCTTATAAAGAGAGAGGCGCCATGACCGACACTAAAGACAAGAACCAGCCAGTGGCGGCAGATCGCCGCGACTTTATTGCCGGCGCCGCCGGGCTGGCCGTGGCCGCCCTGGGCGCCAACCAGGCGCTAGCCGGTGCCCACGTGCGGGCGCCGATCAAACTGACCGCCGAAGACAAGACCGCGCAACCCGTGGGCGAGGGGGCGGTGATCCTGGTCACCGGCGCCAACCGCGGGCTGGGCCTGGAATTCACCCGGCAGTATGCCGATCGCGGTGCGCGCATTATTGCCACCGCGCGCACGCCGGAGAAAGCCGACGAGTTGAACGCGCTGGCGGCCGACAACAAGAATATTACCGTTGAGCAACTGGATGTCACCGATCACGCCATGATCGATGCGCTGGCCGCGCGCTATGTGGACCAGCCCATCGACCTGCTGCTGAACAATGCCGGCATCGGCGGC
The DNA here is from genome assembly GCA_947258805.1 of uncultured Gammaproteobacteria bacterium. The sequence continues at coordinate 4,008 of CAMYJV010000127.1, read as the reverse complement.
AATTCATCGAATCAGATCTTTGGCCGGTTGAATTTCGAGACCTTCGAGCAGGTGATGGCCGTCAACGTGCAGGGGCCCATGAAGATGTGCGAGGCTTTCCGGAAGAACGTGCGGGCGAGCGATCACAAGAAGATGGTGGCCGTGTCGAGCAGCCAGGGCTCCATCGCCAGCGTGGGTTCGCCGATGCTTTACTGGTACCGCTCCAGCAAGGCTGCGCTGAATATGTGCATGGTGAACCTCGCGGCCCAGCTGCAGCGGAGAAAAGTCATCGTCGGCCTCGTCACCCCTGGCGCGACGGCCACGGACTTCATCCCCGAACAGTTCCGCAAGGCGATCAAGAGCATCCAGGAGCCGCCCGTGGCGGCCGCCGACATGATCCGCAATATCGATCGTTTCACCGTCGCGAACACCGGCACGTTCTTTAATTACGACGGGACCATCGTGCCTTGGTGAGGCTAGAAAAGGTGCCGGGGTTATTTTCCTCAGGGAAAATAACCCCGGCACCTTTTCTGCAACGTACGGCAAGCGACAGACTTGGTCTCGGCCGAAGAGTGAGGGTCACTGTCCCCAGCTCAGGCCGGTCCAGCGCACTTCGACGTTGTCCACGGTAGCGTCGTTCTGACGCACCAACAGGGTCACGCTGCGCGTGCCGAAGAAATACTTCTCGTCGGGTCGACTGAGACTGATAACCGTGAACTCCCCGGACGCGAGAGTGTGGGGTTGGGTCGGGACTGCGAGACTCTCTTCATACTCCCCGCTTTTCAGGATTGTCAGCGCACCGGCTGCGCAGCCGCGGTTGGTTACCGTAAACTCTGCTGTCTGGTCTGGCTCCTTGCCAAAATCGATGACGTGGCCGCCGGGCTCGAAATACTCAGCCAGGTCCCCGCTTCTGACGATCTCCAGTTTCGCACTGCCCGTGTTCACATAGTTGACGCCGATACTTTGCGTCCCCTGCTCCGTTTCGAGAACTGCCAGGCGCAGCGCCCGATTACAGCGTTCTTTGTCGCGCACGACCGATACCATCACGGCAACGGTCTCACCCGGTGCAATCGAGCCCGAGGCAGGATTGAAGCTGACGTTCTCGTCACCCGTGAGCATGGCCCGGTCGGGAAGCCGTAAGGCAAACCTACCCGTGCGGTTACCGTCATTACGCAAGGTGAGCTCCTTGCGCGTCGCGGTCGCGCCAAAAAACAGGGCCGTGGTATCAGGGGCAATGGTGGAGACTTGCCTGACCTTCGGCGGTGATGCCGGGGGCTCGGGTTCAGCAACGGGCGGCGGACTTGGTGGTGCCGGTTGGGCAATCTCGGGCGGCGGGGGTTCTTCGTTCGTCACAGGCGGGTTGATGATCGCGCAGCCCGCGGCCAGCCAGCCCGCGGCAAACAAAGTCGCCCCGCGCGACAGCCATGTCGCCTCTCGCTGATGCCAGAAGCTGTGGCGATTGCCTTCCATGACAGTGACCCGATGCAACCCCTGCCGCCAGTCCTGGCGGCGGCGAAACCCTATGACCCCTCTCTAACGTTATCGGCCGTTCGCCCGAGGTCTTTAGGGTGCCGGAGCTGACTTAACATCAGGGCCATGCTTGCTGCATCGCACACGTGCCCCGACCCGATGCAAGGTATTCTGTTTTGTGGCCACTGTCCCCAGTGGCCCCTTTTCTAAGCTTCGCTGCGGATGACCTCGAGGAATTCGGCGTCGAATCAATGCCCAATTTTTCGTTGGATCGCCCAATGCCGGTTTTATCGGTTTCGAGATCTGCACGCCTCGTCAAAAACCGAAACGCCCTGCCGCTTCAAGCCAAGATAACCATTCATGCCGCATAGTTTCGTGATCAGGTCGTCAGGGCTTTGCTCAAAAAGCGCCAGGAACCTTTGCGCGCCGGCATCGCACGCCGCCAGGTCCTGGCGTCTCATATAGCTGCCGGGCTCGTCCTTTCTCGCCATGCGGTCCGCACAACTGGAGACCAGGCCAGCCGCGTTGGATAACGGCGGAGACAACCGCCCCAGCTCCTGGGCTGCTTTCTCCTCTGGCGAGGCAAGGTCGCCATAAAGGAAGTACCACGCCCCGAAAGCGGCCACTGCAATCCAGGGCAACAGGCCTCTGACGCGTCGACCAAGTGAGCGTGTTCTCTGGTTGCGCTGAATGGGCGTGTGACGCGTTGACCGGATGAGCGTGCTCTCTGGTCGCGCTGAATGGGCGGCGGCGCCGCGCCGGGTGCGCCACAACCAGGCCAGCTGACCGCCTTGCTGGATATCTCCCTGCCGCATTCACCGCAAGGAATTAATGCCATGGGTTCAGTCCCCGATTAATCGCGCTAAATCACTGCGCTCTTACCCAACGGGCACTGGCTCGCTCAACGCGCCCTGTTTGGTTCACCGTCACTCGCAATGACGAATGGCCCCCAGAAAAACGGGTGGGCCTCGATATCCGACGAAGCATTGCGACGTAAAGTTGTAACGGAAGCTTGCAGACTCCGGGCCAGAGAATCGCCTGCCTGCCAGTTGGCAACGGCGCCAACTGATAGTTCGCTGGCCGCCCCGGAGGCGACAGGCCAATGGGAGACCAGCAGCGATCGAGCCCCGGCAACCAGAAAGGCCTGTGCCAGGCCACTGAATGCTTCAGCGTCAGGTCTGCCGTCACTCGTGGCCGTATTACAGGCTGAAAGCAAAACCAGGTCCGCGTTGAGCTGCAGGCGGCCGATTTCAAGCGTCGTCAACAAGCCGTCATTCGCTACAGAAGTTGGATTCTCTGGCGGTGCCATCAGCAGTGACGGATAGATCTGCCCCTGAATATCGCTCCGGGTGAACCCATGCGTCGCGAATGCAATGACCCTGTACTGATCCAGTGGCGCGGCCTTCAAATTGGCTTCACTGGCTTCCTCGCCCAGCCAGATCTCCGGTTCATCGAAGACTTCGCTCAACGAGTCCAGTTCATTCTTGGCGGCGGGCAGCTTGGCCAGGGAACGCAAGTCGCCAACCGCCACGCCGCCGGCGAG
>CAMYJV010000127.1:0-994 GCA_947258805.1 uncultured Gammaproteobacteria bacterium | reverse complement strand
GAGCGGGGCGCCGAAGCCGGCGAATTTCGCTGCTGCGACCGAATTTCTGCCTGACTTCAGGAACTCCGTTTTACCAAGGAACAGATCGGGTAGTGAGGACAGGGCATAGTCGTCGACGAGAAACGCCGTCGCATTGAGGTCTGACAAAGAGGACAGCTGGCCTTGCCTGGGCCGGGCTGTCACCAGAATAGCCGGCGGCAGCGCGCCCAGGGCGCCATCCCCGTACCAGTAAAGGTTGTCGGCGCCAACCAGACTGTCGCTGACTTGGCCAATGGTTAATTCATACAAGGTGTGGGCAACACCCGCTTCAAAAGGCGGCACTGTCAGCTGGTTACCGCTGCCAGACGCTGCGAGACTGGCACGCAGTGCTGTTACTGAAGCAGATATATCAGCTGCGCTGGCATTGATGCGAGTAAACGCCACCTGGTTGTTTCTGATTCCCCAGACATAAGATTCTGTTGTACCGACAACAGAGGCGAATACAGCATCATTCGCCGCCAGCTTCGCCTGAAAATCTGTCACAGGTATCGCGTGCGGCACTGTCATCGCGAAGGTTTCGGGAGAGAACTTCTTCAATATCGCGTAATACTGCTCCAGCTCTGCCTCGGTCTCGTTTTGAAACGTCGAGATAGTCATGAACGATACCCAAAGCTCTTTCGCGCTTGGCATCTTCTGGCCGGGGGCGGCCGCGATTCGCAGGCCAGTGGCGTCAAGCCAGGCCGAGTGATCGGCCGTATAGGTATAGAAGCGCTCCAAGTGAAAGCGCCGGTCCTTGTTCATCTTGAGGTTGCGAATGCCGGTAGACGCCGCGGCGACCGATATGCGTGTAAACGAGTCGAGTTGCAGCGCGCGAAAGCTCAGGTCCAGGATCTCTGCCTGCTCACGCACGTTGCGCGGCCGAATTCGACTGAGCGAGTAAAGAATGCTTTCGTTCATGAATGACAGAAGCAGCTGCGTGCCCGTGTCGATCTGAACCGTTTCCCGGCGCCCCCGC
>CAMYJV010000126.1 GCA_947258805.1 uncultured Gammaproteobacteria bacterium | reverse complement strand
AGTCGGTGCCGGGGTACCAGGTGAAGCGGCTGACCGTGTTGCCGGGTGCCATACTGTCCCTGCAGCTGCACCACCATCGGGCGGAGCATTGGGTGGTCGTGGCCGGTACCGCCCGGATCACCCGGGACGACGAGGTGTTCCTGCTCGAAAAAAATCAGCACACGTTTATACCGATAGGTGCCCGGCACCGAATCGAGAACCCTGGCCAGGAGCTGCTGCATATCATCGAGGTGCAGGTGGGTGACTATCTCGGTGAGGACGATATTGTTCGTTTCGAGGACAAGTACGGTCGCGAGGGCCGGACAGACTAAAGCCTGGCGGATATTCCTATGAACAATTCTGACGGTGCGTCGGAGAACCCACCCAAACCGGCGATGCTTGACCTCGACTGCTTCAAGGCCTACGACATCCGTGGCCGCGTACCCGAACAGCTAAACGAGGATATCGCCGAGCGTATCGGCCGTGCCTTTGCCGCTTTCGTGAAGCCGGAGTCTGTTGTCGTTGGTTATGACATACGCGAGTCCAGCCCGATCCTCGCAGAGGCGGTTGGGCGCGGCCTGCAACGCTCGGGTGTAAAGGTTCTCGATATTGGCCTGGGCGGCACGGAGCAAGTCTACTTCGCTACTCCGCACCTGCAGGCAGGGGGAGGCATCATGGTCACGGCCAGCCACAACCCTGCCGACTTCAACGGCATGAAGTTCGTGCGTGAAGGTTCACGCCCCATCAGCGGGGACACCGGCCTGAACCAGATTCGCTCCATGGCCGAGGCGGGTGAGGGTAGCGATGCCCCCAGCCCGGGGTCGAGAGAGCGGGTGGATGTCATGCAGGCCTATGTCGAGCACCTGCTGGGCTACATCAATCCGGATGGGCTTAAGCCGTTGAAAATCGTCGTGAATCCGGGCAACGGGGGCGCAGGCCTGGTGATCGATCGGCTGTCTGACCGCCTGCCCTTCGAATTCGTCAAAGTTCATTTTGAGCCCGATGGCAGCTTTCCGAATGGCGTGCCCAACCCCCTGTTGCCCGAAAATCGCGGTGCGACCATCGACGCCATCCGCGAGACCGGCGCCGACCTGGGTATTGCGTGGGACGGTGACTTCGACCGCTGCTTTTTGTTCGACGAGCAGGGCAGCTTCATGGAGGGTTACTACATCGTTGGACTATTGGCACGCTCGCTGCTGGCCCGGCAGCCAGGCTCTCGCATCGTGCACGATCCACGGCTGACCTGGAACACGGTTGAAGAAGTCGTCGCGCACGGCGGCATTCCCGTGCAGTCGAAGACCGGCCACGCCTTTATCAAGGAGCGGATGCGCGCCGAGGATGCGCTCTATGGCGGCGAAATGAGCGCCCATCACTATTTTCGGGACTTTGCGTACTGCGACAGCGGCATGATCCCATGGCTGCTGGTCGCAGAACTCGTCAGCGCCAGCGGGCGGGGGCTGTCGACGTTGGTCGAGGAGCGAATTCAGCGTTATCCCGTCAGCGGTGAAATCAATCGCCGGGTTAATGATGCAGTGGCCGCTATTGCCGCGATTCGCGCCCGTTTCGAGCCCGGGGCACTACGCGTGGACGAGACGGATGGTGTTGGTCTGGAGTTCCCGGACTGGCGCTTTAACCTGCGTATGTCCAATACCGAGCCGGTGATACGTTTGAACGTAGAATCGCGCGGTTCAGTCCCGCTGATGGAACGCCGAACCGAGGAAATCCTCGGATTGATCGACGATATGGGCGCCTGATCTGGCCGAACGGCACGCAGCACTCTGCGCGCCTGGTCAGCGATCTCCTGGCGGACTCACCCAGTCGGGGAAACAGATTCAACGGCCGCCGTGCCTTGGGCCTGCTGGCTTCAGGGCCGCGTGAATCTCGGCCCATGGCTGCCCTCGGCGGTGTCGACACGGGCGCGCGAGCGCTTGCCGGCACTGCTGCTTGCGGTATCATTCGCGCGTGCGGGGCGATTAGCTCAGCTGGGAGAGCGCTGCAGTCACATTGCAGAGGTCACTGGTTCGATCCCAGTATCGCCCACCATCCACCCACCAAGGCCGGTTCCCGTATAGGGGCAATACATCACGGTGGTGCCAATTCTTCTCCCGATAAGGCCTTTTCCCGCAGAGGGCCACATCGGATTCTGAGATGCTGGCTCTTTTCCCACCAAGACTTTTTCCAGAATAGGGCCACGCGGCTGCGTAGATGCCGTGGCAACAGCGTCGTACGCTCCCCACTGCGGATCGTGGGCGGTTCTCGAATTACCCGGCAGCACAAACCCGCTACGCAAGCGCCATAGACCCAGCTCCGTGTTCGTTCCCCACTGCTGCTCGTAGACGGTTCACAGGAACCCCGGCAGGCTTCGACGCTGCGCTGGATTCATGCCTGCGGCCACAGGCGCCAGTCAATCCCGCTAACGCCGCCACCCGAGACCCTGCCAGCGGACACCCACGAAAACATAGTGGTTAGTCGCGTCTTCGCTCGTACCGTTCAGGTTCTCGTCATCGTCGTTGACGAATCGGTACGCGCCGAACAGGCTCCATTGCTTGGCGAGCTGCCAGCTCAGGCGCGCGTTTGCACTGATGTAGTCGCTGCTGCGGTTGGTCAGGTCGGCCACGTCTTCCTGGCTAAAGTAAAGGACCCCGACGCGGCCGGTTAACCTCTGGGTAAGCCTTCGCGACACGACGGCGTCGAGGGTATCGCGCACCTGTTCCCCGCCATTTGAATTCGGAGTGACTGCACGAGAAATGCTCAGGTCGAAGTTGGTCCGCTTGGCTTCTTTGCGCAGCGATGCGCTGCCGACGAAATTCGTGTCGTCGGTATTTTCTTTACAGGGCACGACAAAGATCCCCGAGCTCAGGCACAGCGGACTCCCACCCGGCAGGGTCCCGACCTGTTGCCGCTTGAGTTCGATATCCGTAGCCCTGGCACCAAAGTAGGCGGAGCCGGACAGCGTTTCGCTGAACCTGTAATTCGCGAACAGGCTGGCCCCGACGGTGTCACTTGTGTTGTCTATGCTGGCCCCGGATGCGTTGGACTCAAAGCGCGAAAGCTCCAGCTGGACACCGGCGTCGGTCTTCTGGTTCAACGTGCGCTGCAGGGCAGCCCTGCCGTCCCAATACTTGTAGGGCAGGCGCCCGGTCTGGATGGTTTCTTTGTCGAAATCGACGTCCGTATAAGCTCCCGATATCGAGACCAGGTTGCGGGCGCCCAGCCGGCGCGACCATCCGGGGCCAATCCGGAAGGTTTGCCGCGAGTCGTCAGCCCTCCGGATGTTTCCCGAACCGCTGCCGCTGGGGTCGCCAGCCGATTCGACTTCGCTGGAGCGTACCCCAACCGTCGAGTAGCCAGCGTCCAGCGTGTATTCCGACAATGCCGTCCGGTGGCTCAGCAGGCTGTCGATAAAGTAGTCCTCGTCTTCCAGGTCCTTGTCATCGCTGTCCGCGTACCAGGAGAACCGCGCGCGCGGCTTCAGGTCGAGGCTCGTGCGGCCGGTGGCCCATTGCATGTTCAGACGGGTGTCGAGTACTAACCCCGTCGCGTCGTCTTCGTTGTCATCCTGGAGCCGTGGATTACTCTCATGGAGTGCGCCCAGCTCGAGAATGGGAATTGCCTCAAACGCATCCGCGTGGACGGGCGTGGAAACAACGATCAGCGATAACCACAGCAGCTTTCGCATCGATGACGGCCAGCCGTCTGTGGGATCAGGAATTCGATTTGGCATGACTACGCTCAGTGGATCACTCGCGGCCCGGCAACTCCATCAGGGGACAATGATTACGTCCCCGGGCTCGAGAATCAGGTTCTGGTCAAGATTACGGCCTTTTTCGACTTCGCCGTAACGGAAAGAAAGATCGTCCAGCACGCCGTCAGCGCGCCGGCGCAGGATTCGGACATCATTTTTTTGTGCGAACGGTGTGAAGCCGCCGGCAATACTCAAGGCCTGGACGACATCGATGCGCGCCGAGGCAATGAATTCACCAGGGCGGTTGACCTGGCCGATCACGTAGACCTTGTTTCCCTGGATGCTTTCCGTGGCGACGGTCACGACGGGATCCGGGATATAGTCTGAAAGGCGTTTTACAAGTTCATTCCGGACGTCCTCAACGGACTGCCCGGTGGCCTGTATCTCGCCCGCCAGCGGGAACGAGAATGCGCCGTCGGGTCGCACCAGGACTTGCCGCTGCAGGTCTTCTTCCTTCCAGACGGTTACGGACAGCACGTCGCCGGGGTTGATGGTGTACGGGGCCAGTCCGGCCTCCTGCGCCTGGACTGGCAGGCCAACCGGCAAGAGAAACAACATAACGGCCAGGCAGGCCGCCTCGATCCTATCTGCACGCTGAGTCATCGGGATTCCCTTGCGCTTGAGTATTGGTCTTATGGTATCCCGCGCGGGCTGTGCGGAATGGCTTCTGCATCTGGTGATCTCGGGCACAGCCGCTGCCGTAAATGGCATGTTTCGGGCCGATCGGACCGCGAGATTGTCCTTCAAGTGCCTCATGTTCGATAATACTACGAAATTTCTATAAGCAGTGTCGACAACATCCCAGAAACACAGAGAAAATCTTGAGAAGATGTCTTCTGTCAAAACGCTTGTCCCGCTGCCAGAGAGTCCCATTGCAGGATCAGAATCCCTTGTCGCAGGGCCCTGACAGGGGTTGCCCGCACCCTGGCCGGGCCGCCCTGACCGGGTGGTCGTGGGCGCTGGCGTCGCTCCACACAGCACGATGATTTTCTTTGTCGCGCCCCTGATCACCTTTGCTGTAGCAGTGCTGCTGATCCTGATTCTGCGTCCTGCCGCGGAGCGTATCGGGCTGCTCGATCAGCCCAATGTGCGGAGCAGCCATCGGCGGCCCACGCCGCTGGTGGGCGGAGTATCCATTTACCTGGCCTTCTGCGTCGGCGCGGCCGCGGCGTTCTTGAGCGGACTGCTGCCCTGGGACTCGTATGCCTTCAGCCTGCTGGGCGGCGGCCTGTTGCTCGTCACGGTTGGGGCAGTGGACGATGCACGCGACCTGTCGCCGATGCTGCGCTTTGGAGTGCAGATCGTCGCCGCCCTGGTGATGGTCTACGGGGGGGGCGTCGTACTGGCCGACCTCGGGCGCATGTTGCCGTCCGGAGAAGTGCTGGAACTCGGTATCCTCGCGGTGCCGTTCACGGTATTTGCAACCATCGGCGTGATCAACGCGCTGAACATGTCCGACGGCCTCGACGGATTGAGTGGCACTCTGGCCATCATCTCCATTAGTGGCATGATGATTGTGGCTTTAGTCAACGGTGGTCCGGTGGATACCGTGCTGCTCGCAGTGCTGGCCGCAGCGATTCTCGGTTTCCTGCTATTTAACCTGCGCTTGCCGTGGCGCAGCCGCGCGTCGATCTTCATGGGCGATGCGGGCAGCATGTTCCTCGGGTATGCGCTCACCTGGTTTGCAATCTCCCTTTCGCAGGGCGATGAGCGAGCACTGGCGCCGGCGGCGGCCCTGTGGTTTCTGATGTTGCCGCTATTCGACACCGTCTCCATGATGTTACGGCGTGTGGCACGGGGCCGGTCGCCGTTTTCTGCTGACCGGGAACACATCCACCACGTATTCCTGATGGCCGGATTTACTGTCAACGAGACCGTGACAGTGATGGCTGCAGCCGCGCTGATCGGCGCCGGCATCGGGTTGCTCTGTCTCGACGTGCGGCTGCCCGAGTTTTCCATTGCCGGGTTCTTCCTCATCTGCGGCATCCTTTACTTCTGGATGGTATTGCGTTCATGGAAGGTCATGCGTTTTATCGAACGCTCGTTTTCCAGGCGCCAGGCGGTAACGGACCGGCGCACCAGGATGGATCGCCGCTTGAATCGGGACCCGATATACGCAGGGCCCGAGCGGCGAGGGCCCGCGGATCGCAGGACTGAGGTTCGCCGAAGGGCGGATCGGGGTGAGAGCGGACCCCTGGCGGATCCTGGTGCCGTGGTTACCGATCAGAGTCCGGAAGGCGATGGCAGGTAAGCACTGGCGAACAGCAGCTCGTCAATTTGCAAATAGGCGCCCTGGATTGCTGCGACGGTAGAGGCGTCTAGTCCAGGGCCAGTGGCGCGGGCGCGGTAAGACTGGCGGGACAGATCGAGGTCGATTTCCACTTCGTGGAATTCGATGAAGCGGCGCACCCTTGACCACAGGCACTTGTAGATACTCTCCTTGATAGCAAAGAGAGTCCGCGCCAGCGTGGCATCCCGGGAGTGCCCCAGCCACTTGCGTTCGGCCGGGGTGCAGATCAGTTCCAGCACGCCGGCTTCGAGGTCGCCTGTTTCCTCCATGTCCACGCCGACGGACCCGGCGACTTCCAGCCGCGCCGCAACGGCGATCGCGCGCCCGGCGCAATGCGCGATGCTGCCGGTGATGCCCGGCGGCCAAAGCGGGGCGCGTTGCTCGCCTGTCAGCACCGCGGCATCTGGCAAGCCGAGCTGCGCCAGCGCCCGGTGTGCGCACCAGCGGCCCTGGCCATAAGCCTGTCGCCGAGCTGCGGCCATACCCTCGGTTGCCCCTGTTTCGGCCGGCAGGAGCTCCTCGACGGCCCGCGGCGAGGCCGACAAGGCGATGCTCGTACCGGTCGGAAACAGCTTGCGGAGCCGCAGGATCGCAGTCGGCTCATCTAATGCGGGTTTAGCCATCGTCTGAGTCTGCCATCAGGGCCGCCGGCCATCACGCTCTGCAGTGCCCTGTTAGAATGCGCGCCCGCCGCCCGGAGCCCCTCGTCAATGACCGTCAAGACCCGTTTCGCGCCGAGCCCCACCGGCTATCTGCACATTGGCGGCGTGCGCACGGCGCTGTTCTGCTGGCTGTATGCCCGCCGGCACGGCGGCAGCTTTGTACTGCGCATAGAAGACACCGACCGCGAGCGATCCACCCAAAAATCCATCGATGCGATCCTCGAAGGCATGCAGTGGGCGGGCCTGGACTGGGACGAGGGGCCCTACTACCAGTCTCGGCGTTACGATCTTTACACGGCAGCGCGCGATCGCCTCCTCGAGGCGGGCCATGCCTACCATTGCTACTGCACGCCGGAAGAACTCGAAGCCATGCGGGCGGCGCAGATCGCAGCGGGTCAAAACCCTCGCTACGACGGACGCTGCCGTAATCGGACGGCAGCGCGGGACGGTGTCGATCCGGTGATCCGGTTCCGGACGCCAGACAGCGGCGAGATTGTCGTGGACGACCTGGTTCACGGTCACGTCGTCTTCGACAATGCGGACCTCGATGACCTGGTCATCGTGCGCAGCGACGGGCATCCCACCTATCATTTCGGTGTGGTCGTGGACGATGCCGACATGGCCATCAGCCATGTCATCCGCGGCGACGACCATTTGAAGAACACGCCGCGGCAGATGCACATCATCGACGCGCTGGGCTACGACCGGCCCGTCTATGCGCACCTGCCGATGATCCTCGGACCCTGGCCCGGCTGGGCTGGTCTCATGGCGACCAGGAAGTCTTCTCGATGGATGAACTGCTGCGCCTGTTTGATATCAGCGCCGTTCACAAATCTGCGGCGCGTTTCGATCCCGATAAGCTGACATGGCTGAATCAGCAGTACGTGATGACGGAGCCGGCTGACGCGTTGGCTCCGCAGCTGCGGGCGCATCTTGAAAGTGAGGGGCTCGACCCGGCGGCCGGGCCACCGCTGGACGCCGTCGTGGAGGCCTACCGGGAACGGGCCAGGACGCTGTGCGAAATGGCAGAGGCCTGCTGGTACCTGTTCCGGGATTTCGATCAGCCCGACGCGGCGGCTGCGAAGAAACATCTGCGGCCCGTTATCGGCGAGCCGCTAACACTTGTCCGGGAGCGCCTGGCCGGGCTGGCAGAGTGGCGCCGCGACACCATCCACGGCGCGATACAGGAGACCGCTGATGCTGCGGGCCTTGCCTTCGGCAAACTCGGGCAGCCGCTGCGGGTCGCCCTGGCGGGTGGGTCGGTATCGCCCCCCATCGATGTCACGGCTGAGCTGGTGGGCCGTGACCGCGCGCTTCGGCGCCTGGACGTTGCACTGCGGCTGGTTGCCGAGCGTGCGGCCGCTGGTTAACCAGGGCATTCTTGACACTCCGCCGGGCCCTCGCGTAGAGTCTCGCCGCTTTTACGGGGCTATAGCTCAGCTGGGAGAGCGCTTGCATGGCATGCAAGAGGTCGGCGGTTCGATCCCGCCTAGCTCCACCAGACCACCTTAAATCTTCGTCCCCATCGTCTAGCGGTTAGGACTCCGCCCTTTCACGGCGGCAACAGGGGTTCGAGTCCCCTTGGGGACGCCACCGCCTTAACGGCCCGCCCAGTGCGGGCCGTTCCGTATGTTCGATCCTCGCGTCACCACCGACCCGTTGCAGTGGACTGGAGCGGTCCAGATCCGCAGGGCGCGACGGCAGACGCGGATCGGGGCCGGTGATTGGTTTACTATTCCAATCGGGTTATTGCTAGCGGGAGTGTCGCGATCCAGGCGCCGGACTACCGGCGCCCCGCTCGTCATCGAAGGATGCTCGACCTGATTCCTGACCGGGCCAGCTGGCACTGGGTGGCGGCGCTCGCCTATGCCGCCCTGGGCCTGCAGGTATTCTTGCCCTCGACCGGGAGCCTGCTGCGCCAGCATCGGCTGACGCTGGCGGCGGCCGGTATGGCCTGGGGGGCATGGTTTGCCCTGGCGCCCGGGCTGGGCTGGGCGAGCCTGCAATTGTCCCGGGTATCCTTCGTCGTCGAATTCCTGTTTCTGCTGGCCTGGTTTGCGTTGCTGTATCGGCTGCTGCGTGGCCCCTACAAGCAATCCATGCCCGAGGCCGTGCGGCGCGGTCTTTACCTCTACTGGGGGCTGCTGGCCCTGGCCGGGGCCGGGGCACTGTCGCTGGATGGCGCGGGTGGGCCAGGATTGTTTGTCCTGCCGCCCGTCCTGATGGCGGCCTCGCTCGCGTGCCTCGCCTTGCTGACGCAGTTGCACCGCGACTCACCGCTCGAGGATCGCCGGATGATGCTCGCGTTTGTTGCCGGCGGGGTCCTGGTGGCCGGCAGCCAGGCCATCTACTTCGCTCTCGTGACGCTGGGTGTCGACCCCGGTGCCGGCTGGAGCCTGGTCCGGGTCATGCCAGTGGTGCTGTCGGCCGCATTGCTGATTCATGCGGCCCGCCAACGTCCGCAGTGGTCGCTGGCAATCTTTGTATCTCCCCAGGCGCGCGCCTACGCGCCACGGTTGCTCAGCACCCTGGGGCTGCTTTTCGCGCTGATTGGCCTGGCACCCGTCCTCGCGGTCCTGCCCGCCGGCGCCGCCCGGGCGCTGGCCTTTGTGGCCGTGTTCGGTCTTGGGTTGCCAGTATTCACGGTGCTGTTTTCGGAAGGGCTGGGCGCACGGCTGCGCGTATTCATCAGCAAGCATTTCCTGCCATTCCGCTACGACTATAGGGAAGAATGGCTGCGCTTGATCGACACGCTGGCGGCCCCGGTGCAACGTCGGCCCTTGCCGGAACGAACCATCAAGGCGCTGGCCCAGATTGTCGGCAGTCCCGCCGGCATCCTGTGGCTTCGCCGCCAGGAAGACGACCCCTTCGTTTGCGCGGCGAACTGGAAGACGCGGAGTTGGCCCGAAGCAGCGATTCCCGGGGATGATCCGGTGCTCGCATTCATGGGCGAGCGGCAGTGGATTCTCGACACGGCCGAGCTGAACCGGGACCCGGAACTGTATTCCGGCCTGCGCCGGCCCGACTGGCTCGACGCGCTACCCGATGCGCTGCTCGTAGTGCCGCTGATCAGCCGCGAGTTCATGATTGGTTTTACCGTGCTGTTTCAAAGCAGCTCTGCTTTCCGGCTGACCTTCGAAGAAATTGACCTGTTGCGAACGTCGGGGCGGCAGGTGGCGGCCTATCTCGCGCAGTACCTGTCTGACCAGCAACTGGCTGAGGCTCAGCAGTTCGAGGCTTTTAATCGGCTGACCGCCTTCGTGATGCACGACTTGAAGAACCTGATTGCCCAGCAATCTCTGGTCGTCAAGAATGCGGCCCGGCATAGGGACAATCCTGATTTTTTCAAAGACGCGATTCATACGATCGACAACTCTGTGGCTCGCATGAGTCGGCTCCTGAAGCAATTGCAAAGCGGCGAAGCCGTTGGGCCCATGCAGCGGGTTCGTCTGGGTGATGCGCTGGAACAGGCCATCAAGCGCACGGCTGGGCGCGAGCCAGCGCCCGATGTCGAAGTGCAGGGCCATGAACTCGTCAGCGAACTCGACCGGGAGCGCTTCATCGACGTTATCAGCCACCTGGTCCGCAATGCCCAGGAGGCGACGAAAAAGAATGGCCAGGTGCGGGTCACGCTGGAAAAACAAAATGGCGAGGCCGTGATTTGCGTCGAAGACAATGGCATCGGCATGGACCCGGAGTTCATCCGGACCAGGTTGTTCCGGCCCTTCGATAGCACTAAGGGCAGCCAGGGCATGGGCATCGGTGTCTACCAGGCACGGACTTTCGCTGTCGCCGCGGGTGGTCGGCTCGAGGTGTGGTCGCAGCTGGGCAGCGGCACCCGCTTTACGATGCATCTGCCCGTCGTTGCGTCTGATGCCGCAGGTGCCGCAGACCAACCGGTGGCCGCCGTCACAAACTGAGGCCCCGTGGTGCAGCGCCGCGGCCGACACCTTATGATCAGCACCCTGGGCCAGTTAAGGTCGGATTACCCGTGACCGAACAGCAAAGAAAATTACTCGTTGTCGAGGACGATCCCGGGCTGCAGAGCCAGCTGCGCTGGTGCTTTGCCGATTACGAGGTGCTGTCGGCCGAAGATCGGCCAACGGCCCTCGCCGAGCTGCGGCGCCACGAGCCGCCGGTCGTGCTGCAGGATCTCGGGCTGCCCCCCGACGCCGAGGGAATATCTGAAGGCCTGGCCACCCTTGAAGAAGTCCTGGCACTGGCTCCCGGCACCAAAGTCATCGTGGTGACCGGCCACGGCGACCAGGAAAACGCCGTGCGCGCCGTTGGCATGGGTGCCTATGACTTCTACCAGAAGCCGGTCGATACGGACACGCTGCAGCTGATAGTGGATCGCGCTTACCAGATCTACGAACTCGAGCAGGAGAATCAGCGGCTGCTGCGGCAGCAGAGTACTTCGCCCCTCGACGGCATTGTTGCTGCCAGCGAGAAAATGCTGAACGTGTGCCGAATTATCGAAAAAGTGGCGCCAACCAGTGCGACAACCCTGCTGCTCGGCGAGAGCGGCACCGGCAAGGAACTGTTGGCCCGCGCATTGCACTCTCTGAGCCCGCGTGCCGGCGAGAATTTCGTGGCGATCAACTGCGCCGCGATTCCGGAAAATCTGCTGGAAAGCGAACTCTTCGGTTACGAGCGCGGCGCTTTTACCGGGGCGATGAAGCAGACGCCCGGCAAGGTCGAGACCGCTGACAGCGGCACCCTGTTTCTCGATGAAATCGGCGACATGCCCATTGCTTTACAGGCCAAGCTGTTGCGTTTTCTCCAGGAACGGGTGGTCGAGCGCGTGGGCGGCCGCCAGGAAATCCCGGTGGACGTTCGCGTGCTCTGTGCGACAAACCAGGACCTGCAAACGGCCATCCGCGAGGGGCGCTTTCGTGAGGACCTGTATTACCGCATCAGCGAGATTACGATCCAGATTCCGCCCCTGCGCGAGCGCGAAGGGGGTCGCCTGATCCTGGCGCGAACCTTGCTGGCTAAATACGCAGCACAGCATGGCCGGCCACTGAAGGGTTTTAGCAAGGAGGCCCAGACGGCCATTCAAAACTATCGGTGGCCCGGCAACGTCCGCGAACTGGAAAACAAGATCAAGGGTGCGGTCATCATGGCCGAGGGCAAACAGGTTACGGCGCTGGACCTCGGGCTAGGTGATGAAGAGACCGACGGACCAAACCTGAATCTGCGCGAGGTCCGGCGCGACGCAGAAACGCATGCCGTTCATCGCGCGCTCGTCTACGCATCGGGGAACATTTCGCAGGCGGCAAAACTGCTGGGGATTACTCGTCCCACCCTGTACGACCTGATCGACAAATACGAGATCGACGTCGAGCGCTGATTCGGCGCTACTCCGCCGGTT
>CAMYJV010000125.1 GCA_947258805.1 uncultured Gammaproteobacteria bacterium | reverse complement strand
CATGATCTGCCTGGAATCGAATCGGGCGCCTACCTGAGTCTGCTGCAAGGCGGCGGCCAGGCGGGGGCGTCGACGCTGGCCGCCTCGGCCGTGTCTGCGGGCATCTGGGTCCTGCTGCAGGACCATGATGGCTATGGTGCGGCGCTGGCCAATAGTGTTGCCGGAGAGCTGCGCATGCTCGGCCACAAGGTCGTGACCGCGACGGCGGCGCGGCACTTCGAAATGACCGACGTGGCCAATTACACCCTCGACCCCTGCTCGGCTGAGCAGTTTGCCTCCCTTCTGTCCGCAGTGAAGGATCTGTACGGCGACGTTCACGGCCTGTTGCATCTGTACAACCTGAGCTCTGTTGACAACGGACGGTCCCCCGAGGCGATGCTTGCCACTCAGCAGCGGCGCTGCGTCTCCACGGTTGCCATGTTGCGCGCCTGTGAGGCACTCGATGTCACGCCCGCCTGTTGGCTGGTTACGGTTCGGGCCGCGCTGGCGCTGTTGCCGCAGTCCGTGCGCGCGGCATTGGGCGAGCGGCCGAGCGATGCAGACGATGCAACCTTGTGGGGCCTCGGACGCACGGCGATGAATGAATACCCCGATCTCGACATTCGCCTGGTTGATTGCGCCGATCCAGACCGCTTGGAGCCTATGGCCAAGGGGTTGCTGGGCGAGATCCTTGCCCCGGACGAGGAAGACGAGATCATCCTGACCAGTGACGGGCGTTATGCGCCACGTCTACGCACTCAACCGCTAAACGAACTAGCCGAGCCGGTGGAAGCCGCCGACAAACCGTCCGTGATTCGGCTCGATTTCTCCCAGCCGGGACCGCTCAAACACCTGGCTTGGCGGGTAGACCGCCTGGCAGCGCCTGCCGCGGACGAGGTGGAGATAGAGGTACGCAGCGCCGGCCTGAACTTCCGCGACGTAATGTACGCGATGGGACTTCTGTCGGACGAGGCTGTGGAGTCGGGGTTTGCCGGTCCCACCCTGGGGATGGAGCTTTCCGGTGTTGTCCGAGAGGTCGGACAGCTGGTGACAGAGTTTCGGCCCGGCGACGAGGTGATCGCCTTCGCGCCGGCGAGTTTCGCAACCCGCGCGGTGACCAAGGGGGGCGCGGTGGTGCACAAACCGGCACGTTGGTCTTTCGAGGCCGCGGCAACCATACCCACCACCTTTTTTACCGTCTACTACGCATTGCATCATCTGGCCAATCTGCGCGAGGGCGAGCGGGTCCTCATTCACGGCGCAGCGGGCGGGGTGGGGATCGCCGCAATTCAGCTCGCGAAGTTCAAAGGAGCGGAGATCTTTGCGACCGCAGGTTCGGCGGAGAAGCGCGACTTCGTCGAGATGCTGGGCGCCGATCATGTGATGGATTCGCGCTCGTTGGCGTTTGCTGATGAGATACTGGAGGCCACCCAGGGCCAGGGTGTGGACGTCGTCTTGAACTCGCTCGCCGGAGAGGCCATCAACCGCAATCTGCGCGTGCTGCGGCCGTTCGGACGCTTCGTGGAACTGGGGAAACGCGACTTTTTCGAGAACACCCGGATCGGCCTGCGTCCATTCCGCAACAATATCTCCTATTTCGGCGTCGACGCGGATCAGTTGATGTCCGAGCGTCCGGACCTGACGCGGCGCCTGTTTGGCGAGTTGATGGCGCTGTTCGAGAAAGGCGTGCTCAAGCCGTTGCCTTTCCGCGCCTTCCCCGTGACCGAGGTTGTCGAGGCGTTCCGTTACATGCAGCAGTCGCGGCAGATCGGCAAGGTTGTGATCAGTTTCCGCGACAGCCCAACGGTCGGAACCGAAGCGACGCGTGAACACCCCACGTTGAAACTCTCGGCCAAGGCGACCTATCTGGTTACCGGCGGCCTGGGCGGTTTCGGTCTGAAGACGGCGCAGTGGTTGGCCAGCAAGGGTGCCCGGCATCTGGTGCTGCTTGGTCGGCGGGGTCTGGCGAGTCCAGAGGCGGAGGCGGCGGTCAGTGCGCTGCAGGCCAGCGGTGTTACGGTGCGCGTATGCAGTTGCGACGTTACGCGGCGCAAGGCGCTGGCCGAGGTGATCAAAGACATTGCGTCGACGCTGCCACCATTGCGCGGGGTGGTGCATGCGGCCATGGTCATATCCGACGGGCTGTTGCGTAATCTGAACGAAGAGGCGTTTCACAAGGTGCTGGCGCCCAAGGTGTTGGGCGCCCGACATCTGCACGAACTGACGCGCGATTTGCCGCTCGATTTTTTTGTTCTTTACTCATCCGCCACCACCATGTTCGGCAACCCGGGGCAGGGCAACTATGTCGCGGCAAACGAGTACCTGGAGGCGTTGGCAGAGCGTCGCCGTGCGCAGGGGCTGCCGGCACTTTGCCTGAGCTGGGGTGCCATAGACGATGTTGGCTATCTGGCCCGCCATCAGGAGCTGAAAGAGGCACTGCAGTCCCGTATGGGGGGGCCCGCGCTGCATTCCGACGAGGCGCTGCAGGTACTGGAACAGGTCCTGCTGCGCGATCAATCGGGGCTCGGCGTGATGGACCTCGAATGGTCCGCTTTGTGTCGTTTCCTGCCCAGCGCGACGGCGCCGAAATATGCTCAACTCGCCCTGCATGCCGAGGATGCGGGGACCGATGCGGAAGGTCTCGCAGAGATCCGGCGCTTGCTGGAGGAACTCGGTGCGGAGGAATTACAGACGGTGTTTGTCGACCTGCTCAAACGTGAAGTTGCCGAGATTCTTCGGATCTCTCCTGAGCGTCTGGACGAGGACCGTTCGATGTATGATCAGGGCATGGACTCGCTCATGGGAATGGAGTTGGTGGCGGCAGTCGAGGAGCGCTTCGGGGTCAACCTGCCCATCATGGCGCTCAGTGAGGGGCCGACGATTGCCCGGCTGGCGGAGCGGATCATTCGTCAACTCAAGGCGCCGGAGGGTGGTGAGCAGGATTCGGGTGACGAGCTGAGTGATCAGGTCCGCAATATGCTCATCCGGCATGGTAGTGACGCCGATGTGGTTGCCATCGAGGAACTGGCGGCGGCGGTGGACGAGGCTGGTTCAGCGGACAAGCGGCTGCTGAACCGGACATGAAGAACAAGGGCTTTCAAGGCTTGCCGGGCCAGCTCAAAGAGCGTCTTATCCAGCAGGCATTGGAACGACGAACTCGACGGGTCGATAAAGAACTGCGTGCGCAGACGGCGACATCAGACATCGGCAGCGTGACCAGCCCGCGACAGGGGGGGGCTGTTCCGGAACGTCACTATCGGTTCCATTTGCATCCAGGCTACCAGCAGATACGGATCGTCAAGGAAGGTGGGTCCAAGCTGGGCATCGAAAGTCCATATTTTCGGGCGCATGAGGGTGTGGCGGACAGTCACACGCGCATTGCCGGTCGCGAATTCGTCAACTATTCAAGCTACAACTATCTTGCATTGTCCGGTGCGCCCAGCGTCAACGCAGCGGCCAAGGCAGCGATTGACCGTTATGGCACTTCGGTGTCGGCGAGTCGGCCGGTGTCGGGCGAGCGAGAGATCCATAGAGAACTGGAACGCGCGCTCGCGGCGGCCCACGGTGTCGAGGATTGTGCGGTCTTTGTCAGTGGTCACGCCACCAATGTCACCACTATCGGCTATCTGTTCGGACCAAAAGACCTGATCGTGCATGATGCCCTAATCCACAACAGCGTCCTGCAGGGGATCCAGTTGTCCGGGGCCCGGCGCATGTCGTTTGCGCACAACGACTGGAACGCGCTCGATGCCTTGTTGACCGAACAGCGCGCACGCTTCGAGCGCGTGCTGATCGTGATCGAAGGCGTCTACAGTATGGATGGCGATTTCCCGGACCTGCCGCGCTTTGTCGAAATCAGGCGGCGCCACCGCGTGTTCCTGATGGTCGACGAGGCGCACTCCTTCGGCGTCATGGGGCCGACCGGCATGGGCATCGCCGAGCATTTCGGGGTAGACGGGCGCGACGTGGATATCTGGATGGGAACCCTGAGCAAGGCGCTGGCCAGCTGTGGGGGTTATATCGCAGGCGAGTCGGCCCTGGTGGAACACCTTAAGTTCGCCGCCCCCGGCTTTCTGTACAGCGTTGGCCTGGCACCCTCCGTGGCGGCTGCAGCGCTTGCTGCGCTGGAGCTGTTGCGCGCCGAGCCCCAGCGGGTGGCCAAGCTGCAGGCCCGCGGCAGACTTTTCCTGGAACTGGCGCAGGCGGCCGGGATCGACACCGGTCGGAGTATGGGGCTGTCGGTGGTGCCGGCGATCACCGGCAGTTCGATCAGGGCGGCGCGGCTGGCCGATGCGCTGTTCCGTCGTGGCATCAATGTCCAGCCCATTCTGTACCCGGCGGTCGAGGAAAGGGCTGCACGCCTTCGATTCTTCATGAGCTGTCAGCATACCGAAGAGGATATCCACAACGTGGTGGCGGCCCTGGCCGAAGAGTCGGTCGGGTTTTGAGCCGCCCGTGACCCGGATTCTGCTGTGCACCAGCGGCGGCCTGTATGGCTCGCTGGTGTTGAAGTTCATGCTTGAAAACCGCGATGTGGAGGTCGTCGGCATCGTCAAGTCAACGCGCGTGCTGCATCCGGCTTCCGGGTGGCTGCGTGGCGCCATCGCCCATCTGCGCAGCAGCGGCCTTCTCTATACGCTCTATCTGGGTTGTGCCACAACGCTGCCAGATTTGCTTGGACGCTGGTGCGGTCTGCCGTCGGTGTCGGTGAGTGCAAGGCAGCGGGGTATCCCGTTGTGCACGAGCCGCGACATCAATGGTGCCGCCGAATGTGAATTCATTGCGGATCAGCGGCCCGACCTGCTGGTCAGCGCCTTTTTCAACCAGCGGATCGGGCCGTCGGTATGTGACATTGCAGCTGCGGGGGCGGTCAACATCCACCCGTCGCTGTTACCTGAATTCAAGGGCGTGGACCCGGTCTTCTTTGCCCGTTTGCGTGGTGCATCGCACCTGGGTGTAACGGTGCATCGAGTCACTGCGGATTTCGATAGCGGTCCCGTGCTGGTCCAGGCGGAGGTCCCCACGGAACCTGCGGCCAGCGTCATTGCGGCCACCGCAAAACTGTTCGTACACGGCGCCGGGCGGCTGCTCGATTGTCTTCCGACCATCCTGCGCGGTGAGCCGGAGCGGGCGCAAGCGTCAGGCGGCAGTTACGATTCGTGGCCCACGCCCACACAGGTGCAGGCATTCTTGGGCAGGGGACATCGCCTGATGCGTTTTGTGGATGCGAGTTTGCTTCGGCGCGATGCACTGAGCAGGCTCACAGTCGGCGAGTCATCCAAAAAATCTCTGCCACAGGCCGATTCCTGACCGAGAGGCGCCGAGCCTCAACTGCGTTGCAGCTCCTGTGAACATGCCGGGCAGGGAGATCAATCTCCGGTCGCGAGTCCGGCCGCGTCGAGCAGGGCGGAGGCCAGATTTTCGACGCCCAGGTCCCGACGCTCCACGACGCCGACGCGGTCACGCCACAGCAGATAGTCCGTGCGCCCATCCGTGTAGCCGGTGCGGGCATAGACCCGAGGCATACTCGGCACGTGATCCCCAAACCAGCAGAGCAGACCGTCCCGCGGGTGGTGCGCCAACATACCGCTCAGTTCACCCAGCATGCTGTCGGCATTGCCCAGGTGGCGCAGATACACCGTCAGGTCTTCGAATCCGTCGGGCGGTGGCGTCACGTAAAGTCGGTCGCTGTCGGCCGGCGTGACCTTTTCCAGGTGCAGTGGACCATGGTTCTCCATGGTGATGGCGAAAATGAACAGCGGCTGATCCGATCTGTCGAGAACGTCGCCGATCTTTCGCGTGACGGCCGCGTCGCAGACGTAAGGGCCGCAGGTTTCCTCGCGGTCGAAGTGACGGATATCGATGAATTCGTCGAAACCCAGTTGCGGGTAAACAAGGTCACGATTGAAGAAGCTCGCGGGATGTGGGTGGATGCAAAGGGTACGGTAGCCCAATGTCCTCAGAAGCGACGGTAGTGACGGAATGGGCCGACGCGCGAACCGACGGTAGGGATTGAATTGATGCACGCCCAGTCTGTCCGCGGAGATGCCGGTAAGGAACCCGAACTCGGTGCGCATGGTATTCGCGCCCCAGGCCGGTACGCTGAGGTGGCCATGCAGCCTTGCGCCGGCGACGACCTGGTCGAAACGCGTCAGGATCTGTGGCTTTATTGTGTCCAGCAGACGTCGCACATCGAAGAATGACTCGCTCTGCACCGCCACGATGTGCGGAAGGCGATTGTGCGCGACGGGTCGTGTGCAGCGCATCGTTGCCACGCCATTGCGGATCGACATCTCTTCAGGGGTCTGCGTTCGCGACCGCTCCAGCCGCCAGTAAAGCCACAGGCTGGTGGCGAGGCCCAGTTCGCGCAGATCGCGTTCCGGTTCGAGTGTCGGCTGTGCAGCGGTGCGGGCGCCGAGCCGTAACAGCCAGATTCCCAGGGCCGACCCGCCGGCCGCAAGCCCGAGGAACGCGGTCCAGCCGGTATAAGCCGGTAGCGCCGGTTCCAGGGCCAAGCCCAGATAGAGGCTCAGGGCGACCGCTGCGCCGCCTGCGAGGGCCTGCTTCACGCCAAGAAAAGGCAGAAACAGGCGGGGGTGTCTGAAGGCCTGACTGAAGAGGCCAAAGTCACTGAACAGAAAAGGCTCTTGCAGGGCCTGGTATTTGGCATTGTTGACCAGTACCACGACGAGGGCCGCGGCAAGCCCAAGACCGGCGGCAAACACGGGACGCTGGCTGAGCAGCAGCAACACGCTGAAGGTCAGGGTCCAAAGTCCGAGCTGCAGGATCCAGGCAGCGGCTGGACGCCCCCGGCCCGCGCCTTGCGGTTTGATCAGGGTCTCCAGCGGAAGCATCAGGAGCCCGCCGACGAGCCAGGCCGACAGCGCCCATGCGAGGCCCATGAGCAGTCCGCTGGGGAACGTCGGCACGGCGTCAGGTCTCCGGCATGGCGCCGCAGCCACCGTAGCCCATCCGGCGCAAAAGCCATAGCGCCAGGTCTGGCGGCAACACGGCCAGCCACCACATTCCCCAACTCAGCGGCGCGGGAAAAGCGATCCGGGCGCGATTGTGCTTCAGCCCGCGGTGAATCAGGCGTGCAGCCCTCTGCGGAGAAATCATGAATGGCTTGGGGCCAGGGAAACGATCGCTCATTGCAGAGGCAACAAAGCCGGGCAGCACCACGTTGACCGCTATACCCTGTGGTGCCAGCCAGCCCCGGAGGGCCTCGCCGTAGGCCTTGAGTCCGGCCTTGCTGGCGCAATAGCTGGGTGTGGTCGGCAGCCCGAAATACGCGGACAGTGAGCTGATCAGGGCAATCTGGCCGCTGCCACGCCGGCGCATCGCCGGCAGCAGGGCCTCGGTGATCGCAATCGCGGCCTGGAGGTTGATGCCCAGGACGGCCTGGATGGCCGGGCCGGTCTCACCCTCGCACCGCGTGCCGACATGACTGGTCACCCCGGCATTGAGAATGACCAGGTCCGGTGCCGATTGTGTCTGCAGCCCCTGCAGCCATAATTGAAGACTTTTTTGATCGGCAAGATCGACCAGGCGGGTTCGGACCTCGGAGCCACGCTC
>CAMYJV010000124.1 GCA_947258805.1 uncultured Gammaproteobacteria bacterium | reverse complement strand
GTTGACCACCAGCCAGATCGGTGCCGGGCTGAAGGAAGCCCTGGAGGTCGGCACTGTGCGCGTCGTTGATACGCTCGGCCGCCCGGACGGGTTCAGCGGGGATCCGCTGATTCGTATTCCGTTGCCCGACAGCCTGACAAGCGTGCAATCAGCCCTGTCGAAGATCGGCATGGCCGGGACGCTGGATAATCTTGAGCTCGAACTCAACCGGGCGGCGGAAGTCGCTACTCCCAAGGCCAAGGCGCTGTTCCTGGATGCGATTCGCGCCCTGACCCTGGACGACGTGATGGCCATCTACAAGGGTCCGGACGACGCCGCCACCCAGTACCTGCGCGGACAGATGTCGGAACCGCTGAGCGCAGCCATGCAACCGGTTGTGGACGACAGCCTGGCCCAGGTCGGTGCGGTCGCCACCTACGACACCGTCATGAGCCAGTACAACGCTCTGCCCTTTGTACCCGAGGTCGATGCTGACCTGACGACCTATGTGGTTGGCAAAGGCCTCGATGGCATCTTCCTGTACCTGGCAAAAGAAGAGGCCGCGATTCGCAACGATCCGGTGGAGCGCACCACCGCACTCCTGCAACAGGTATTCGGAGCCCGCTAAGTCAGCGCGCAATGCGCATAGCGCACGCTATCAAAAGGCTGTGACCGCGGCAGCCTCTAATCGGCAAGCGCTTGGAACTGGTACATCGCCTTCTGGACACGCGACTGCGGAATGCCGTAGCGGCCAAACCACTGGTGATACAGGCGCTGGATGCGCTGCGAGCGGAACACACCGGCGAGGGCCCGGTCTGCCACCAGGCGAAATTCCGAATCGTCCTTGCGCACCATGAAGCCGTGAGGCTCAAAGGAAAATACGTCCGGCGCCAGTCGATAGTTGGCTGGATCGGCTGCTTCGATTACATGCCCGGTGAGAATAGCCTGGTCTGACACGTAGGCATCAACCTTGCCCTGGTCAAGCGCTGTCAGGCCGCTCTCGTGCGTGTCGACGGTGACCAGCCTGGCCTTGAAGTCGTTGCTGTCAAGGAAGTTTTTCAACGCCGTTTCGGTGGTGGTATCGGCAATTACTGCAATTTTTTTACCGTTAAGGTCAGCGTTAGTGTTAATGGCTGTTTTTGCCAGCGACAGCGACGACGCACCGGTAATGAGCGTCATCAGAGTGAAATCCACCCGCTCTCGCCTGGCCAGCGTGATGGTAGCCGCGCCACACTCGATGTCGATCTTGCCGCTGACGACCGAAGGCATGCGTTCGGCGGTCGTAATTGGCACGTAGTCAATCGTCAGTTCGTCCAGACCCAAACGCAGCTTCACGGCCGCGGCGATCACCTTGCAAAGCTCGATGGAATAGCCAACGGGCAGGCCGGATTTATCACGGAATGACAGTGGCGGCGTGTCGGGCACATAGCCAATCACGAAGCGCTGGCTCTCCGCCACCTTGGCCAGGGTGCCGGTAGGCTGCTGGGCAAGGGCAGGTGTCAGCAGGACAAATAGTAGCGTCAGGGCAAGCGGGTATCTGGTCATGGCGGGCCGTCGTTCTTTCCATCAGCTGGCGCTAAGGAACAGGGATCCTAACACTCGTTGCAGGTCGGGTAACGCCGCGTCCCGGCTGACCGCACCGCGCAAACCATTCAACGGTGACTGCAGGCGGCCGCCGTTCACCGGCGCGATTATTGCCAGCCCATCCGCCAACGCTCGACGTTCTTCAAATCACGCCAGTCGACCTCCATCTCCCGGTGGCTGTGTACAGCCTCCAGGACGCAGGTCTGTAGAACGCCGGCGTCGTCGTGATGCACCGCGCTGACCAGAAAATGCTTCTCCCGGTTCCGCGGACAAACCGCCGTCCATTTGCTCTGGAGTAGCTTCTTGGGATTAACGGGGTTCATCACGTACCGTCGAAGCGCCGCGTCGGGCCGGGCATCGCCAAATTATCACCGCCATCGGGGACTTGAAGCGCCCTTGCGGAAACTACCTATTCCGCAACGCCCCCGGGGTTCCGCACATTGGTAATCTGGCCATCAGGTTGCAGGCTGCGGCCCTGTCCCAATCCGCTCAGTCCGCCAGGCTTTTGCGGAAGCGGCTGCCAAGTCTAGCAGGAGCATGAAATGTCCAGACTCCAGGTACATAAAGTGGCGGTTGTCGATGACCGGACGCTGCCCGTTTTTGCCGAATTCGATAACCTGATCGGCCGCATTCGTGACCGTGCTTATGAACTGTTCGCCGGTCGTGGGGCGAGCAACGGGCACGCGCTTGCCGACTGGGTCGCGGCAGAAAAGGAGTTCGGCTGGCCAGCGGCGGAACTCGTAGAAACCGAAGATTCGTTCTCGCTGCGCGTAGCGCTGGCGGGTTTCAAGCGGCGTGACGTCATGGTAACGGCCAACCCCCGGGAATTGATCGTCAAGGCCGCACGTCGGTCGAAGCGCAAGAAACGGGACTCCAGACGACTTGCCATCTTACGGTGGACCGAATTCTCCAGCCACGACGTGTGCCGGCGTGTGGAGTTGCCATGCGCCATCGATGTGGAAGCCGTGTCTGCCAGGTTCGCGAATGGCCTGCTGAAGATCGAGGCCCCGAAGGCTACGGAATGAGCAGCACCGGTGGCGAAAATCCGGCACCATCCTGTTGATGGACCCGGCCCCAGCCAGTACGCGAGCCAAGCTAATTTGGACCCTGGCCACCCTGGTCGTCGCGCTGGCGGCCACGACGGGCTGGGTGGATACCGTGGGCGAAGACTATGCCGAACGCGCGTTTGCCCGGGCGCTGGTCACCTTCGCGGCGGCGCGCACCCTGAACGGCGTGATCTCCGTTGCCCAGGGCACGGAAGTTGCGGTCGAGCCGGCCGGCGTGGGCGTGATTTTCTCCCTGGGCCAGATCCTTGACCCGATCAATGACCTGGTGGAGCGCTTCTCGACCGTCATGCTCGTGGCCACCAGCTCTCTCGGCCTGCAAAACGTGCTGCTCGATATTACCGGCTGGTGGGGCACCAGCGCGGCCCTGCTTGCGGCTGGCGCGCTGCTGCTCGCAACGCTGTGGTGGCCGGGCCGCGCCACCAGCAAGGCGGCCAGCGTTGCGATGCGGGTGCTGCTGACGACAGTATTCCTGCGCTTTGCGGTGCCCGTGCTGATCATTGCCACGAACCTGGTCTTCGATCAATTCCTGGCCGCGGAGCAAATGGCGGCCGTGCAGGCGCTGGAGGCCACCAGCGCAGAAATCGAGTCCGCTAACGAAGAGTTCACGCCGCCGCCGACCGCCGACGATTCCATCATGGACCGCTTCGGCAACTGGCTCGACCAGTCGCTGGACGCTCTGGATGTCGAGGCTCGGATGGAGGCGCTGGGAGAACGTGTATCGAAGGCCACGGAACACATCATCAATCTGATTGTCATCTTCGTGCTCCAGACTGTCATCATGCCGTTGTTGTTTCTCTGGCTGCTGGCGGAGGGCCTCAAGGCCATTGTCCGGCGCACGGCGAAAATCGATTAAGTGGCGTCTTGCCTGTCTCCGACGGAGACGATGAACGTGCCAGCTTCCCAACGGGTAAACCGCCCTTGCGCTTGACCGGCTGCCGCGATCACACTATGCGAGCAGTGACTCACGTCGCTGGCCGATACGCACAACGATGACCGGAGACCCCTGATGCATAAACTGGCCCAACCATCCACATCGCGACGGGACCTGCTCCGCGCACTGAGCAGCGGTGTGGTGCTGTTACCCGTGGCCGGCCTTGTCGCGTGTTCCGGCGACCAGTCGCCGCCCGCCCAAAAACCCGCGCCTGCTCCGGCTGCACCCCCAGCGGCACCGCCGCCGGCAGAAACTGCCGCGCCGCAGGCGATGCCGGAATCGGCAACGCCCTCGTCGACTTCACAGCTGGCCAAATTGAGCGAAGACGACCCGATCGCCGTCGCGCTCGGATACAAACATGACGCCACAACCGTGGATACTGCCAAGTACCCGCGTTACCAGTCGGGGCAGATTTGCCGTAACTGCAGTCTGTACCAGGGCAAGGCGGACGAGGAATGGGGCCTGTGCACGCTATTCCCGGGCAAGCAGGTCAACGCTCAAGGCTGGTGCGCCAGCTACGCGCCAAAGACCTGAGAAAACTGCTGGCTGCGCCCTCCCGTCGCCGGCCCTGGTGGCACGATGGCATCCGCTTTGCCTGCCAGGGCAGCGCCAGGTGCTGCGTGAGTCGCGGCGACTACGGCTACGTGTACCTGACCCTGGAAGATCGCCGCCGACTGGCGGCGTCGCTGGGGATACCTACACGGCAGTTCACGCGGCAGTACTGCACGAAGACCGAAGGCTTCTTCCACCTCGATAATGGCGAAGCGGAGTGCAGGTTCCTGGAAGACGGCCGCTGCTCGGTGTACGAGAGCCGACCCACCCAGTGCCGCACGTGGCCCTTCTGGCCGGAGAACATGAAGGCGAAAGCGTGGACGGCTATCGCGGAGTACTGCCCGGGTATCGGCCAGGGTGACAGCGTGCCGGCGGAAACCATTGTAGAGATCCTGCGGGACCAGCGGCGTTCAACGCTGAAGCTCTGACGAGTCTATATTGGGCTCACGCGTATTTTCCGGCGCGCATGCGCCGTGAAGGCCAGACGGCAACTGGCGACAATGTTGCTCAGCTAGCGCCCTACAGACCCGGGTGCCAGCGCTTTAAAGCGCAGCACGTAGAAGGGCGGCTCGGACAGGTCCTTCCCGCGGTTGAAGGGCACCGACAAGTGCAGCTGATTGGATACCACGTACACGTAGTCGTCCGGACCAAAGGCCATGCCGTCGGGCCAGCTCAGGCGCTGCTCATCCCGATACAGAATGCGGTATTCACCGGCAGGGTCCACCACCCCGACTGCGTAGTTGGTGAGATCGGTAATGTAGACGTTGCCAGCGCTGTCGATGGTGATACCGTCGCACACCGGACGGTCGCCGTAACGTTCGATCCGCGCGGCGAGTTCAGCATGTGTGAGCGTCTCGTCCACCAGGTCTGCCGCTCGCACGCGCCACAGGTCCGTGTCCTGGGACGCGCCGTAATAGACCCATTCCGACTGCGGATCGATAGTAATACCGTCGACGCCGACGCTGGCGACCGGTTTGCCGTCTTTATCGACTGCGTAGGTCTTGTCGCCTATCTGCATCGCGATGGGCTTGGCCAAGACCGACGGATGTTGCTCCAGGACCCGCCGTGCGCTGCCAGAATCCAGGCTGACGACCACGATGGCCGGCGTTTTCGCGCTTGCATCCGTGATGAATATGCTGCGATGAACGGGATCGACCGCGATGTCGTTAAAGAACGAACGCCGCGCCCTGGCCGGTGCGCCCACTTCGATAATCTTATGCAACTTATCTGCGCGTGTATCCCAGGCAACAATCCTTGAACTGCCGCGACCGTTGTCGAGCATCCAGACAACCCCGTCCTGGTCAGCCTGTATGCCCAGCACGCCGTCCAGGCCCACCCCCGCTTCGTTTCGCGGGCCCGCCCATTCGGCATTCGGAAACGGGCGCACGGAACCGTCTGGCAGCAGCCCGATGACCCGAATCTGCGGGCGATAGATCGGGTGCTGGCTGATGATCCGCCGCCCGTCCGGCGTGACAGCAATGTTCCCAGGCCCCTGTGCCAGCTCCGCCACCACTTCCAGTCGGCTTTCCGGCACGGGCTGCGTCGCGCAGGCCGCGCACAGGAACAGCGGCAACCACAGGCTCCAGCTTTTGCGCCGCAATCGACAGCGATTCTTTCCAGTTGCGTGAGTGGCTGGCATATGCAGAAACACCGGTAGCGAAAATGGCTTCGCGCGCTTCAGATACAGTGGAAACAGGTATCCTCTAAGTCGAGGTACAGCTTAGCTTAATCGGGACGGGATCCGGCACAATCCGATGCAAAAATGAGTCGCACATTCCAATCTGCCGGCGCCGTCGCGGACGCGCTGATCGAGACCGTCGGCCACAATATAGTGCTGGGTTTGCCGATCGGCATCGGCAAGGCGGTGCACATTGCCGACGCGTTGTTTGAACGGGCGGCGGCAGACAGCTCAATCTCGCTCACGATCTTTACCGGACTCACGCTGGAACCACCGCAGGGCAGAAGCGAGCTGGAACGTCGATTCCTGGCCCCGCTGGTAAACCGCCTGTATGCCGACTGGCCGATCCCCGCGTATGCGAAGGCACTTCGGCAACACCAGCTGCCGCCCAATGTGCAGGTCCGCGAGTTCTATCTGCGTCCCGGTGCGTATCTCGGCAACCCCGTGGTGCAACGGAGTTACACGAGCATCAACTACAGCCAGGTCACCGCTGAGTTGCTGAACCTCGGTGTGAACGTGATCGCGCAACTCGTCACCAGCCGACCCGAGAGCCCGGGCCGCTTCAGCCTGAGTGCCAATCCGGAGATCACACTGGACCTGTTACCGCGGCTGGATGAAGCCCGGCGCGAGGGGCGCGCGGTTGCAATTGCCGCTCAGCTCAACCATCAGCTGCCCTACATGACGGGGGATGCAGAATTGCCGGCGGATCGATTTGATTTCGTACTTGATGCTGACAAGTACGAGTTTCCACTGTTCACTCTGCCGAACCGACCCGTGGCGCCAGCGGACTACGCGACGGCGATGCACGTGGCGAGCCTCGTGCCCGATGGCGGCACGCTGCAAGTCGGCATTGGCTCGCTCAGTGACGCCGTCGCCCATTGCCTGATACTCCGGCAGGAGTCGCCAGCGGTGTTTAACCAGGTACTGGAACTGCTCCCCGGGGGCGCCCGCTCACCGCGCCGGGCGGCGCTGCCAATCGAAAGCGGGCGCTTCGGGCAAGGCCTGTTTGCATCGACGGAGTTGTTGAGCGACGCGCTGTTCGCACTGTTCGAGGCGGGCCTGGTCAAGCGGCCAGCAGACGAGCGCGATGCAGCGGTCATCCATGCGGGCTTCTTCATCGGCTCGACCCAGCTCTACCGCCGCCTGGCCGCGCTCAGCGAGGCTGACAGACAGCGAATCAACATGACACGCATCTCACACGTGAATACGCTGTTCGGAGATGAACAGAGAAAGCGCCAACAACGTCGGCAGGCGCGGTTCGTGAACGAAACGATGATGGTGACCTTACTCGGCACCGCGGTCTCGGATGCCCTGGAGGGCGGCCGCATCGTCAGCGGTGTCGGTGGCCAGTTCGATTTCGTCTCGATGGCTCATTCACTCGCAGATGCGCAATCCATATTGATGGTTCGTGCGCGTCGCCTGCACGACGGAGTGGCTCGTTCAAACATCCGCTGGTCCTATTCCCACGCCACGGTGCCGCGCCACCATCGAGATGTCTTTGTCTCTGAATACGGCATCGCCGCGACCCGGGGTCGCACGGATCGCGGGGTTATTGATGCGATGATTGGTATTGCTGACTCGGCTTTTCAGCCGCAGCTGATTCGCCAGGCGCAGCAGGCCGGCAAACTCCGGTCGGACTACCAGCTTGCTGAAGATGCCTGCGGCAACACGCCGGACGCCTTGCGTAGTATCTTCAACCGGCGGGAACTGCAGCCGTATTTTCCCGCCTACCCCCTCGGCACGGAGCTCACGGCCACAGAGCAGGAACTGGTCGCGGCCCTGGAATGGCTCGAAACACAGACTGCCGGGCCCTGGTCGACCGTTCGTACGCTGGCGGCCGCCCTGGTGAACGGCGACCGCGACCAGCATAGCGATGCCATCGCGCGAATGGGGCTCGATCAACCGGCGAGTTTCAGCGAACGCACGCTGCAGCGGCTGGTCGGATTTGCCCTCGAGAGGAGCCAAAACGTCTACAAGGTGTTTCCGAACGATCTGAACTCCAAGTACACGGTGTTCGGCGGTGTCGTCATGAGTCTTTGCGATCGCATCGCGCTGATCGTGGCTGAACGGCACAGCGGCAAGGCTTGCGTTACCGCGGCGGTTGACAGCCTGAATTTTGTGGCCCCGGCACGGGCCGGCGAAACCTTGATCATCAACGCGGCGGTCAACCGGGCATGGAACAGCTCCATGGAGATCGGCGTGCGGGTCGCTGCCGAGGACAGCCATAGTGGCGATTACAGGCACGTCGTTTCTGCCTACCTGACATTCGTCGCCCTTGATCAGGACGGCAAACCAAGCTCGGTACGGCCCGTGTTGCCGCAGACGGACAGTGAGAAGAGGCGCTACGAGGCGGCACAAAGCCGCCGCGACACGCGAATTGCGACTCGGGCGCAATCGAAGAAAAGTTAAGCTCGAAAGCTGTGCTTTCGACCAACGGAAAAGGACAACAGCATGGAATATAAGAATCTCGGCCACTCGGGCCTGAAGGTCTCCGTCGTCGGCCTGGGCTGCATGAACTTTCACACCATGAACGACGAGGCGGAGTCCGCCGCCGTCGTGCACAAGGCCCTGGACCTGGGCGTGAACCTGTTCGACGTGGCCGACGTCTATGGCGACCGCGGCAAATCAGAGGAGTACCTCGGCCGCGCTTTAGGTGCACGTCGCCCGGAAGTGGTGGTGGCCACCAAGTTTGCCGGGCCCATGTCGTCAAAACGCCTCGACATGCAGGGTGGCTCGCGGCGCTACGTCATGCACGCGGTGGAGGCGAGCCTGCAGCGCCTTGGTACCGACTACATCGACCTGTACCAGATCCACTTTTACGACACCAATACCCCCGTCGAAGAAACCCTGCGGGCTCTCGACGACCTGGTTCACCAGGGGAAGGTGCGCTACATAGGCTGCTCCAACTACAACGGCTGGCAGATCACCGACGCCGAGTGGACCGCGCGCACCGACAACATCAATAGCTACGTGAGCGCGCAGAACCGCTACAGCCTGTTGACGCGCGACATCGAAAAAGACGTGATACCGGTATGCGAGAAGTTCGGGCTCGGCATCCTGCCCTACTTTCCACTGGAAAGCGGGCTACTGACGGGCAAGTACAAGAAGGGCGAGGAATTCCCGGAAGGCACGCGGCTGAACAAATGGCAGCAATTCGCGGCCGGCGCCTTCGCGACCGACGAGAAGGTCAACAAGGTTGAAGCGCTAAAAGAGCTCTGCCAGCGCTACGGCCACTCCCTGCTGGACATGGCCAT
>CAMYJV010000123.1 GCA_947258805.1 uncultured Gammaproteobacteria bacterium | reverse complement strand
GCCTCACCGAATAACCCCATACACCCGCTCCGGCCGCAGCCGGATGATCACCCGCTGCTGCGACTCCAGCCAGCCGCCCAGGTCCTCGGGCTCGGTCCAGCCGGTGTCGGCGATGTTCTGAAACACCTTGCGGGTGTCCTCCACCAGGTTGTCGGTTTCTATGCTGGTGGCGCCCTCCACGGACACGAAGTTGAAGGGCTCCTGATTGGTGAGAATGCAAAGCGTTGCCCGCGGGTCCCGCTCCAGAGATTTGTGCTTGAAGGTGCCGCCCGGGGTGCTGATCACCAGGGTGTCGCCATCCCTGGCGTAGGCCACCACGGAGCTCACGGGCTGGCCGTCTTTGCGCAGTGTGGTGAGCACCGCCCAGCGGTGGTCGCTGATGAACTGGTCGAACGTGTCGTTATCGGATATCACGGCAATCTGCCTCCCTCCCAGGTGCGAGTGGTGCGGGCGGTGTGCCCGCTGCTTTCATTCGGACGTTTTGCCGGCTAAACGTCGAGCCGAACGCTGTCGCCGTCCCGCTTCAGATAGCCGGCGGTGGGCGCGGCGAAATGGGTGCCGATGATGAGCACGGGCTGGTCGGCCAGCTCGTCTACGAGCATGCGCCGGGTGCCGGTGCTTTCTTCGGAATCGGTGTCGAAGCTGCTGGCCCAGTGGGTCTGCGCCAGCTGGCTGGGATGATGAATGCAGTCGCCGGTGATCATGGCCCGCTCGCCCCGGGACTCGATCATCACGCTGACGTGACCGGGGGTGTGCCCGGTGGTGGGGCGCAGGCGGATCTCGGGGCATATCTGGTGGTCCATCTCCACCATCTCGGCGAGACCGGCGTCGATCACCGGCTGCACGGAGTCGGCAAGGATCGGGCCGTCGCCCAGGGGCTCGCCGCCCTCGGCCTCCCAGTGCTCGAACTCTTTGCGGCCGATGAGGTAGCGGGCGTTGGGGAAGGTGGGCACCCACTGCCCATCCTGCAGCATGGTGTTCCAGCCCACGTGGTCCACGTGCAGGTGGGTGCACAGCACGGTGTCCACGGACTCCCGGGGCCAGCCTGCGGCCTCCAGGTCCTGCAGAAACGACGTCTGCAGGTTGTTCATGATCTCGTTGTTGCGCGGCTTGTCGTTGCCGATGCAGGTGTCGACGATGAGGCGCTGATCACCGATCTCCACGAGCAGGGCGTGGATGGACAGCAGCAGCTGATCGTCGTCGGTGACGAAATGGGGCTTCAGCCAGGGCATGGCAGCAAGCTGGTCCGGGTACGCGTCCGGCAGCAGGGACTCGGGCCCGCCGCCGGGAATAGGCGCCTCCAGCTCTACAAGCCGGGACACGGTGACGTCGCCCACTTTCCACTTCAGCATCCTGAACCTCCCCCTTGTGCGCTGTGATGGCCCTGACTATGGCCTATGTCTGCATGGAAGTGAATCTACGCTGGCTGCGTGGGGAATCCGATCTATGGTTAAAGGGAATATCTGTCGTTTGCAGAGGGCGAACCGTGCAATTTCTAACCCTGGGAGAGCTGTCGCTCGTCGCCGATGAGGATGGCCTTTCATTCGTGGTAGGCGGAGAGGAGGGCGCGCGGGTCACCATCACGCCCCGCCAGGTGGGGCAGCTGGAGGAGTTTCTTCGCCTGAACGCAACCCGCGAGCGGCGCATCGGCTTTCGAGTGCCGTTCAGCCCGCTGAAGGACGAGGTTCGCGCCGGGTTCCACGTGCAGGTGCAGGTTCGCGGCCGGTGGGTGGAGGTCACCCCAGTGGACCTCAGCCTGACGGGCATACTGGTTCAGGGTAAGGGCCTGGCGCTGCCGGTCCACTCGCAGGTCGACGTCCAGATCAAGTACCAGGAGATCGACTGCACGCTCGCCGGAGAGGTGGTGCGCCGCGATGGCGACCTCGTGGCGCTGCACTTTACGGAATCCATTGCCCACGGCGATCTGGAACCGCCGGAATCGCTGCTGGCCATCTACCGCAAGCTGGAAATGGAGTGGCTGCGCCACCGCCTGGTCTGAGCCCCGACTTCCTGCTCCGCCTGATCGCCTTATAGGGGGAACTCACAGCTGTTGCTGAGATCCGGGGGGCGCTAGCGTCTGCCTTATGCAGGCGGACCCCTCATGAATGCGCAGCCAACCCCTCAGGCGACCCTGACCGGTCGGGGCCTCACCAAGGTGTACCACGCTGGCGCGGTGGATATCCACGCGCTGCGCGGCGTCGACGTGGACCTTTACGAGGGCGAGCTGGTGGTGCTGGTGGGCGCCTCGGGCAGCGGCAAGTCCACGTTGTTGAACATTCTGGGCGGTCTGGACCGGCCCACCGCTGGCGAAGTGCTGTTCCGCGGCGCAACCCTGGGCGCGACGGAGGCGGCGGTGACCCAGTTCCGTCGTGATCACGTCGGCTTCGTCTTCCAGTTCTACAACCTGATCGCCAGCCTCACGGCGGAAGAGAACGTGGCGCTGGTCACCGAGATATCGCGCAACCCACTGGCCCCGGCGGAAGCCCTGGCCCTGGTAGGGCTGGGCGACCGGCTGAGCGCCTTTCCCGCCGAGCTCTCCGGCGGCGAGCAGCAGCGGGTGGCCATTGCCCGCGCCATCGCCAAGCAGCCGGACGTGCTGCTGTGCGACGAGCCAACGGGGGCTCTGGACAGCACCACCGGGGTGGTGGTGCTGGAAGCCATCGACCAGGTCAATCGCGAGCTGGGCACGACCACGGTGCTCATCACCCATAACCGCAGCATCGAGGGCATGGCCGACCGCGTGATCCGTTTTGCCGACGGGCAGATTGCCAGCCTCACGGAGAACGCCGAGCGCTGCGAGCCGGGAGCGCTGGAATGGTGATCCAGCCCCTGGACCGCAAGCTGCTGCGGGATCTGTGGCGCCTGCGCGGGCAGGGCCTGGCCATCGCGTTGATCGTCGCCTCCGGGGTGGCGGTGCTGGTGATGTCCCTGTCCGCCATGCAGGCGCTGCAGGATTCCAGCGGCACCTTCTACGAGCGCTACCGCTTTGCCGACGTGTTTGCCGGTGTGAAGCGCGCGCCTTTGCGCCTGCAGGCCGAGATCGCGGCCATCGACGGGGTTGCGCTGGCAGACCTGCGGGTGGTGCGCCTGGCGGTGCTGGACATGGCCGACCTGCGGGAGCCGGTGATCGGCCGCCTGGTGTCGGTGCCCGATGATGGCGAGCTGCTGCTGAACGGCCTGGCCCTGCGCCAGGGCCGGCTGCCGGAAGCGGCGGCCAGCGACGAGGTGGTGGTGAGCGAGCCCTTCGCCGAAGCCCACGACCTGCAGCTGGGCGATCGCTTCGGCGCGCTGCTCAATGGCCGCCGCCGCGACCTGGAAGTGGTGGGCGTCGCCCTGTCGCCGGAGTTCGTCTACGCCATCGGTCCCGGGGCGTTGATGCCCGACGCGGAGCACTACGGCATTCTGTGGATGTCCCGCAAGGCGCTGGCCGGCGCCTACGACCTGGAAGGGGCGTTCAACGACGTGAGCCTGTCGCTGTGGCCCGGCTATCAGGCGGAGGCGGTGATTCCCGCGCTGGATCGGCTGCTGGCCCCCTACGGCGGCATCGGCGCCTACGGCCGGGACGATCAGATCTCGCACTGGTTTCTGGACAACGAGATCAAGCAGCTGCAGACCCTGGCGCGCATCCTGCCGACCATCTTTCTGGTGGTGGCCGCCTTCCTCCCTGTCGCTGACGGTCAGCGTCGGCTCGTCGCTCATCGGCGTGATCACGGCGGCCCGCTACGCCGGCGGGCTGCCGCCGGCCGAGGCCATGCGGCCGCCGGCGCCGCCGGCTTTCCGACATCGCAGCTGGGTGCCCCAGAACCTGCTGCGCGCCCTGGATCAGCCCACCCGCATCATCTTCCGTCAGGTGCTGCGCCGGCCGTTGCGCTCGCTGCTCACCAGCCTGGGGCTGGCGGCGTCGGTGGGGCTGCTGATCGTCTCCATGCAGTGGTTGGACGCCATTGACTACATGATCGACGAGTACTTCGCCCAGCAGCAGCGCCAGGACATGACCATCGGCTTTGCCGACGCCAAGCCCATGCGCGTGGTTCGCGAGGCCGCCGCGCTGCCCGGGGTGCTGGCGGTGGAGCCCATGCGCAGCGCGCCGGCCCGGCTGCGGGTGGGCCACCGCTCGCGCCGCGAAGCCCTGCTGGGCCTGCCGCTGGACAGCGGGCTGACGGTGCTCAGCGATGCCCGCGGTCGGCCGGTCAGGGTGCCCGCCCAGGGCCTGTTGCTGTCGGACACCCTGGCGGACATCCTGCAGGTCGCCGTCGGCGAGTCGGTGCAGGTGGAGATCCTGGAGGGCCGCCGGGCCCGATTCGATCTGCCGGTGAGCGCCGTGTTCGAAACGGTGATGGGCACGCCCGCCTACGTGAACCTGGAGGAATTGAATCGGGCGCTGCGGGAAGTGGATACGGTGAACCTGCTGCTGCTGGTGATCGACGAGAATCAGGAGGCCGCCCTGTTTGCCCGCCTGCAGGAGCTGGCCAGCGTCGGCGGGGTAACCCTGAAGCGCACGGCGACGGACAAGTTCAGGGAGACCATCGGCGAGACCATGATGGTGATGGTGCTTTTCTATCTGGCGTTTGCCAGCGTCATGGCCTTCGGCATGGTCTACAACAACATGCGTATCGCGCTGTCGGAGCGGGGGCGGGAGCTGGCTACGCTGCGCGTGCTGGGGTTCCGACCCGGGGAAATTTCGTACATGCTGTTCGGCGAGGCGGCGCTGCTGATCCTCGGCGGCCTGCCTTTGGGCTGCCTGTTCGGCTGGCTGCTGTCCAGCTACATGGCGGCCAGCTTCAACACGGAGCTGTTCCGGGTGCCGGTGGTGATCGAGCCGTCCACCTACGGCCTGGCGGTGGTGATCGCGCTGGCCGCTGCGCTGCCCTCGGCGCTGCTGGTGCAGCGCAGGCTGTCGCGGCTGAACCTGATATCCGTGCTGAAAACCAGGGAGTGATTGTTCTGTGAACGGAAACCGCAAGTGGCCATGACCGCCATGAGCCGACGCTTTGTCATCTGGGGCGCGCTGGGGGCGCTGCTGCTCCTGGCGCTGTTCGTGGCATTCCGGCCGCGACCGCTGCCGGTGGACCTGCTGCAGGTTCAGCCCGGACCCATGCGGGTAACCGTGGACGCCGAGGGGATCACCAAGGTCAGGGACGTTTTTGCCGTATCGGCCCCTGTGGGCGGGCTGCTGCATCGCACCCCGCTGAAGGTGGGCGATCGGGTGGTGCAGGGCGAGACCGTGGTCGCCACCATTGAGCCCACCGATCCGGCGTTTCTGGACCCCCGAGCCCAGGCGGAAAGCCAGGCCGACGTGGAAGCTGCCGACGCTGCCCGGGACCTCGCGGGCGCGGAGCTGGAGCAGGCCCGGGTTGAGAAGGACTTTGCGGAAACCGAGCTGCGCCGGGCTCGGGAGCTGTTTGCGAAAGGCACCGTGCCCCAGCGATTTGTTGACGAGGCGCAGCGGGCGTTCCGCTCGGCCACAGCCGCGGTTGCCGCCGCCGAGGCCTCGCTGGACGCCCGGGATCACCAGGTGAAGCGGGCGCTGGCTCGGCTGATCGAGCCTGTCGGTGATCAGCAGCACGCCGATAGCGCTTTGGCCTTCACCCTTTCGGCCCCCGTGGACGGTCGGGTGCTGCGCGTGTTCGAGGAGAGCGAAACGGTGGTCACCCCCGGCGCGCCGCTGCTGGAGATCGGCGATCCGATGCTGCTGGAAGTGGTGGCCGATTTCCTCTCGGAGGACGCCGTGCGCGTCGAACAGGGCCGGCCGGCGGTGATCGAAGGCTGGGGCGGTAAGGAACCGCTGGAGGCCAGCGTCCGACGGGTGGAGCCCTTCGGCTTCACCAAGCTGTCGGCGCTGGGCATCGAAGAGCAGCGGGTGAACGTGGTGTTCGACCTGGTCTCGCCCCGGCATCAGTGGTCGAGCCTCGGCCATGGCTATCGGGTCATCGCCAAGGTGATCATCTGGGAATCGCCCTCAGTGCTGACGGTACCGGTCACCGCCCTGTTCCGGCAGGGCGAGCAGTGGATGCTGTTCGTCTACAACGACGGCGACGCGCTCCTGCGCCCCGTAACCGTGGGCCATCGCGCCGGACTGCAGGTGGAAATCGTCTCCGGCCTTGAATCCGGCGAGGTGGTGGTGCTGAATCCTCCGGAAGGCCTGACCGATGGGGCCGCCGTTGCCGGCGAGTACGCGACATTACGTAAAGACAGATGGCCTGCCGGATAGGCAACCTCATCGACAACCATTAATCGGGAGGCGACATGGCACAAACCTGGGTCCTCGTGGCGGACGGCAGCCGGGCACGGTTCTTCAACCGCAAGAAAAACCGCCAGCTGGAAGAGCTGGAGGTGCTGGTGGCGCCGGAAGGCCGCCTGCATGAAGGCGACCTGGTTTCCGACCGGGGCGGGCACGTGGAATCCACCGGCGGGCGTGGCCACGATGTGGGCACGGACAGGAGCGCCAAGGAGCACGAGGCGATCAACTTCGCCAAGCGCATCGCGGCCCGCGTCGAGGAAGGTCGAGTCGCCGCGGCGCTGGACCGGTTGGTGCTGGTAGCGCCGCCCAGGTTCCTCGGCCATCTGCGCAGCAGCCTGAGCGGTCCTGCCACCAGCCTGGTGGCCCTGACCATCGACAAAGAGTTGACCCAGCTCGGGCCGGACAAGCTGGCCGAGCATCTGCCGGAGTTTTTCTGAAGCCATGGTTTTATAAAGCGATGAAGCACCACGAGCGAGTCACCTTCAATCAGGGGCGCGAGATTCTGCAGCACAGCGTCGACTATCTGAGCCACATCAACGAGCAGCTGGATGCCGCTGCCGACCGTGAGCATCCGGAGCGCGTGCGCATGCTGCTGGAAAGCTACCGCATCGAGCAGCGCAACCTGCTGGAGGCCATCGAGCGCTATCTGGAAGACGCCCCTGACAAGGTGCTCAACGCTTACTCGCAGTTCGCGGCCGAGCTGCCCGCGGAGCTGGCGGGGCCGGAAGAACCCCTCAGCACCCTGTCTCTGACCCAGTGGCTGATGGCGCTGAACCAGCATCTGGTGAGCATGTTCACCGAGCTGGCCGGCAGCGGCAAGAACGACGCGCTGCGGAACATCTTCGTGACGCTGTCTGACCAGGTGCAGGCCCACGATCGGCGCCTGTCCAAGGAGTAGCAGCGCTTCGAGGATCTGTGAGCGGCTTCGAAAGACGGAAATGAGCGAACAGCGGAGAAACTATCGATGAAGGAAGATCTGGACAAAAAGCTGACGGAACTCGTCGGTCGCCTGCAGCAGGAGCGTGACGAGCTGCGGGTGCGCGCGCACCTGCTGAAAGCCGAGCTGCGCGAAGAGTGGGACGAGGTGGAATCGAAGTGGGACCACATCGAGCCCCGGCTGGAGCACCTGGCGAAAGACACGAAAGACTCTGCCGAAGACATCGGCGCGGCGGTGAGCCAGGTGGGTGAAGAGATCGCCCACGCCTATCGGCGCATTCGCGATGGGTTGAAGTAGCCGGCCGCCAACGGGCCCGCTGCACCAGCTGGGCTGCACGAGCCGATGTTCAGACCAGGCTGTCCACCACCTGCTCGATGAGGGCGGCGCCCACCCAGGTCAGCGGCGGGATGATCAGGTACAGGCCCAGCCGCGTGATCACGCCCACATCGAACGGCCACTCCGATACCTGGTCGATCTCCTGCCGATAGGTCAGCAGCGGCGCCAGTTGAGCCAGGGTTTCGTTCTGCTCGGCGCCGTCGATGGCGCCGAGCGCATCGATGCGCTGGTTGATCGGCGCCAGCGCCAGCGCCTTTGCCCGGGCCAGACGTCGATGGATGGGCCAGACGGGCAGGGCGGCCAGCATAAACATCACTGCCGAGGTTGGGATGAGCCCGGGGATGTAGGCCATGGAACTCAAGCCGCTGTCGACGAACATGATGGGAAATGCCGCCTGGATGCCAATGACGGCTAGGGTGGAAATCACCGCAACCGTGCCGAACGGACGCAGCTGGTGGGGCTGCAGCAGGTTGATTCTGGTGTGACGGGCGAGCTTTCGGAGCAGCAGAGCGTTGTCCAGCAGCGCGGCCAGCGAGAAGGTCAGGACGACCCAGACCAGGCAGGTGCCGCTGAAGATGGCCGCCGCCGGGGCGTCGCTGGTGATGTCACCGAACAGCTTCGACAGCGAGCCGAACAGCAGCAGGTTGTGCACCAGCCCGCCGATGATCCCGATGCTCAACACCCATCTGAACCAGGCTCCGGGTTTTTTCCAGACCCGCTGCTGCCAGGCGCGGACCTGCACGTCTTCCGCGTCCAGCAGCGGCCCCAGGGCGCCGATGGCGTCGGCGGTCCGGGTGCTGATGTAGTGCAGAATGGGCACCGTGTAGCTCAACACCACGCTGAAGAACAGGGCTGCGCCGTAAGAACCTGTCAAGGTGGCCGTCCTTTCGGGACCGAAGACCCCGCAGGCCCAGAAGACAGTCGTTGTAACCAGAAAAATGCCCAGGGCGCACAGCCATCGCCCGCCGGGAATGGGAGGCACCAGGCGGGTGAGGGAGATGTGCCGCGCGTTGTCCGCGTTCATGCCGGGTGTTTGCTCGGGCTGTGCAGGTGGATACTGGTAAAACTACCGGGTTGGCTGGCTCCAGCCAAGCCGTTAGAGTCGATGGCTGAAAACCGGGTAACCGCACGCATGGGCGACGAGATCTCCAGACGCTATTTTGATGCCGAGCATTTCAGCGCGTTCCGCCAGCGCCTGGATGAGGAAACCGAGCTGCTGCGTCGGCACTTCCGGCAGCAGGAGTTCAGCACCCGCGGCGACGTCGCCGGCTTCGAGCTGGAAGCCTGGCTGGTGAACGAAGACTGTGATCCCGTGCCGCGCAACCAGGAGTACCTGGAGCGACTGAACAACCCGCTGGTGGTGGCGGAGCTGGCGGCGTTCAACGTGGAGCTGAACGGCAGCCCGTCTGCCCTGACCGGGCGGGTGTTCTCCCGCCTGCACGACGAGCTGGCCGCCACCTGGAGCGCGTGTCAGGAAGCCGCCGATACCATGGGCTGCGGCCTGATCACCATCGGCATCCTGCCCACGGTTCAGGAAGCCATGCTGAGCTCGGATTTCATGTCCGAGATGGTGCGCTACCACTCGCTGAACGACCGGGTGATGGCGTTGCGTGACGGCCGGCCGTTGGCAGTGGACATCGAGGGTGATGTGGCCCTGGCCACCACCCATCCCGACGTGATGCTGGAGGCCGCGACGACCTCGTTTCAGATCCATCTGCAGTGCCGGCCCGAGCGCGCGGTGCGGGACTTCAACGCCAGCCTGGTTGCCTCCGCACCCATCGTGGCGGCCAGCGCCAACTCGCCGTTTCTGTTCGGCCACACGCTGTGGGATGAAACCCGCATTCCCCTGTTCGAGCAGAGCGTGGATGTGGGCGAACGCTATCCGCCGCGTGTGAGCTTCGGCCGGGACTACGTGCACGAGTCGCTGCTGGAGATCTTCGAGGAAAACCAGAAAGATCACCTGATTCTGCTGCCCGCGGTGCAGGATGTGCCGCCGGAAAAATTCAGCCACGTGCGCTTTCACAACGGCACCCTGTGGCGCTGGAACCGACCGCTCATCGGCTTCGATTTCGACGGCCAGGTGCACCTGCGCATCGAGCATCGGGTGGTGCCGGCAGGCCCCACCATCAAGGACTGCATCGCCAACGCGGCTTTCTACTACGGGCTGGTCTACGGCCTGGCGACCTGGAAGCAGCCGGTGGAAACGCGCCTGCCTTTCGAGCTGGCGCGGGACAACTTCTACAGCGCCGCCCGCTACGGGCTGAA
Source organism: uncultured Gammaproteobacteria bacterium (assembly GCA_947258805.1). The sequence continues at coordinate 1,766 of CAMYJV010000123.1, read as the reverse complement.
CGCCAGAATCCTCTGGGCAGACGAGCAGGGCGAGCGGGAGGTGGGCATGCGGGAGCTGATCGTCGACGAGCTGCTGCCCCTGGCCCGTCGCGGCCTGGAGTCACGGGACATTCCCGGCGCCGAGATAGACGAGTACCTGGATATCATCGGCGCCCGCGTGGACTCGTCGCAGAACGGGGCGGCATGGCAGCGGCGCTGGGTGGCCATGCACGGGCCGGATCTGCACGCCATGCTGAAAGAGTACCGCACGCAGCAGGATCGCGGCCTGCCCGTGCACGCCTGGTCGCTGTAGGCAGGGTTGCGGGCATGGAAATACGGGTTCTGGATCATCTGCCGGAAGGCCTTCTCGACACCCCGGCAACCGAGCTCGCGGCGCTGCTGGGCGGGCCGACGCTGATTCATCTCAACGGTCGCCGGGATCCGCCGCTGTTCATTTCTGTGCTGCTGCACGGCAACGAGGTCAGCGGCTGGAACGGGGTGCGCCGCCTGCTGGCAGAGACCAGGACGCTGGCGCGCAGCCTGATGCTGTTCATCGGCAACGTCGATGCGGCGGCTGCCGGCGTGCGAACGCTGGACCATCAGCAGGACTACAACCGCATATGGCGTGACGCTGGGGGTCCGGAGGCTAGGCTGGCTGCCGAGCTGGTAGGGCGGCTGGCGGGCCTGCCGCTGTTTGCCTCGGTGGATCTGCATAACAACACCGGGCACAACCCGCACTACTCGGTGCTAACGGATCTCTCGCCGCGCAACCTGGGGCTGGCCTATCTGTTTGCTGACAAGGCCGTCTACGTGCAGGAGCCGGACACCGTGTTGACGCGCATCTTCGCCGATCTTTGTCCTGCCCTGGCGCTGGAGGTCGGTCCGGTGGGCGATCCGCGCTGCGACGAGCGCGTCTACGACTATGTAGCGCGCCTGCTCGAGCTCGACGCCTTCCCCGAGGCTGATCTGCAGAACCTGCAGATGTTCCGCTCTCAGGTGCGGGTGCACATCGCGCCCGACGTGCCCTTTGCCTTTGCCGGCGATGGGTCCGCGCCGCTGATGCTGACCGGCGGCATGGAGGCGGTGAACTTCCACTCGCTGCCCGCGGGAACCGTATTCGCCAGCGCCGACCAGGATCCCGGATCGTTGCTGCAGGTCATCGACGTGGACCATCGGGACGTAACCGCGCAGTATTTCCAGCAGGAGGAGGGCAGCATCGTGCTCAGACGAGCCGTGGTGCCCGCGATGTACACCACCGATCCCGCCGTGATCGTTCAGGACTGCCTGTGCTACTTCATGGAGCCGATGCCGCTGACGCCTTAGGTGAGCAGTCGGGGTCGAACGGATCGCAAGATTCGTTCTTACCGATCTTCTTTGCCATGCCAGATTCGCAGGATGTAGATTTCCTCCTCCACGAGGATGTATCGGATGACGTAGTCCCCGATGATCAGATCCCTGGTTCCGGGTAACTCTTCAATGGGCACCCCCATCTGGGGTTGGTCAGCAAGGCGTTTGATGGACCCCACGAGGCGTTGGCTTATGCGCCTGGCAGCGGCCGGATTTTTTTCAGCAATGAATTCACGCAGCCGCATCAAATCTCTTTGTGCGCTGTGGGTGAACAGCAATCTCATGGTTCAGGAGGCGCTTTCTCGTCGTCGCTTCCCCAGGACTCCAACCAATCAATGATGGGCTCAGCCTCGACAACCCGGCCAGCTTGAATATCGGCGAGCGCTTCACGGGTATCGTCCAGCATCCCCGCTTTCCGATCCTCTTTAGCGAGATACTCT
>CAMYJV010000122.1 GCA_947258805.1 uncultured Gammaproteobacteria bacterium | reverse complement strand
GTCGTCGTCCCAGTAGAGCTCGAAATTCGGATCATCACAGCCAGTCACCCTCGCACCCAGCGCACCAACATCGTCGAAATCCGGGGCCTCCGTGACCTGCAGCGCGCGACACAGGTCATCCTCCGTGTAGCGGTCCGCGAAGTCGGCATCCACGTCCTCGGTGTACACGCTCCCGCCCACGAACCAGGTCACCGGTCCATCCGTGCGCGACAGCAGCCGCAATTCCTGGCTGAAATAGTCCACGTCCTGCCCCACGGAGTAGTGGTCCACCAGCGCCCCGGTGCCGTCGTAGTCTTCCTGGTACTTGAAGTCGAAGTGCTTGTAGCCGGTGATCGCGGTCAGCGTGTAACCGTTGGCCAGTTCCCAGTCCGCATTCAGGCTCAGGCGCAGGATATCCGCGTTGTCTTCCCCCTGCAGGTCGGTTGCCACCTTGTCGTCAGGCAGCGGCGACCCGGAGCCCGGCAAGGGCGTGGCGGACGGCGGGAAATCCAGCGCCAGCGACGAATCCAGGGGCGCAGTACTCCAGTACGCGGAGCCGTCATTGTCGCGGTCTTCGTAAAACGCGGTGAGCACCACGGAACCATTGTCCGCCTCGTAAGCCAGCGCACCCTGCACCGCCTTGTTCTCTTCGTCGCCGAGATCACTGCCGCCGGCCAGGTCTTCCAGGTAGCCGTCACGGGTCAGGTAGCCGACGCTGCCGCGAAAGGCCCAGCGCTCCGACAACGGCAAGTTCAGCGTGCCTTGGAACTCGTAGTTCGACTCTTCCGCGATCGACAGGCTCAGGTCACCGCCGACCCCGTCCGTATTCGGCCGATTGGTGACGATGCTCACCGCGCCGGCAATCGCGTTGCGCCCGAACAGCGTGTTCTGCGGCCCACGCACCACTTCCGTGCGCTCCACGTCCAGGAAGGTCGTCGTCGCGCCACCGTTGCGCCCCTCGTAAACGCCGTTCACGAAGATCGGCACCGAGCCATCGCCGCCCACGCCGAAGCTGTTCGACGAGATACCGCGGATCGCCAGCGCATCGTTGAAACTGTCGGCTGTGCGGCCGTTAAAACCGGGCGTCAGCGCGACCATGCCGCGAAAGTCCCGCACGTTCAGGCTCTTCAGGAAATCGCCGCTGAAGGAGGACACCGCCACCGGCACGTCACGCGTCGACTGCTCGCGCTTTTGCACCGTGACCACGATTTCTTCGAATACCTGGTCGGCGGCAAGGCCTGCGGACGCGACAACCAGACCGGCCGCCAGCGCGGCCGGGAAGGCCAGACCCCTGTTCATGGGCAACCCCCTTTTTGTGGAGGCGCGATGATAGCCCCAGTGCGGCCCAGCGGCTACTGGATCAGGCGGCGGCGGATGAACACCGTGGCGGCGAGATAGCCCACGACCGCATAGGCTGCGAGCACCGCCATATGCAGCCCCATCGCGTCCAGCGGCTGGCCCGCCACCAGCGGCCGCACCAGCGCGATGGCGTGGGACAGCGGCAATACGTTGACCACGATGCGTGCGACGTCGGGCAGGGTTTCCACCGGGTAGAACACGCCGCTGAAGATGAACATGGGCGTGACCAGCAGCGTGACGTAGTAGTTGAAGAAGTCATAGTTCGGCGCGAAAGCCGCCACGACGATGGCCGGACCTGCAAAGCACAGGCCAATCAGAAAGAACAGCGGCACCGCCAGCAGTGCGCTCCAGTCGTGCACGGCGCCGAGAAGCCAGGCCACAGCGAGGATAGGCACCGCTGCTATTACTGCCTTGGTCCCGCACCACAGCATTTCGCCGGCGACGATATCGTCCACCTGCAGCGGGGTGGCCAGCAACGCGTCGTAGGTTTGCTGGTGCACCATGCGTGTAAACACCGAGTACATGCCTTCGAAAGACGCCGTGTTCATGGCTGACGCCGCCACCAGGCCCGAGGCGAGAAACGTCAGGTAAGGCATGCCGTTCACGTCGCCGACGAAGCGGCCGAGGCCAAAGCCAAGGCCCAGCAGGTAGACGAAGGGCTCGCCGAAGGTAAAAAAGAGACTCGGCGCAATGAGCTTGCGCCAGACCAGCAGGTTGCGATACCAGAGCTTGAAGGCGTCGGCGCGCGGCTGCGGCCACGCGAGCTGGGCAGCGGTCATATCGTCACTCTCTCAGTTCGTGGCCCGTCTGGCGCAGGAAGACGTCTTCCAGGTTAGCGGGCCGGTGCATGTAGGTCAGGCGTGTCGCTTGTTCCAGCCGTCCGAGCAGCGCCGGCAGATCGTGCGTGTACGCATAGTGCATTTCACCGACGGTCTCCAGCCGCAGGTCGGCGCAGCCATCGAGCAGGCTCTCGATTTCACTGCGCGCGCCCTGCAGTTCGAGCACGTGGGGTTCGACCCCGTCAGCAATCAGCTGGGTCGGGTGACCGTGCGTGACGATCCGGCCGTGATCCACGATCACCACCTCGTCGCACAGGCGCTCTGCCTCGTCCATGTAGTGGGTCGTCAGCAGCAGTGTCTTGCCGGCATTGCGCAGCTGGCGCAGCCGGTTCCAGATCATGCGGCGCACCTGCGGGTCGAGCCCGGTGGTGGGTTCGTCCAGCACGATGAGCTCCGGGTCATTGATCAGGGCTCGGGCAATGGACAGGCGGCGCTTCATGCCCCCCGAGAGCTCTTTCAGGGCGCTGTCTGCACGGTCGGTGAGTTCGACAAAGTCGAGAAGCTCGACAATACGCGCCTGAGCGACGTGCCCGGGCAGGTCGAAGTAGCGTGCGTACATGCGCAAATTTTCCGCGACGGTAAAATCCGGGTCGGCGTTGTCCTGTTGCGGCACCACGCCGGTGCGTCGCCTGATCTCACGAACTGCCTCGGGCATCGGCAGGCCGAGAACCGTGAGCGAGCCGGAGGTGACCGGCGACTGGCCGAGGATCATGCGCAGGGTCGTCGTCTTGCCCGCGCCGTTGGGTCCCAGCAGCCCGAAGCAGCCGCCGGCCGGAATATCCAGGTCGATGCCGTCCACCGCCACCCGCTCACCGAAGCGCTTGGTCAGCTTGCGCGCCACCACCACCGGGCTGTCGTTACGTGCCTTCGTCATAATCTGAGAACTGGAACCGCGACCAGAGTCGCGTGCTGCCTTACTTTAAGAGGTCGTGAACTGGGGCAGAGCAGTTTATGTTAATCGTCTGGTTCCTGTTGGCCGTGGCAGCCTGCGCCGCGAGCGGTTTCTGTGCCGCCCGCTACACGCGCGCGCGAGTGGAACGCGAACGGCTGATTGCCGAGATCGAAGACCCCCGGGACATGCAGATCCGCGAACTGCTGGTGGCCGCGAAACTGGCGCGGGAGAACGCGCTGCGGGCCAAGTCAGACGAGTCGAGCAGCAGCGAAGAGCTGGTGCAGGCCCGCGACCGGATCCGGACCCTGGACAAGACGGTCACCAGTGCCCACCGCGAGGTCGAGGCAGTACAGGGCCGACTGGAGGACCTGCTGAGCGAGCGCAACCAGCTGGAAGAGGAGCTGGCCGGACTGCGGCGCGACAAAGAACAGCTGCGCAACCGGGCGCAGGAACTCGAGATGGAACTCAGCATGGGCAAGGCCGGCGACCTGCTGGACCCGGCGATGCAGGCCAATTAGGGGTGCCGTTGCCGGCGCGGAAACCCGCCCGCAATGCGTCGCCGCCGACGCCAGCCCGCCCGTCGGCATGATAAACTCGGGTTCTGATGTCCGCCTCCCTTGACGACTACCGTTTCCGCCTGGGCAATACCGAATACGTACCCATCGTAATTGGCGGCATGGGCGTGGACATTTCCAGCGCCCAGCTGGCCCACGAGGCAGCACGGCTCGGCGGCATCGGCCATATTTCCGATGCCATGTCGCCCTATGTCTCCGACCGCTATTTCTCCACCAAGTACACCAAGGCGAAGTCCATGAAACACCGGGCCAGCCGCGACACCACCGACAAGACGTCGGTGCGTATCGATAACGAGCTGCTCTACGAAGCGCAAAAACACTACGTGGCCAACACCATGGACGGCAAAAGCGGGCCCGGCGCCGTGCATATCAACATCATGGAAAAGCTGCAGATGGGTGCGCCGTCAGAAACCCTGGCCGCGCGACTGCACGGCGCCCTTGACGGTGGCATCGACGGCATCACCCTGTCGGCCGGGCTGCATAACGGCACGCTCAAGCTCATCGCCGACAACCCCCGTTTTCGCGACGCGAAAATCGGCATCATCGTGTCGAGCCTGCGGGCGCTGAAGATTTTCTTGCGCAGCGGTAAGCGCATGAACCGGATGCCCGACTACGTGGTGGTAGAAGGCCCGCTGGCCGGCGGCCATCTCGGTTTCGGTGAAGACTGGCGCGAGTATCAGCTGCGCGACATCGTCAAGGAAATCGTCGCCTTCGTTAAGGAAGAAGGCCTCGACCTGCCGGTCATTCCCGCCGGTGGCGTGTTCACCGGCACAGATGCGGTGGAGATGCTAGAGCTGGGCGCCGCGGCCGTGCAGGTGGCCACACGGTTTACGGTGACCAAAGAATGCGGCATGCCTGACAAGATCAAGCAGGAATACTTTGCCGCGACGGAAGACATGGTGGAGGTCTCGCCCGTGTCCGCGACGGGCTACCTGATCCGTTTGCTGAACAACAGCCCGGCGCTGGGTTCGAACATCAAGCCCCAGTGCGAGCCGCTGGGCTACACGCTCGACAAGACCGGCAACTGCTCCTACATCAAGGCCTGGGAAGCGACGCCTGTTGGCCCGGACGGCAAGAAGCTGCCTGTCACCGACAAGATCTGCATCTGCTATCACTTCGGCAAGTACAACGTGTGGACCTGTGGCCACTACGTGTACCGCCTGAAGGACACGACCAACCAGTTGCCCGACGGCCGCTACCAGCTGCTGACGGCTGAACAGGTTTTCAACGATTACCTCTACAGCACCGAACACCAGATCGCGCTGCCGCCCGTCCTGGCAGAGACCGCCTGATCAGCTGCCCGCGGGCAGGCTGATCTCAATCTCCAGACCCCCTGCCGGCCCGTTGCGGGCGGCAACCTCGCCGCCGTGCAGGTTAACTGCGCGCTGGGTAATGGCGAGCCCGATGCCGGCACCACGGGCCGCCATCTCAGTCCCGGTGTAGAAGGGCTCGAACAGCCGCGCCAGCGCCGCGGCGTCGACCCCTGGACCGTCGTCACTCACCAGCACTCGCAGCCCGTCGTTTGTCGACTCGACGCTCACCCGGACGCGGCTCTCGGCGTGCTGAACCGCATTGCGCACGACGTTTTCCAGCGCACTGTGCAGCAAGCGAATGTCGCCCTGCACTACCTGCGTCGCAGGGGCGTCCAGGCTGACCCCGATGCCTGCGGCTGCGCCCTCGTAGCGGGCATCGGCGACGACATCAGCAAGCAGGCTGACGAGATCTACCGGTGAACGGTCTACTCGATCCAGTTGTTCCAGCCGGGTGTAAGCAAGGATCTGGCCGATCAGTTCATCCAGCTGCGCCACTTCCTTGTCGATGCGATCGAGGTTCGGTGTTTCTTCTGCGTCGGCGCGCTGACGCAGCAGGCCCGCCGCCGCCTGCAGGCGTGTCAGCGGCGAGCGCAATTCGTGGGACACGTCGCGCAGCAGCCGCTGCTGGGACTCCACCAGCTGCTGAACGCGCTCTGCCATGCGATCGAAGTCGCGGGCCAGGGCGCCGATTTCGTCTCGCCGGGCACCAGTGTTACCGCCCGCCCGCGCCGCCAGGTCACCGGCGGCAATAGCCTGGCCGGCCGCCCGCAGCTTGTCCAACGGCCGCGTCAGGTAGCGAGCCAGCAACAGGCAGATCACGCCGCTGACCAGGATCAGCACCACGAAGAACACCGGCCGCGCCCCCCGTTGACCGAACCAGCCACCCAGGCGCCGGCCTTTCGCCGGAGCCGGCAACAACAGATAGTCGCGGCCATCCGCAGCGCGCAGCGCGCGCACGGGCGGACCAGGGCCGCCGCGTCGCTCCGCGCGACGCTGTAACAGGCCCAGCGGCACCGGCGGCAACGCGCGATCCAGGAGCTCGCGGCCATCCGGTGTTACAACCAGCAGCGGCGTCGGCAACTCCGTCTGCTTTGCCCGCAGCCATTCGCGCAGTGCGGGCTCACCGCCCTGCTCCAGAGCCCGTTGCGCCTGCCCGGCCAGTGCACCCATATTCCCGCGCAGAAAGGCCCGGCGGTTGTCGTCGAGATCCTGCTGGAGCACCAATGCGCCGAGCCCGACGGTGATCGCGGTGGTAACCAGGATCACGACCCAAAAAGACAGGAAGATGCGCCAGTAGATGCGACTCACTACACGCCCCCATCACGCACCAGCAGGTAACCGCCGCCACGCAGTGTCTTGATGCGCGGTCCGCCGCCGGGTGCCGGTCCGAGTTTGCGGCGCAGGTTACTGATGTGCGTGTCGAGACTGCGGTCAAAGGGCATCAGCGCGCGGCCCAAGGCCTGCTGCGACAAGTCGTCCTTGCTAACTAACATCCCCGGCTGGCGCATCAGCACCTCCAGCACCGAGTATTCCGTAGCCGTGACCTCCACCGGCTCGTCGCCCCGGTGAAGACTGCGCGCGCCGGGATCCAGGCGCAGGTCAGCGACGGCCACGGCGGCACCATCTCGTTCACCGGCTGCCTGGCCGCGCCGCAGAACGGCACGCACGCGCGCGACGAGCTCGCGGGGATTGAAAGGCTTCGGCAAATAGTCGTCTGCCCCGATTTCCAGCCCGACGATGCGGTCGAGCTCATCGCCCCGAGCGGTGAGCATCACCACCGGCACGCTGGCAAAGCGGCGAATGGCGCGCAGCGCATCGAAGCCGTCCAGCACCGGCATCGTGATATCCATCACCACCAGCGCCGGCGGTTTTTCTCGCACCGCGTCCACGCCCTGGGCGCCGTCATGCACGGCGCGCACCGTGTAGCCCTCGCGACCGAGATACTCGGCGAGCATTGCGCAGAGCTCGCGGTCGTCATCCACCAGCAGTATCGAATCGTTCATCCGTATAGACCCTCGCGCCCATTGCAGGCAATCCGTTGCCGGGACTCAAGCCGCTTTGCACTTCTTTGCATTTCTTCACCGCGCGCCGTCATCCGCAGGCGCCCTGGCGCGTTAACTTAGTCATCAACGCGGGGCGGCAGGCGCCTCGACAGAGGAGACAGACCATGAAGCACTCTCGGATTATCGTCGCACTGCTCAGCACTCTTGTCGCGGGCAGCGCCCTGGCGGGCCGCCACGGCGGCGGGCCCCGAATGACTGACCTGGACACCGACGGCGACGGGATGTTGTCCGCCGCCGAACTCGAGCAGCTGCCGGTGCGCGGCGGTCGCAGCGCCGAAGAACGCTTCGCGCGGCTGGACACCGACGGTGACGGCTATGTGAGACAGGACGAACTGCGCGACGGCAGGCCCCAGGGCCGACCGCACGGCGGGCCCTGAGTACCCCAACCGATCAATACGAACAGGAGCTGAACATGTTGAGCAGACGCAAGACCATCACCCTCTCAGCCACCGCGCTGGGTGTCCTGACCGCCTGGGCCCTGGCCTGGGGCGTGAACGAAAATGACGGTGCCGAAGCGCCGGCGGGCAATTTCGAGGGCCGCCACTGGGGCGCCCATCGAGGCCGGCCGCTGGACCGCATGGCTCGGCACCTGAATCTCAGCGACGAACAGCGCGCGGCTGTCGAGGCGATCATGGCCGATGCGCGGACCCAGGGCGAGCAGCTGCGCGGCGAACTGGCCACGCTGCGCGAGGAAGTCGGCGCCATGATTCGCAGTGACGGCTACTACGAGGACCAGGTTCGCATCCAGGTGGAATCGAAGTCACCGGTCTTCGTCGAACTGACGGTGCTGGGCATCCGGACCATGAACGAAGCCCCCCCCCCGGCCCCCCATATTCATGCAGCGATTCCTACCGACCCGTCGATTGCTGATCGGTTCCCTGCCGGCGGCGTCCTACTCCCCCCTCGGGCGCCGCCGGCCTCTTTTCTGCCATCAGCCGATCATTTCCATCTGGTCGGACCAGCGGCGCGCGCGGCACCGGTTGTCCTGCTCCCGCACCGGGATTTCAGCCGAACCGTGGTACACCTCGGATTCGATCTGGAACTGGTACCAGGCGCCCTGTTTCTCGATATCCGTGATCGTGTAGAGAATCTTGGTCGTCGCCGGGTCCTGCAGTTCCACCCGCAATGCGGCCAGGCAGCGATCCAGCTGGGCCCGGTACATGACCTCACCCGGCCCCGCGGCCTGTGCGGTGGTCCCCAGCAGCAGTGCGGCACTCAGCGTAATCCCGGTCATCATCTTGGCAGTATTCATGGTGATCATCTCCGTTTCGGTGTGTCAGTGGACCATCTGGCCCGTGGAGATACTCTGCTCCTACAATGGTTCGTGGTCCTGACGGGCCCGTGACTTTTTGTTGACCTTTTCCTGACCATGGCAGACGCACCCGATCTCTGGCATTTCGCCGATTGCGAACTGGATCTCGCCACGCGCGAGCTGCGGATTGCGGGTGATGCCCGCGCCATCGAGCCGAAAGCCTTCGACCTGCTGGCCTACCTGCTGAATCATCGGGAACGCGTGGTAAGTCACGACGAACTGATGGATGCCCTGTGGCCGGGCGTAATCGTGACCGAAGCCGCGCTGGCCCGCACGGTGATGAAGGCGCGCAAGGCCGTAGCCGACATAGCGGGCCAGCAACAGGTGATCCGCACCTTGCCGAAGCGCGGCTATCGCTTCGTCGCCGAGCTGAACGAGCGCGATCATGGCTCCGGGGTTACAGTGCCGGCCGAACCGGAAGACCTGTCGCCGGTGCAGTTCGCCCGCAGCGGCGGGGTGCATGTCGCGTGGCGCTCGCTGGGCAGCGGCGCACCGGCCATCCTGTTCGTGCCCGGCTTCGTGTCCCACCTGGACAATCGCTACAAGGTGCCGTCGCTGATTCGATTCGAGGAACGGCTGGCGCGCAACAACCTTTTTGTCACGTTCGACAAACGCGGCATGGGGCTGTCCGAACGCGTGAGCTACCCGCCCACCATGGAAAACACCGTCGCCGACATGGTCGCCGTGCTGGATGCCGCCGGGATCGACCAGGCCGTGCTCTTCGGCGTGTCCGAGGGCGGCCCCGCCACGGCCTTGTTTGCTGCCACCCAGCCGGCCCGCACCCGCGCCGTCATCATGTACGGTGCGTTTGCGAAGGGCTCACGCAGCCCCGACTACCCGTGGGCCCGACCGCGCAAGGTGTTCGACGCGTGGCTGGAAGAGTTTATCGGCGCGTGGGGATCGCCCGCGTCGCTGGAGTATTTCGCCCCGAACCTGGCCCAGGATCCGATGGCGCGGGCCGAATGGGCCCACTACCTGCGCAATGCCGCGACGCCGGCCAGCGTGCGCGGCATCCTGGAAGGCCTGCGCGATATCGACGTGCGCGACATCCTGCCACGGATCAAAGCCCCCACCCTGGTCCTGCACCGGCGCGGCGATCGCATCGCGCGCTGGGAAGCCGGCGAGGACATCGCCGGGCGGATTCCCGGCGCGAGCTTCCGGCTGCTGGAGGGCAATGACCACTGGTGGTTCATCGGCGACAGCGAATCTATCCTCGATGAGATCAATGCCTTTCTGGCCGCGCTGCCGCGCGATTAACGACGCGTTGAAAGGAAGGGTTTATTTTCTTGCCCAAACAAGAAAGCAAACCGTCCCCGCAATGCCTTTTTGACCCGAACAAAAAAGTAAACTGTCCCCGCAATGGACTTCACACCGATCTGGCTGACGCTGCGTCTGGCAGGGGCCACCACCGCGATCCTGCTGGTGATTGGCACGCCGCTGGCATGGTGGCTCGCGCACAGCCGCTCGCGCGCCGCGCCGGCCATCGAAGCGCTGACCGCGCTGCCGCTGGTGCTGCCACCCACGGTACTGGGCTTCTACCTCCTGCTGCTGTTCAATCCGCAGGCCGGCCTCGGCGCCTTCTGGCTGGAGCTGACGGGCAGCACCTTGAGTTTTTCCTTCAGCGGCCTGGTCATCGCGTCGGTGCTGTACTCCCTGCCCTTCGTCGTGCAGCCCTTGCAGACCGCTTTCCAGGTACAGGGCAGAGGCCCGCTGGAAACCGCGGCAACGCTGGGCGCAACACCGCTGGACGCGTTCTTCACGGTGGCCTCGCCGCTCGCGTTCCGCGGTTACCTGAGCGCGGCGGTGCTGGGCTTCGCGCACACGGTGGGCGAATTCGGCGTAGTGCTGATGGTGGGCGGCAACATCCCCGGTCGCACCCAGGTAATTTCCATCGCCATTTACGAAGAGGTGGAAACGCTGAACTACGCGCAGGCACACCAGTGGTCGGCCATCCTGCTGGTGTTTTCTTTCCTGACGCTGCTCGTGGTCTACGGGCTGAACCGGCGCAGCGCGCCGCGGATAGGCTGATGGCGCGCCTCGCTGTGAACCTCCGAGCGACCCTCGGCGCCTTCACGCTGGAGGTGGACGACGCGTTAGAGATGAACGGCATCACCGCGCTGTTCGGCCCCAGCGGCAGCGGCAAGAGCACGCTACTGCGAATCATTGCGGGCCTGGAAACACGCGCCACCGGCTCGGTGGCTTTCAACGGTGAATCCTGGCAGCAGGGGCATTCCCGGGTCCCGGCGCACCAGCGCGGGGCAACGCTGCTGTTCCAGGACGTGCGCCTGTTTTCGCACCTGGACGTCGGCCAGAATCTCGATTACGCCGCACGGCGCGCACCCGCATCGCGCTTGGGCGCCAGCCGCGAAGAAATCGTCCGCTCGCTGGAACTCGAGGACCTGCTCGACCAACGCACGCAGACTTTGTCCGGCGGCGAGGCCCAGCGGGTCGCCATCGCCCGCGCGCTGCTCGCGCGCCCGCGCCTGCTGCTGATGGACGAACCTCTCGCGGCCCTGGACCTCGGCCGACGGGCACGCCTGTTGGATCGAATCGAGGAACTGCCCCGCCGCTTCGGCATCCCGGTGCTCTATGTCACTCACGCCATCGACGAAGTGGCGCGCCTGGCCGATCAGACGATCCTGATGCAGTCCGGGCACTGGATTGCGCGCGGCGACACTGCAGACATCATCGAACGGCTGGACTTGCCCGACCTCGCGGCGGGCTCCGGCACCGGCGTGTTGCTGAACGCCACGGTGGCAGAACACGACGAGACTCTCGCCCTGACCCGGCTCACGGTGGGCAGCTGGACCCTGAGCGTGCCGGCACTGGACCGTCCCGCAGGTGCGCCTGTGCGCCTGCGCGTGCGGGCCCGGGACGTCGCGCTGGCCACCGAACGGCCGTCGGCCATCAGCATCCGTAATGTCCTCGACGGCCGGGTGCTGGAGATCACCACCAACGGCCAGTCGCCCTACGCGGAAGTGCTC
>CAMYJV010000121.1:1602-22466 GCA_947258805.1 uncultured Gammaproteobacteria bacterium | reverse complement strand
GTCGCCGCCAGCTCGACGAACTTCGCGGCCGTCAACTCCGCATCGTCGACATAGCCGGCGGCGACGGCCGGGCCGCTGATGCACAGTTCGCCAGGCACGCCGCAGGGCACGGCCTGCAGTTCAGCATCCAGCACGTGCACGCAGCAGTTCGGTAACGCACGGCCCGCTGGCACCGGGATATCGTCCGGCAACATTTCGTCGGTTTCGAAGCAGGTGGAATCGACGGTGGCTTCCGCCACGCCGTAGGAATTCACCACGCGCGCCTTTGGCCCGACCAGCACCCGCAGTGCGTTGTACTCCGCCCCGGACCACGGTTCGGAACCCACCACGAACAGGCGCATCGCCGGCAGTTCGCTTTCAGTCTGTTGCAGGTGTGCCAGCAGCGGGCGCATGACAGCGGGCACGAACTCCGCGCAGCTGATGCACTGCTCGCTCAGCAGCCGGGCAAGCGCGGCCGGTTCCAGCAGCGTGTCGCGTGGACACAGCACCAGCGTGCCGCCGGTGGTCAGGGCCCGCACCCAGTCACCGGTGTACACATCGAAACTGGGCGCCGCCATCTGCAGGTGGCGATCGATGGGCTGCAGCTGATACACGTCGGTCCACGCCGTTGCCGCGCTGGCCAGGCTCCCGTGGCTGATTTCCACGCCCTTGGGCTGGCCAGTGGAGCCGGAGGTATAGACCAGGTAGGCAAGCTGCTCCGGCGCAACTGCGACGGCCGGCCCGGCGGGATCGGGTGCAATCTGCATCGCGTTCAGCAACGGCAAGCCGGGGGACCACGGTGCCGGCGAGCCGTCGTTGATAACCGCGCTTACGCGCGCCTGGGTGCTTATCGCAGCCAGGCGCTGCGCGGGCTGCGCCGGGTCGAGCAACAGGTAGGCGTGGCCGGAACCCAGGCCGCCGGCCAGCAATTGTCGCGCGACGCCGTTGGCCTTTGCGTCCAACTCTGCGTAGCTGAGCTGCGCTTCACCATCCACCACCGCCACCGCGTCGGGCCGGAGCCGCGCGCATTCCGCGAACCGTTCGTGAACCGGTTGCTGCTCTTGGGAAACACGCGGCGCCTGCTGCCAGGCATCCAGATCCATCTGATCGGCTGCCGTCAGCATCGGCACGCGACTCAGCCGCGTCTTCAAACTGTCCTGCATGCCACTGAGCAGCTGCAGGTAGCGGTCGGCCAGGCGCTCGATGGTCGCCGCATCGAACAATTCGCTGTCGTATTCGAAAATCAGCGTCGCGCCGTCCGCGTGTTCGCCAATGTTGAGACTCAGGTCAAAGTTCGAAACGCCGTGTTCGATCAGTCCGCCCAGCCGCAGACTGACGGGCCCTGCCTCGTGCACTAGCGCCGGGATCGGGGTCAGATTGAACATCACCTGAAAGACCGGTGCGCGGCTCAGGCTGCGGCCGGGCTGCAGACTTTCCACCAGGGCCTCGAAAGGCAGGTCCTGGTGCGCGAAGGCATCGAGGGTGGCGGCCCGGGTGGCGGCGAGCAGCGCGTCGACGCTCCCGTCCGTTGGCAACTGCACGCGGATCACCAGGGTGTTGATAAACAAGCCCAGCAGCTCTGCAAGCTCCGGCCCCGGCCGGCCGGCCACCGGCGTACCGATCAGCAGGTCTCGCTGGCCGGACCAGCGATGCAGCAACAGCTGGAAGCCGGACAGCAGAACCATAAACAATGTGCAGCCCACATCGCGACCAAAGTTGCGCAGCGCGAGCAGGCGCTCTTTGTCCAGCTGCCGTGTCACCCAGCCGCCGCGGAAACTCTGCTCTGCCGGCCGCGGCCGGTCGGTGGGCAGTTCCAGCATCGGCGGCGCGCCGCGCAGCGCGCCCAGCCAGTAGGCCCGCTGCGTGTCGAGCTCCGGCGCACCCAGGTGTTGGTGCAACCAGCCGCAGTAATCGGCGTACTGAAACGGCAGCGGCCGCGGTAACCAGCGGTTACCCGCAGAGCGCGCCGCGCACGCATCGGCCAGGTCGCGAAACAGGATGGCGCTCGAATGTCCGTCCGCAACCAGGTGGTGCATTACCACGAGCAATACCCAGCGATCGGCACCGGCACGATGCAGGCGCAGGCGCCACATTGGCCCCCGTCGTATATCGAAAGCCTGGGCCGCCTCGGCCGCGAGTACATCGCGCGTAGCTGCAGTTTCAAGCGCAAGAACATCCGGCCCCATCCGTTCGTGTATCTGCTGGCGCGGGACACCTCCCTCTGAAGGGAAGCTGGTCCGCAGGGCTTCGTGGCGAGTCGCGACATCGCCGGCGGCATCACGCAGGCACGCGATGTCCACCGGACCGTCGAGTTCGAGGGTGAACGCGATGTGGTAAGCCGGGCTGCCTGGATCCAGCTGCTCGAGGAACCAGAGGCGCTGTTGCGCCGGCGACAGCGGCACCGAGGCGGGCCGCGGCAACGGGCGAGGAACGCTCACGGCCGCAGGCTCCGCAGCATCGACTGCGGCAGCGAGGCCGGCCGGTGTCGGCTCGGCGAAGAACTCGCGCATGGACACCGCAGTGGCGCACGCCGCGTTGATTTTCGAGAGCAGGCGAGTGGCCAGCATCGAATCGCCGCCACTGGCGAAGAAGTCATCGAGCAGGCTTGGCGGCGCGGCACCGAGCAGGTCTGCCCAGGTACGCACGACGACCCGTTCCGTCGCGCTGTCCGGCAAATCAGGGGCGACAGTCACCGACTGCACCGGCGCGGGCAGCGCATTGCGGTCGATCTTCCCGCTCGGGGTCAGCGGCCAGGCCGTCACCAGGTTAATCGTTGCGGGCACCAGCGGCGCGGGCAAACGCACCCGCAGTTCGCGCTTGAGTGCAACGACATCCGGGCTGCGCCCCGCTTGCGCTTCGATCCACGCACACAGGCGCGCCGGTTCGCCTCGCAGCGCGGCGGCCGCGAGCCGGACATCGGGATGCGCGGTCAGCGCGGCTTCGAGTTCACCGGGCTCGATCCGGTGGCCGCGAAGTTTCAGCTGCTCGTCATTTCTCCCCAGGCATTCCAGTTGACCGTCCGCGCGCCATCGGGCGAGATCGCCGGTGTGATACATGCGCCGTTCCGGATCACGGGGATCGGGCTGATAGCGCGCCGCCGTCAACTCATCGCGTTGCCAGTACCCGGGCCCGACGCCGACACCAGCCACGCACAGTTCGCCAGTAACGCCCGCGGGCACCGGCCCGCCAGCGGCGTCGAGCACGTAAGCCTGCACGCCGGCGATGGGCCGGCCGATGGGCACTCGCGACGGCGGCTCGTGGGCCTGCACTTCCGCGGAGGTCACGTCCCAGACTTCCGACGTGCCGTAGGTATTCAGCAGGCGCACGCCAGGTGCAGCGGCGCGAAACCGTGCGCAGAGATCCGGCGGCAAAGGTTCACCGCTGGTGATACAGGAGCGCAGGCTGGACAAGTTCGCACCGAGGTCCGGGTACGCATCGAGCACCGCGCGCAGCAGTGCCGGCACGAATACCAGGTGGGTGACGCCCGCGGCTGCACAGGCCGCCACCAGTGCCTGCGGATCCCGCCCGTCCTTGTCCGCAACAACCAGCAGCGTTGCACCACAACCGAGTGCACCGAAAACCTCCCACACGGAGTCGACGAAATTCAGGCTAGTCCGCAATGCCAGGACATCCTTCGGCCCGATGCCCCAGTGCCGCCACATCCATTCGCAGCGGTTGACCGCGCCCCGATGCAAACCGACCGCGCCCTGGGGCCGGCCGGTGGAGCCGGACGTGTACAACACGTAGGCGGGCGCGTCGGCGGGGACGTCGAGGGGCCGGTAGCCGGCCGCCGGTGCGGACGCCGTCGCCGGGTCGATCAGCCGCAACCCGTCGGGGAGCGCCGTGCGCCCCGCGGCGTCGGCCAGCACGACAGTCACACCGGCTTCGTCGGCCATCAGGCGCAGCCGCGCAGCCGGGTACTCGGGATCCAGGGGCAGATACGCCGCGCCGGTTTCCAGCACCGCCAGGGTCGCCACGACAAGTTCGGCACTGCGTTCGCACGCAATGCCCACCAGGTCGCCCGGGCCCAGGCCCCGCTGCTGCAAGACTGCCGCCAACCGCTGGGCGCGCTGCGCAAGCTCCGCATAAGTCAACGACCCACCGGCTGTCACCAGGGCCACGCGCTCGGGCGTTTTTGCGGCCTGCAGCTGGAACAAGCCGTGCAGGGTCGCTGCTGCCGGCGGTGGCGGCTTCGCACCGCGGCCGAGCGCCAGCACTGCGTCCCGTTCACCGGGCAACCAGAGATCCAGGGTCGACAACGGTGCAGACGGCACGGCCAGCGCAGATTCCAGCAGCGTGACGTAGCGACGCGGCAGCGCGCTGGCGAAGTCACCGTCGAAACGCGCGACGGCCCAGCCCACGAAGCCGTGAACCGGTGCGCCCGGGCCCCTGTCTGTCAGCGAACATTCGAGGTCCCAGAAACTCTCGCGATCGACGCTAAGCGTTTGCAGACGAAATTCCACGCCGGCGGCCATCGGCGCCACACCCGCGTCCTGCTCGTACAGGAACAGTACCTGGAACAACGGGTGCAAGCCGGGCGCGCGGCGCGGTGCGAGCTCTGCGACGATGCGCTCGAAAGGTACGGCGCGATGGCTAAAGGCGCCCAGCGCCGTCTCGCGCTCACGACGCAGCAGTTCCACGAAAGCCGGATCGCCCGCTGCATCCGTGCGATAAACGAGGTTGTTGGCGAAACAGCCGACGGTGCGCTGGAAGTCTTCGCTGTCGCGCAGTGTCGCGGGCGCGCCCAACGGCACGTCGCTTTGCGCCGACAAACGCACCAGCAACGCGCGCCACGCAGCAAGCAACACGGTAAACGGCGTCGTCCGTTCCGTGCGCGCAAGTTCTCTCACGCGGTCGGCAACAGCAGGCGGTACCTGTAGCGGAATACGAGCCTGGGCAGCAGCTTCTGCGCCTGGGCGGTACGGTAGTCCCACCGCCGGCGGCAGGTCGGCAAGTTGCTCGCGCCACCAGGCAAGATCTGTAGCCGGTATTTCCCGCTGGCTGGCGCGCACAAAGTCCGTGTAAGCGCGCGTGGCAGGCGGACACGGCTGCGCGTCGTCCCGCGCGTGCGCATACAGCGCACACAGTTCGTCGCGGATCAGGCGCACCGACGGCCCGTCGGCCACCGCATGGTGGGCGGTGACCAGGAGCGCGTGGTAGTCAGCAGTGATCCGAAACAGCTGCGCATGCACGAGCGGGCCCGTCGCAACATCGAAGCCTGCGGCCAGGGCTCGCTGCGCGAAGCTGTCGATGCTTGCCCGTTGCTCGATGTCGATGATGTCCGCGGCTAGCTCGGGCCGCACACCGTCCGCCCCGCAGCGTTGTTCAACCTGCCCATCAACCTCGACGAAGCGGGCCGTCAACACCTGGTTCCGATCGAGCAACGCGGACCACGCCCGCCGCAGCGACGGCACATGCAGCGCGCCGCGCAGCTCGAGGACGAATTGCTCGCCGGCGCCGCGATGGCCGGGGTTCAGCTTTTCGAGTAACCAGAAACTCCGTTGTGACGCCGATAACGGCGCGCGCACCCCTTCGCGCCGCAAGTGGCGAATGACCGCATCGCGCTCGCAGGCCAGCTCGGCACGCGTCGCGTCGTCCAGCGTGCCGGCCGGGGCGCGAAAACGCAGGGCTTCGCCTTCCAGCCACAGCTCGGCACCGGCTGCGCGCAGCGACTCCAGCACCGCCGGCCCGTTCACAGCACGCCCTCTTCGATCGCCACCGGACTCAGTCCGTGGCCCTGCGCGCGCAGCGTCACTGCCAGCGCCGCCACCGTGGGCCCGTCGAACAACGCCGCCAGGCCTACCGGTGCATCCAGCTCGCGTTGCACCATGCTGATGACGCGCACCGCGGCGATGGAATCGCCACCGAGATCGAAAAAATTGTCATCCACGCCAACCGCGTCCAGGTCCAGGGCCGTGCACCAGATTGCCGCCAGCTGCGTCTCCAGCGGGTCACGCGGCGGCACGGCGGGCGCCGCCAGGGCCGGACGCGCGCGATTGGGTTCGGGAAGCTGGTCACGATGGAGTTTGCCGTTGGCGTTCAACGGCAATGCGGGCAGCTGCACCCAGGCCGTCGGCACCATGTAAGAGGGCAGGCGCGCGTCCAGCCACCCGCGCAACTGCTCCGGCCCCACGATTCTGTTCGCCGCTGCATGCAGCCGGCGATGCAGTGCCGTGCTATTCAGCCGGGTCTCGTGATGGCGGCTGATACAAGTCTGCCGGGTGCCCGCTATTCGAACGTCGAGACGGTAGTCGGGACATAGTCCGTCACCGTCTTCACGCCGCCACTTCAACTCAATGCCCTCGTCCGCGGTCACGGCGATACCGCCGTCCGGGAGCGGGAAGAACACCGGTAGCCACGCCTGCTGGTTGTCCAGGTAGTCCAGCGGCGCGCCGGAACCGGTATCCACTTCCGTCCACAACAGAAACCCATCCAGCCGGCCGCCACGCTGCGCGTGGAATTCAGCCTGGCCGGCCGCCGGCGGCACCAGTTCTTCGTGAAAGTCCAGGTCTTCGAACTCGGCACCCGCCGCGAGCAATCCGGCGGCGGGGAAATTCCGCACGCACAGTCGAATGTCGAAACGACCACCGCAACGTTCAAAAACCCTTTCGGCATAGCTTTGTGCCAGCGGCGAGAAGGCCGGCTGCTCACGAAGGCGGGACGGCAGTTCGGCCGGGGCAATCCAGGTGCGACACCGTGCCGGCACCGGAATGCAGCCGGGCGCAAAGGCTCGCCTGGCGGCGTTCCAGATGGGGATGATGCCGTCGGCACTGCCGATGTTGCCGATAATGCCCTGCGTGGCCAGCTCGGCGGGCTCCGGCAGCTGCATGGCTGCCATATCAGCTTCGATCACGGTGATGCGCTCGCTCAGGCCGAGACCGGCCACAGTCTCCCGGGCCCGCGCGGCGGCCTCTGGCAAAACCTCTACGGCATATACATGGCGTGCGCCCGCCTCTGCGCACAGGCGCGCCAGCAGCGCGTGTTCACCGGTGCCGATGTCCAGCACCACGCGCCCGGGAGCCGCTTGTGCATAAGCCTCGCGAAACCGGGCGAGCCGCGCGTCGTCGGTGCTCATCAGGCTATACAGAAACTCGTCATACACCTGGTAAGGGCCGACGGCGGGCCAGAACTCGGGCTCGTTTGCAGCGCGGGTAGAACCTGCGGCGACGTAGTAACCCACCAGGCGTGACTGCTCGGCGTTGCCTTTCACCGCCACCGCCGCCTCGCGCACAGCCGGATGCGCCTGCAATGCTGCCTCGACCTCCGCCGCCTCGATGCGGTAACCACGCCACTTGAACTGGGCATCGGCCCGGCCCTTAAATAGCAGGGAGCCATCGGCGGCGCGCCGCGCGAAGTCGCCGGTGCGATAGAAGCGCTGCTCTCCGCCGGGCGTAGCCAGGTTCACAAAGCGTTCCGCCGTCAGCGTGGCATCGCGCAGATAACCCAGCGCGACGCCTGGACCACCGATATAGAGTTCTCCCAGCTGTGCGTCATCGGCGTCGCGACCAAGCGCATCGAGAAGTCGCACGTCGATGCCGGGCAGGGGCGTGCCTGCATCACCGGGTTCATCACTGTCGACATCTGCCGCTGCATAAATCTTGCAGGTGACCTGCCCACCGGTCTCCGTCACTGCATAGGTATTGATCAGTTGCGGCCCGTCGTCCGAACGGCCGGCAAACCACCTGCGCAGATCTGCCGCCGGCACCGCCTCGCCGCTCAGCGCAACGAGGCGGAGATCGGGCAGCTGCCGTAGCCTGAATCTCTCGTGCAATACGGTCTGCCGGAACGCCGACGGCGTCTGACTCAGAATTGTCACCCGTTGCTCGGCAAGCAGTGCATGCAGCTGCAGCGGGTCGGCGCGCATGGCCCCGGGCACGGGCACGAGACAAGCGCCGCTGGTTAATGCGCCCCACGTTTCCCAGATCGAGTAGCCAAACGCATAGCTGTGATACAGCGACCACACGTCGTCGGCGCACCAGCCGAAACGCTCGCGGAACGGCGCAAACAGCCCGGCAAGATTGCCCTGGCTCACCATCACACCTTTCGGCGCACCGCTGGTGCCGGAGGTGTGCATCACATAGGCCAGCCGGGCCGGATCGTCGCGCACCGCCGCCACCCGAACCCGGCCGGCCGCCAGCAATTCATCCGGTGCAAACAGTCGCAGTTTCGTTGCCGCGAACGGGCCCTGCCAGTGCGGTGGCGCGATGACACCCGCCGGCTGCACGGCGTCCGCGATGGTCGTGAGCCGCGCGACGGGCATGGCCGGGTCGAGGGGCACGTAGGCGGCACCGGCCTGCCAGGTGCCGATTACCGCGGCGAGGAGCTCCGGCGTCCAGTCGAGGCACAGCCCGACGACATCACCGGGACCAATGTCCTGCGCCTGCAGGCTGGCCGCCACCCGGTTGGCGCGGTCGGCCAGTTCGCCATAGTTGACGGCGCCGCCGGGCCCGGCCACGGCCGGCCGCTCCGGATGCGCCCGCGCGTGCGCAGCAAACTGGCGAAACAGCGGCTCCATGTTCAGCCGCGCCGGCAACTGAGGCCGATCACGGGCGGTTGGGCAAGGTAGGCGCGAAAGTAGTCGGCGCCCATGGCCTCGATGCCCGCCGGATCGACCACCAGTTCATGCCATTGCAAACGGGTGAAGCCGGCGCGATGCAGCATCGTCTCGTAAGTTGCACGGCTGTAGTAATACGCCTCGAAGCCGAAACTCTCGCGGCCGGCGAGCATGCGGTAACGAATCACGGCCCCGTCCTCTGCAGCGCCGTGCAGCGACTTCGCGAACCCGTAAGTCAGGTAAGCGCCCCCCTATCGCTGCCAGCGCGCGCCGGTCCGGTGCGTAGTGCAACAGGTAGGCAGCCACCACCCGGTCAAACGTACCGAGCTCCGGCAACGCGGCGGCATCGGCACACACGTAGCGTATGCCCGCGGGTGATTCCTGTTCGCGCTGCGTGGCGAGCGCAACCATTGCGGGCGATATGTCGACACCGACGACTTCAGCCGCGCCGGCCGCCATCAGGGCACGCGTGTAGAAACCGTCGCCGCAGGCAAGGTCCAGCACCCGCAGACCGCGCACATCGCCCACCATGCTCAGAAAACTCGGCTGCTCTACCCACCTGCGCAGCGGCGAGTCCTTCGTGCGGGCATACTGCTCGGCGATATTGTCGTACTGCGCGTTCATGCCGTCGCGGCCCGCCTTGCGGCCCAGGTGCGCAGGAGCTCCAGGCTGTCTTCGCGCCTGCAGCCCCCGGTCAGCAAGGCCTCCGATGCCAGCGGCATGAGCAATTCGGCGCCGGTAATCTCGTGGAAGTCAGCGAGGCTGGCCGCGTAAACAATTTCCCGAATGCCGGCGTAGTGGCACGCAGCAATGCACATCGGGCACGGCTCCACCGTCACGAAGAGGCGAGAGGCGCCCGGATCCCAGTGATGCCATTGCCTAGCGGCCTCGCGAATCGCCTGTATTTCTGCGTGGGCCGTTGGATCCCGATCGGACACGACGCGGTTCTGTGCGGTAAGGCTGCCTTCGGTACCGACCAGGCAGGCACCGATCGGCGCCTCCCCGGCCATCAGCGCTCGGCGCGCCGCGTCCAGCGCGGCGGCCATGTGCGCTTCGTCAGGCGTCGTCATCCTCGCCCCGGTAGATGCAACCGGAGGTGCAGGTCTCATTGATCACCACGCGCGACAGCTGAGGCAGCCGGGGTTTCAGCGCGAGCCAAATCCACCGCGCCAGAACTTCGCTGGTGGGATTCTCCAGCCCCGGAATATCGTTCATGTAGTTGTGATCCAGCTGTTCGTAGATGGGCGCGAAGGCCGCTTTAATATCCGCATAGTCCATGATCCAGCCCAGTGTCGGATCGAGTTGGCCGGTCACGTAGATCGTGCCCTTCCATGAATGCCCGTGCAGTCGGGCGCATTTGTGCCCCTCGGGTACGTTCGGGAGGCGGTGGGCGGCCTCGAAGACGAACTCCTTGTAGATCTCCATGTTTCGGCCTCGATCCGGCGGACGGCAATTGTGCATTACTCGCCGCGCAAACGGCCAGCGGCCTTGGACCCTGGGCCGGGCCGCGATTAGCATGGCGTATCCAGCGACGCCATGATTTCCCGATGACGCTCCAGCCCGCGACCCCGTCCGCCCACCGCCGAAACCGAACCGCGCGGCCAGAACGCAGGCCAGACAAGGGCTCCAGCGCCGCTACCCACAGCGATCCGGCCCATGACCGCGGCGCGCTGCCTGCCCTTTTGGCCAACCCGGGCGCCGCGGAGGCTATGAGCCGGGCCCCGGATCTGGGCAATGATCTATCTTTCGGGACACCATAAGACGGTGCGTATCACCGCCAACTCCCCGCCATAACGGCTGTTTCAACGGCATGGGCTCACCAGACCTGGCATTTTTCCGCCTCGGCGGCTTGCCGCTGTTTGTGGCCGGCGATGATCTCGCCGGCATCATTCTCGCGTCGCTGGCGGACGCGGGCCTGACCCTGCAGCAAGGGGACGCGCTGGCTGTTGCCCAGAAGATCGTCTCCAAGGTCGAGGGCCAGACCGTGGACCTGGGCACTGTCGAAGCGTCCGCTGAAGCCCGCCGGCTCGCGACAGAGACCGACAAAGACCCGCGCATGGTGGAACTGATACTGCGCGAATCTACCAGCGTGGTCCGCAGCCGGCCCGGGGTGATCATCGTGCGGCACCGCCTCGGTGTGATACTGGCGAATGCCGGTATTGACCGGTCGAACGTTGCGGGCAGCGAAGACCAGGTGCTGCTGCTGCCGAAAGACCCCGATGGCTCTGCCAGGTCCCTTCGCAACGCCGTTGCCGAGCGCAGCGGCATCGCACCGGGCGTGCTGGTCGTCGACAGCATTGGTCGACCCTGGCGTCTCGGCACGACCGGCCTTGCTATCGGCGCAGCTGGTGTTGCAGTCATCGAAGACCTGCGCGGCACGGAAGACCTGTACGCGCGGCCCATGCAGGTGGCCGAAGTGGCCCCGGCGGATTCCGTTGCAGCAGCGGCGGTGCTGCTGATGGGCGAAGGCGCCGAAGGCACGCCTGTAGTGCTGATCCGCGGCCTGCCGGCGCCGGCGGCGGATCAGCCGGCGGCCGCGGTCCTGCGGCCGACCCACGAGGACCTGTTTCTGTGAGCGTGGGCTACGTGGCACTGTCCGGCGGGGTGGGCGGCGCGAAACTGGCGCGGGGACTTCAGCAGGTTCTGCCCGGCGACGCCCTCACGATCGTGGCCAATACCGGCGACGATTTTCGCCACCTTGGGCTCGCGATCTGCCCGGATCTCGACACCTTGTTGTACACCCTGGCTGACGTGGTGAATCCCGAGACAGGCTGGGGCCGGCGCGACGAAGGCTGGCGCTGCATGGAGGCCTTGGCAGAACTGGGCGGCGACACGTGGTTCCGGCTCGGCGACCGCGATCTCGCGACCCACCTCCGACGCACTGCGCGCCTGGCCGAGGGTGCAAGCCTGACGGAGGTCACGACCGAACTTTGCGCAGCCTTCGGGGTGAAGACGCGCGTGCTGCCCGCCAGCGACGACCCCATTGCTACCCAGGTGCAGACCGACGCAGGCATGCTGAAGTTCCAGGATTATTTCGTGCGGCAACGCGCGGAGCCGAGGCTGCAAGCGCTGGAATTCGCCGGGGCCGGCGCGGCCAGGCCCAGCAGGGAAGTGCTTGCCGCCCTGCAAAAGGACAGCCTTGGGGCCATCCTGATTGCGCCGTCGAACCCGTATCTCAGCATCGATCCGCTGCTGGCGATACCCGGTCTCGCCGCGGCACTGCGGGCTGCGACAGTGCCGGTGGTGGCCATCTCCCCCATCGTCGGCGGTCGCGCGCTGAAGGGCCCTACCGCCAAGATCATGACCGAACTCGGCCTCACCGCGTCCGCCCTCACCGTCGCCCGCCACTACCAGCCGTGGATCGATGGATTCATACTGGATACCGTGGACAAGGACAGGCGCGCAGACGTGGAGGCCCTCGGTATCGCCGTGCATTGCTGCAACACAATCATGAAGACGCTGGACGACCGCATCGAGCTGGCTCAAGCGGCGCTGGCATTCGCGCGCGACTGCCGGAAGCGGCCGCAATGACTGCGCAGCCGCGGAGCGACACGGCAGTCCTGGTGCCGGTTAAGGCCTTCGCCATGGCCAAGGCACGGCTGGCGCAGGTGTTGACGGCAACAGAGCGCGCCGGCCTCGCCGAAGCCATGCTGCGCGATGTGATCGCCGCGGTACAGGCCTCCGGGTCAACCAGGGGTATCTACCTGCTGGGCGGCGTGGATGCGCGCAAGCTGGCCACTGCCGTCGGCGTCAACTGGATCGACGATGGCGGCACAGCCGACCTGAATCTGGCCCTGGACGAGGCGGCTAACGCGTTGGCCCGGCGGCAGGTCAGCAGCCTGCTCGTGCTGCCGGGTGACCTACCCACGCTGCAAAGCGAGGACATCGCTGCGCTGTTAGCCTGTCACTACTCTGGTTTGACGATCAGCCCGGCGCGCAGCGACGGCGGGACCAACGCGCTGGTCATCAGCCCACCGGACGCGATGGGCTTCCGCTTCGGTGCAGACAGCGCCCGCCGCCACCTCGAGAGCGCCCTGGCGGCCGGGCTGCCGGCACAGAAAATCCCGCTGGCTGCCTTTGCCCGCGATATCGACCGTCCGACCGACCTGCATTGGCTTTGCAGGCAGGTGAGCGGCGAACATACGACCGGTTGGCTCGCGGCCAACGACATTGAACAACGCCTCGGCGCCGCTGGACCAACCGCACTGCAAGCATGAAACCGAACTGGAAACCACCATCCCAACCCAGCCTGCTGCGTGGCGAATCCGTGGCCGCGCTGATGGGTGAGGCGGCCAGACTCCGCGACCAGGGCAAAGGCAATCTCGTTACCTACTCGCGCAAGGTTTTTGTCCCGCTGACGGAACTCTGCCGCGACGTCTGCCACTACTGCACCTATGCGAAAACGCCGCGGCGTCTGCAGCAGGCCTACCTGACGCCGGAGCAGGTCCTGGACATCGCGCGGGCCGGCCGCGAAGCGGGTTGCCGCGAAGCCCTGTTTACCCTGGGAGACAAGCCGGAACTGCGCTACCGCGCCGCGCGCGACGCGCTGGCGGCACTGGGCTACGCAAGCACCCTCGACTACGTGGGCGCAATGGCGCGCCTGGTGCTGGACGAGACGGGGCTACTGCCCCATCTCAATCCAGGGGTAATGACAGCCGACGATTACCGGCAACTGCGACCGGTGGCACCCTCCATGGGCATCATGCTGGAGTCAGCATCTGCCCGGCTCGCAGCCCGAGGCGGGCCGCATTTCGGCTCGCCGGACAAGGCACCCTCGACCCGCCTCGCTGCCATTGCGGCAGCCGGTGAAGCCGGAATCGCTCTCACTTCGGGCCTGCTGATCGGCATCGGCGAAACCCGCGACGAACGGCTGCACAGCCTGTACGCGCTGCGCGAACTGCACGAACGCCATGACCACCTGCAGGAAATCATTCTGCAGAACTTTGTCCCGAAACCCGGCACGAAGATGGCGGACGTTCCGGAACCGCCCCTGGAAGAGCTGCTGTGGACCATCGCCGTCACTCGGCTGATCTTTGGCCCGGACATGAACATCCAGGCCCCACCGAACCTGAATGCCGGGCGACTCGGGCAGCTCGTGGCCGCCGGCATCAACGACTGGGGCGGCGTGTCACCCGTCACGCCCGACCACGTGAATCCGGAGTCGCCGTGGCCGCAGCTGGACGCGCTGGCTACCCAGACGCGCGCGGCGGGCAAGCTGCTGACAGAGCGCCTGACCCTGTACCCCGAATACATAGCGGACGCCGGACGCTGGGTTGACCAGGCTCTAGTGCCCGCGTTGCTTCGGCATTGCGACGCCGGCGGCTACGCCCGCGAGAATGACTGGGCGGCCGGCATCAGCCCTGAGCCACCCGCTTCACCAGCCATGACCGGAAGCAAACTGTGCACCCCCGGCCTGCAAACGTTGGTGGCAAAAGCAGCCGGTGGCAATCGGCTGGATGAGAGCGAGGTCACTCGCCTGTTCAACGCGCGCGGCGACGACGCGCTGCACGTGATGGAACAGGCAGATGCATTACGCGAACGGGTCAAAGGCGACGCGGTGACTTTCGTCGTCACGCGCAATATCAACTACACGAACCTTTGCCTGTACAAATGCCGGTTTTGTGCATTTTCTAAAGGCAAGACCAGCGAAGATCTTCGCGGCGCGCCTTATGTGCTGGATCTCGCCGAAATCGAAAGACGCACGGCGGAAGCCTGGGACCGCGGTGCGACGGAAGTATGCCTGCAGGGTGGGATACACCCGAACTTTACGGGGCAGACCTACCTGGACATCTGCAACGCGGTCAAACGCGCGGCACCGGACATTCATGTTCACGCCTTCTCGGCCCTCGAAGTCAGCCACGGCGCCGAGACGCTGGGTATCCCGGTGGCAAACTTCCTGGAACGATTGCAGGAGGCCGGTCTCTCGAGCCTGCCGGGCACCGCGGCGGAAATACTCGACGACGACGTGCGCCGGGAAATCTGTCCGGACAAGCTGAACACGCGCGAGTGGCTCGACGTGGTGCGCACCGCCCACGACGTCGGCTTGCGGACAACGAGCACGATCATGTTCGGCCATCGCGAGCAGCCCGTTCACTGGGCACGGCACCTGCTCGCCCTGCGCGACCTCCAGGCGCAGACCGGCGGCATTACGGAATTCGTTCCGCTGCCCTTCGTGCATTCCGAGGCCCCCATGTTCCGGCGCGGCGAGGCCCGCCCCGGCCCGACCTGGCGCGAGACGCTGCTGATGCACGCTGTCGCGCGCCTGGCGCTGCATCCGCTGATCGACAATGTGCAGGCGTCGTGGGTGAAGCTAGGCGCCGCCGGTGCGCACCAGGTCCTGCAGGCCGGCGTGAACGACCTCGGTGGCACACTGATGAACGAGTCGATTTCCCGGGCCGCGGGCGCCAGCCACGGCCAGGAACTCTCACCGGAACAGCTGGAAGAATTAATCATCGCCGCCGGACGTACGCCCCGGCAACGCACCACGCTTTACGGCACGCCCACCGAAGAGCGCCTCCGCGCCGGACGCGCTGCGGCTCCGTTGACGCCGCTGCAATTCCAGCCCGCAAAGCAGTATCGGGCTGCGTCCTGAGTATTGACCGGAGGTGACCCGATGCATCGTTACTGTCTGACAGCACTGGCCATGATCATGCTGGCCGGTTGTTCCGGCCCGGCTGAGGATGACGAAGTTCGCCCGGTGGAAGAAACCGTGTTTGACGATCAGATCCAGACCATGGATCGCGCGCGTGAGGCAGAGGACCAGATCATGGACGCCGCCGACGCGCGGCGGCGGGCGCTGGAAGAACAGGAACGCTAGCTACGCAAGCCAGTCCTGCGTCAGTTTCAGGCTCACGTCCCACAACCGGGCGGCCATGGCCGCATCTTCAGTGTGGCCCCCGACGCTGATCGGATTGCAGCCCTGAAAATAGTAGCCGCTGACGTGGGCCACCAACGGATTCGCCGCGAGGTAGCATTGCGTCGCAGCGCCCTGGTCCGGGCCTTTCATTAACAGCGGCCCGAGGATGTTGCCGAGAGTGACCAGCCAGCCCGGCGCGTGGCGGCCGACCTTGGTCAGCACCGCCCCCGGGTTCAGCGAGTTCGCGGTGGCCGGGGTTCCGGCGAAGCGCCGCGACAGCTCCAGGCAAAACAGCACATTGGCGAGCTTCGACTGTCCGTAGGCCCGGCGCGCATCGTAATCGCGCGCGCCCGACAGGTTGTCCCATTCGATACCCTCCGGCGCCGCCCACTTCAGCGCGCTGCTGGACACGGCTACCACCCGGCCCTGGGGCGCGGCCAGCACCTGGTCGAGCAGCAGGTTGGTCAGCAGGAAATGGCCCAGGTGATTGCCGGCACGCCGAGCTCGCGCACGGTTGCCGCGCAGGCCGCCACCGTGTCCACACCCGGGATAGCCCGCGCCACCGGCGGCGTCCGGCCGATGACCGATGCACAGGCCCGCTCGGCCTTCTCCAGCGTGCGCCCGGTGCCGACGACATGCGCGCCGCGCATGGCCAGCACCCGCATGGTTTCCAGGCCCAGCCCGGAGGTCACGCCGGTGATCAGCACGGTGCGGCCCGCCAGGTTCAGCCCGGTCGTCACTTCTTCCGTCGTGGAATCGCCGTCAAACGGCCCCAGCGCGACGCCGGGCGGGCGGGCGGGCGGCGACTTTCGGCGGCCCAGGCTCACGCCAGCGACACCGGCCACGGCCAGGGCGGACAGCGCCAGTAAAACTCGTCTTCTGCTCGGCATATGTTTGTCACCCCGTGCCCTGTAGTGCGGGCAAGACCCGCTGTCCCAGCAATTTCACCGATGCGCCGGGCTCTGCATACAGGCGCAGGGAGATTGCACTGAGCCCGGCCTTGGCATAGGCGCGCAGCTTGTCCACCTGCCGATCCAGGTCCGCAACGGTCCCGCACAGGGTCACATTGTCGACCAGCGCGTCCAGTATCGGGCCCGGCACACCGCGCACGTCGGCACTGCCGCTGCGGAAAGCCTCGATGAACGCGTCGCGGTGATCCACAACCAGCTGCACCTCGTCGGGCTGTAGAAACTCTGCCAGCAGCCAGGGCCGAAAAATGCCGCGCAATAGCAACCAACGCCGCGCCTCCTTGCGCGCCCGGCTCAAGTCGTCGTACACGTGCCAGGCCGTAAAGGCATTCGTGGCAAAGGTGGGACGGCTGCGCTCGTGTTTCGCCAGTGCCGTATCCACAGTGGAGATCGCCGCCGCGGTCAATGGTACCGGCATGTCGCTCATCATGATGCCGTCGGCCACGCGGGCGGCCATGCGCAGCATCTGGTCCTGGCTGGCGCCGACGAAGACCGGCGGGGCCGGCGCACTGAGCCAGCCCAGGCGCAGGTGCCTGACCTGGTACAGCTCGCCGGCGTAGTTAACTGCTTCTCCCGTTGCGGCGGCCCGCACGATGTCCACGCATTCCGCAACGGCCCGCACCCGCCGCTTGGGCTCGATGCCGAGGGATTCCAGCGCTTCGCCACCGCCGCCCACGACCAGGCGCGCGCGGCCACCCGCCAGCTCGTTCAGAGTCAGGAAGCTCGCCGCGATGCGCGCCGGGTGCGTGTCGAAGGGATTCACGGCGACGGGACCCAGCAACAGCCGTGACGTAGCGCGCGCGAGTACGGACAGGTTCGTGAACGGATCGCGGGAGTCCAGCAGGCTCGATACCCACACCCCGCGAATGCCGTGTTGCTCGGCCAGCTGACCGAGGGCCGCGAGTTCGTCGGCGCTGGCCCGGGTGTCGAGAATCAGGTCGACCTGCATTGGCAATCAGCGCAACAGCGGGATGACCTCGCCGGCCAGCGCTTCCATCTGCTCGACGAAATCCCAAAGAGGATTCAGCACAATCATCCCGGCACCGGCTTCGAGGACCGGCCGCAGACCTTCAGCCACCTGCTCGGGCGAACCCCAGGCGCAGATGTCGGCCACGAAGTTGGGATTGGCCTGCACCATCCAGGGGTAGCGCGCCTGGAAGAATTCGTCTAGCCGGCGCTTCGCGCGCCCGGCGTCCTTGTCGACGGCCAGGTACACGCGCTTGGAAAGGGGAAAGCTTACCGGGTCGCGCTGCTGCTCTTCCAGGAACTGCCGCAGCTTTCCCACGTGCCACGCAAACTCACGCGTGGTTGTCGGCCCTGCCCCCATGTAGCCGTCGGCCACTCGCACCGCTCGCTTCAGCGCCTTGGGGTGCTGGCCACCGAACCAGACCGGCAGAGTTGGCTTCTGCACCGGCTTGGGTTCCATCGCTGCATTATTCAGCGTGTAGAACTGGCCGTGGTAAGTCACTTTCTCCTGAGTCCACAGCGCTCGCATGACTTCCAGGCCTTCATTGAAACGTCGCAGCGCTTCGTTCGCCCGGGTGCCGAAAATGCCGAAGTAGTTGTCACCGGCGAATACCGGGCCGAGGCCGATACCGAGTATCGCCCGACCGTTGCTCATGTTGTCCAGGGTGCTGAAATTCTTCGCGAGCTGCACGGCGTTGCGGATCGGAAACACGATGACCGACACGCCTAACCGAATATTTTCAGTGACGGCCGCGGCATAGCAAAGCAGGCTGACGGACTCCATCAGTGGCACGTCGCCGGCCACCTGGTCCTGGACCCATGCGCTTTCGAATCCGAGCTCCTCCGCCCGGCGCAAGGCGGCCTTGACCAGCTCCATGTCGGCGCGCCCGTTCATGAATACCTGCGGCACGGGAATGCCGAAGGTGGGACTGTCTGTCACAGCAACTCTTCGGCGAGTAGCTGCAGGGCCTCGGCCGATGCACCTCCCACCAGCAGTGAACCGACTTCACCGCGTGCGCCGGCGTCGCGCCAGCGTTGCAGGTGATCGCGAATCCTGGCGGGCGGGCCTACCAATGCGCAATCGTCGATCAGCTCGGCCGGCACGGCTGCCGCTGCCTCGACCTTGCGTCCGGACAGGAACAGATCCTGGATCTGCGCGGCCTGTTCTTCATAGCCCATCCGCGCCGCGTACATGGCATAGAAGTTCTTTGCCTTCGGTCCCATACCGCCGATGTAAAGGGCGAGGTGCTGGCGCACCGGTTGCCGGCAGGCTTCCACGTCATCGCCGAGCACCACGTAGACCAGCGGCGCCACATCAAAGTCGGCCAGCGTCTTGTCGCCGCCGGCCTTTGCAAAGCCTTCCTCGAGGAACGGGCCCAGGAGTTCGAAGCGATCCGGATTCATCCAGATCGGGAACACCCCGTCCGCCAGCTCGCCGGCGGCGCGCAGGCCGTTCGGCGTAATCGCCGCGGTGTAGATCGGCAGCGCCGGGTTGCCGCGCAATACGCCTTTCATTGGCCTGCCCAGGCCGCTGGCGCCTTCGCCGGTATACGGAATCTGGTAGTGAAAGCCCGCGTGCTCCAGCGGCGCACTGCGGGCCAGTATCTGGCGGATGATGGCGATGTATTCGCGGGTGCGAGTCAACGGCCGTCCATAGGGTACGCCGTACCAACCCTCGACCACCTGCGGACCGGACGGACCCAGCCCCAGCAGGAAACGGCCGCCGGACAGCGCGTCGAGGGTCATGGCCGTCATCGCGGCGCAGGTGGGCGTACGGGCAGGCATCTGCATGATCGCGGTGCCCACCTTGATGCGCTCGGTGCGCGCGAGTATCCAGGCGGCCGGCGTCACGGCGTCCGTGCTGTAAGCCTCGGAGGTCCACACGGAGTCGAAGCCCAGGCGCTCGGCCTCCAGGACCAGGTCCATGGGCAGGCTGACCTGGGCCGGCGAGTAGCCGGCCATCAATCCAAGTTTCAAGTGCTGCGACCTCCGTAACCAGGCCGCGTCAGTTTAGCCGATCAGCCGCATCAACCGTCGACCGCCAGGTCAGAGCTGCGGCGCCGCGGCGGCGGCTCTTCGAGGAAGTCTTCGCTCCGCCGGCGCGGCGGCGGCTCCGATTCTGGCTCCGGTGCCTGTTGCGCCTGCTGCAGGCGCTGCAGTTCATTCAGCCGCTCGGTCAGTTCCTCGCGTTCGGAGGCCAGCTGGCTGATTTCATCATTGATCGCATCGCTGCCGGCCTGGGCAAGACTGAGTTCGGTTTCCATGTCGCGCAGCTGAACCTGGGTCCGAATGCCCTGCTCGGCCCGCGAACTGATGAGTTCACTGCGCAGCCCCTGGGTCTTCTCGCACTCGCCCTTCAGCTGTTCGCGCAGGTCGGCAATCTGGTCCGTGGCTTCGCGCAGTTCACCACCGCGTTCGTCCAGCTCTGCCTGCAGCTCGCCGCGGCCCTGCTTCAACTCGGTCAGCTCGGCTTCGGTCTGCTCCAGCTGTTTGCGCGCCACGCGTAGATCCGCCTCCATGGCCCGCAAGTGGCGATCGCGGTCGACATCGCCCTTCACGGCCGCTGGCGCTTTGCGCCCAAGGAGGGCGCCAAGCTTCGCCAGCACATAACCCAGCAGGAAGGCCAGCGCTGCCAGAACCAGTGGCATTTCCAGCAAATTCGACATAAGCCGAGGCTCATCGTCATCAGGACTAAGCCAACATACTGGAAGGTCGCGAAATTGGGCTGCGCGGCAGGTCTCAATTCGGGATGCCGAGACTAGCCGGTTGGCTTAGCGGGTAGAGGGGGGCATTCACGTAACCTGGCGGCTGAGCTCAGCGGGTGGAGGGTTTCGCCGTCAGCTTGTCCGGATAGTTCCGCTCCACGAACTCCAGCAGCTCCCGGGGGTATTGCTCCACGCTGTCGAGCTTGCGCGCCGGCCCCACCCACATCGCATGACCGCCAATATCGCCCATGGCCATCCACGGCAGGTAGGGCGATATGTAAGTGGGCGTTGCCGTCGTATAGACCTTCGGCAGGTCGGGGTCATGCAATTCACTGAGCAGCCCACGCACCAGCTGGTGTTCGCCGCGCGGCTGGCCGGGTGGGTAGGCCCGGCGCATGGTCAGCCAGACATGCTCGCCGGAGTCCCGCCATTCGAGCAGTCGCTGAATCTGCGGTTCATCGGGCAGGGGCCGTTCGTCGTCCGAGCGCTTGAAGCCGTACTTCGAGTAGATGTAGTGCGCCTTCACGTTGATCGTATTACCCACCACTTCCCGGCGCTCGCCGTTGAAAGGATTGGTAAACACCTCGATGCGCTTGCCGGTGTCGCGATCGCGGAAGAAGCTGGCCGTCGCGGCATAGGCGTGATAACTGCCATCCGGCTGGCGTTCGTAGTAGTCGATCTCCGAGCCTTCGAAATCCACCAGCGGCTGCGGACCCTGACCGGGCAGCACCGCGTAAATAGTGCCGTAGTACCAGTGCGGCACATCCTCGGCAATCAGGCTGCCGCGCATCTTGATCATGGCCGTCAGCGCGTCATCCGGATCTTCCAGGTCCAGC
>CAMYJV010000121.1:0-1540 GCA_947258805.1 uncultured Gammaproteobacteria bacterium | reverse complement strand
CATATTCTTCATTCCGGCAATGCGTAGGCCAACAGATAGTCGTCGATACCCTGGGCGTAGTACCAGCTGTGACCGCCGGCTGCGAACACGACGAACTGGCGACCGTTCGCGGTATAAGTCATCGGCGTCGCCTGAGCCGAGGTGGGTGCTTTCACCTGCCACAGTTCTTCGCCCGTATCGATGTCGTAGGCGCGAATGCGCGAATCCGAAGTGGCGCCGATAAATATCAGCCCCCCGGCCGTGACGATGGGCCCGCCGGCAGACGGTGTGCCCAAATTGAGCGGAATCGGCACCGGCATCAGCTTGTCGAGCACGCCGAAAGGTACTTTCCACTTGATTTCACCGACGGCCATGTCCACTGCCACCAGCATGTTCCACGGTGGCGCCGTACACGGGCTGAACGACGGCGAGAACAGCGGGCCCTGCTCCACTGCGTAGGGCGTGCCGCCGATATATCCCGGGCCCTGCATCGGTGCGCCCGCGCCCGGCTTGCTGGCTTGCACCGGGTCCACGTCTTCACGCGGCAACAGTTTTACGTAGTACGGAATCTGCGATACCGGCGTGATCAGCAGGTTGCGCTGCGGGTCGAAGGCACCGCCACCCCAGTTACTGCCACCGCCCGGCTGCGGAAACATCAGCGTGCCGGTGCTCAGCATCATCGGTTCGTAGTGGCCGCCGTGGCGCAGCGACTCGATCTTGCGCCGGCAGGCCATACGGTCGAACACCGTGAAGCCCCAAGCGTCGTCGGGGGATATCTGGTTGCGGACTAACACCGGCGGCTTGACCGGAAAGGGCTGTGTCGGTGACAGGATCTCACCGGGCACGTCCGTGTCCGTGGGCACCGGGCGCTCTTCGATGGGAAACAGCGGTTCGCCGGTTTCCCGATTGAAGATGAACACCATGCCGGTCTTGACCAGCTGAATGACCGCCGGGATGGTTTCGCCATTGCGGCGGATGTCCACGACGATGGGTGGTGAACCTACGTCCCGGTCCCACACGTCGTGGTGCAGTGTCTGGAAATGCCAGACGACCTCACCGGTAGAGCCCCGCAGCGCAATAATCGAATTGGCGTAACGATTGTCGCCCGGACGATGCACGCCCCAGTAATTCGGCGCCGGGCTCGCCGTGGGAATGAATAACAGGTCGCGCTCGTTGTCGACGGACATCGGTGTCCAGTTATTGCCGCCACCAACCTCCGGTGGCGTGGGTTCCAGCCCGGTGTCGGCGTTTCGCACGAGGGGGTCAAAACTCCAGCGCAGCTTGCCCGTTCGCGCATCAAAACCGCGAATGGCGCCGTTCACCGAATTGGCGCTTTCAAACTTGTTCGACGTAGAGCTGACCGCCACCACATCGCCAACCACCGCCGGCGGCGACAGCAACTGAGTGGCCTCGACGCCCTCGGCGGGAAATGTCGCGCGGATCAGGATATCCACGTCAACGGAACCCGCCTCGCCGAAGTCTGCACACGCGACGCCGGTGGCGGCGTCGATGGCCATGAGACGCTTGTCCGCCGTGGCGATATACAGCCTGGAGCTGCAGG
>CAMYJV010000120.1 GCA_947258805.1 uncultured Gammaproteobacteria bacterium | reverse complement strand
ACCGTGCGACTGGCCGCCCGCAGTGCTGCCAGATCAGGGCGCTTAGCGGCGTCGATGGGTGTCGGCACCGTGACAATGAATACATCACAGGCGCGCAATCGCTCCAGGTCCGCCGTGAACTCCAGCTGGCCCGACGCTGCCAGTTCGTCGGCCGATACCTCGAGCGTAGAGTCGTGACCAGCACGCAACTCCTCGATGCGCTCCTGGTTTATGTCAAAACCCACGGTGGCAAAAGACTTGCCGAACTCCGCCGCCAGCGGGAGGCCCACGTAGCCCAGCCCGATCACGGCAACACGCGTGCTGGCGAGGTCAGGAAGCTCACTCATTACCAGCCCCTTTCATGCAAAGACTATCCGGCCGGCCACAAGCGGCGGACCGAGGCGGTGGGGATTTTGCCGCGCTATGGCATCCGGCGCCACCCGCCGCGTCACACTACAGCAGATAAATGACCGCCAACAGGCCGGCAATACTCATGGTGATGGTGTACGGCAAAGCCAGGATGACCATGCGGCCGTAGGACAGGCGAATCAGCGGCGCCAGGGCAGAGGTCAGCAGGAACAGAAAAGCCGCCTGGCCGTTCGGAGTGGCGACACTGGGGATATTGGTGCCAGTGTTAATGGCCACGGCCAGCAGGTCGAACTGGTCGCGATCGATGACCCCTTCCACAAGGGCCTGCTTGACCTCGCCGATATAGATCGTCGCCACGAAAACATTGTCGCTGATCATGGACAAGACGCCATTGGCGACGAAAAACATGGCCACCCGAAGATCGCCTTCCAGGGCGAGCACACGGTTGGTAATGGGGTCGAAGAGCTGCTGGTCCTGGATCACCGCGACAACCCCGAAGAACACGACGAGCAAACACGTAAAGGGCAAGGCCTCTTCAAACGCGTGGCCGATGCGCTTTTCCTCCACAACACCGGTAAATGCGGTGGCCAGCACGATAATCATCAGGCCGATAATTCCCACCTCGGCCAGGTGATTCCCCAGCGCGATAACCAGGATAATCGCCGCCGCCGCCTGGACTATCAGCACCGCCTTCTCGCGCACCGTGCGCCGCTCGCTCTCGAAGCGGTCGTATTCCTCGAGAATGCTGCGCACGCCGGGGCGCAGGTCTGCCCCGTAGCCGAACCAGCCGAAGGTCTCCAGCAACCAGCACGTTAACAACCCCACCACAAAGACCGGTATCGTCACTGGCGCCATTTTCAGGAAGAATTCGAGAAACTCCCAGCCGGCTTCTTTTGCAATCAGCAGGTTCTGCGGTTCGCCCACCAGTGTCATCACACCGCCCATTGCGGTCCCCACTGCGGCATGCATCATCAAGTTGCGCAGAAAGGCCCGGAACTTCTCCAAGTCCTCCCGGTACAGGGTCTCTACCTGCTCGTCGTCAGACGAGTCATGCGCGATGTCGTAGCCCTTGCCGGACGCGACCTTGTGATACACCGCATAGAATCCCTCCGCAACGGTAATCACCACCGCGGTTACGGTCAGCGCGTCGAGAAACGCGGATAACACCGCGGCTACACTGCAGAAAAGCAGCGACAGCAGAACTTTGGAGCGGACGCCCAGCAGGATTTTGGTAAAGGTAAAGAGCAGCATTTCTTTTAGAAAGAAAATGCCGGC
This sequence comes from uncultured Gammaproteobacteria bacterium, assembly GCA_947258805.1. The sequence continues at coordinate 9,983 of CAMYJV010000120.1, read as the reverse complement.
TACCATGAACATGAGCAACATGATCACGGGCAGGTTGTGTTCGGCTTCCGAGTAGACGGATTCGGGCGTCGTCATCCCGATGATCACTGCCTGAATCGCCAGCAGCCCGCCCGGCTGCAGCGGATAGCACTTCAGGGCCATTGCAAGGGTGAAAATGAATTGCGCCACCAGCACCCAGCCGGCCACGAAAGACCCGGCCCAGAAGAACAGTAGCGGATTGATAACCAGAAAGCCGACAATTGTCAGCTTGTACCAGTTGGGTGAGTGGCCCAGAAAATTTTCCGCCACAGCGTTGAACAGACTGTCGTTCATAAAAATGCTGTCTCCGCCCTGGTAAACGGGCCGAAGTGTATTACGCAGAACCTGTCCATGCTATGCGCAGCGCACTCCTAGTGAGCCGTCCGGCGCCAGAGCGCCCCGTCGGGACAGGCTTCGTCGACGATATCCATGCATGACTCGTGATCCCGAAGCTCGCTTGCGGAAGCGCGGCGGACCGTGAGTCTGAGCCCCTGGCGATCAAGCTGCCGGACGCGGTTGTCGACGCTGGCATGGCCAGGGTCGCTGCGGTCAAGACTCAGCTCACCCTGGCCACCAGTCATCGCCAGGTAGACATCGGCCAGCAGCTGCGCGTCGAGCAAGGCCCCATGTAAGTCTCGGCCACCGTTATCGACCTGGTAGCGCCGGCACAGCGCATCCAGGTTGTTGCGCTGCCCGGGGTGGATCTGCCGGGCCATGAGCAGCGTGTCGACGATCTCGCAACATTCCGTCACGCGAGTTTCCAGGCTCGCCAACCGCAGTTCCTGGTCGAGAAACCCGGCATCGAATTCCGCGTTATGGATGATCAACTCTGCGCCGCCAATAAACGCCAGCAGCTCTTCCGCGATGTCGGCAAAATGAGGCTTGTCGGCCAGCATTTCTGCCGTGATGCCGTGCACCTCCGCAGCGGCCTCGTCAATCTGCCGGTCCGGATTCAGATACCGATGGAAGGTGTTACCGGTGCGTCGGCGGTTGACCAGCTCCACGCAGCCTATTTCGATGACCCGGTGCCCCTTCGCCACCTCCAGCCCCGTTGTTTCGGTATCCAGTATCACCTGCCGCATCGCTTCATTCCCTGATTTCCGCCAGCATCTCGTCCAGGCCACGATTGGCGAGGTCATCGGCGCGCTCATTGCCTTCATTGCCGGTGTGTCCGCGAACCCAGCGCCACTCCACATGGTGATCTTGCACCATGGCATCGAGCTCCTGCCATAAATCCACATTCTTCACGGGCTTGCGGGCAGCCGTCCGCCAGCCTCGACGTTTCCACTGCGGGAGCCAATCCTCGATGCCGTGGCGGACGTACTTCGAATCGGTGATGAGCACGACGTCACAGGCGCGGCTCAGTGCCGCCAGCGCCCTGATGGCCGCAGTCAGTTCCATGCGGTTATTCGTCGTGTTCGGCTCACCGCCACAGAGTTCCCGGGTTTTGTCGCCGTACTGCAGGATGGCCCCCCAGCCGCCTGGGCCGGGGTTACCCCGGCAGGCGCCGTCTGTGTAGATCACGACGCGAGTCACGCGGCGTTTCGCGTGGTCGGGTTAACCAGGCCGCCAACCAGTTGTCGCCGGCGCTTCCAGACTGGCCTGACCGGCGTGACGGTATACATCTCCTTGCGGGAGCTGGTGATGTAACACGCGCCGAACGGCGGCCAGCTTCGCACACGGCGCCAGACATGGCCCGAAACATCACGGAGCCGTCGAATCATCGGCCGCGATGAACTCGCCGTTCGCGACGACCGACGCGATACGCCTGGCTGCGGCCGAACCGCGCGCGCGAAGGGCAACTGAAAGTGGTAGAAGCGTGAATCCTGCACGGTCAGGTTCAGCAGTCGCAACAAGTCACGCAAACGGCGCTCGGAAATCAGGTGGCAGACCCCGGGAGGAAACCTGCCGCGAGACAGGAGGTGACGCATTCCCCAGAAACCGTGCGGGTTAAACCCCACCACAATTAGATGTCCGTCGGGCCGCAGGATTCTCTCGGCCTCGCGCAGAACCTTGTGGGGCGACGGGTGAAACTCAAGCACGTGGGCGAGCAGGACTGCATCCACAGAATCATTGGGAATGGCCAGCTCATCCAGGTGGCTAAGAACTCCGGCCCCCTCGCGCCACCGGTCAGCCACCACCACCGTGCGGCGGGTTCGGGCCGCCTTCAGGAAAATGCCTGCCCCCCAGCCGCCCACCTGCACCAGGTGATCACCAAACACGCCGTCCAGCACTCGCCGAATCTCCATGACCTCGGCGGCCAGCAGATGTCTGCCCTGCGGGGACGCCAGCCAGTCCGTCTCGGCGTCATTCGGCGGCGTCGGTACCTGTGTGGTCAATGCTGTACCCGGAACCTGAAAGCCTAGAATCATACCGGAGGCTGCGGCGACTTTCGCATGGGCTTAACCAGCACGGGCACAGCAGCGTACAATCCGCGCTGGCGGATTAGACTGCCGGAGTCGATATGGGTTTTCTTGCGGGGAAAAGGGCCCTCGTGGTCGGGCTTGCGAGCAATCGTTCCATTGCGTGGGGCGTTGCGCAGGCCATGCATCGTGAAGGCGCAGAACTCGCCCTGAGTTACCAGGGGGAGAAACTGCAGGAGCGTGTCGAGAAGATGGGCGCCGACCTCAACGCTTCGACGTGCCTGCAGATGGACGTCGCCGACGATGCGGAAATCGAGGCCGCCTTTGCCCAATTGTCACAGACCTGGGACCGCCTCGATATCCTGGTGCATTCGGTGGGCTTCGCGCCCCGGGAGCAGCTGGAAGGGCGCTACATCGACTGCGTCACGCGCGAAGGGTCCCGCATCGCCCACGACATCAGCAGCTACAGCTTCCCGGCACTGGCCAAGGCGGCACGCCCCCTGTTGAACGAGGGTGCGTCGCTCCTGACCCTGAGTTACCTCGGCGCGATACGGGCCATTCCGAACTACAATGTCATGGGCCCGGCCAAAGCGAGCCTTGAGGCCAACGTGCGCTTCATGGCGGCTGATCTTGGTCGTGACGGCATCCGGGTCAACGGCGTGTCTGCCGGCCCGCTCAAGACCCTGGCGTCGGCCGGTATCAGCAACTTTCGCTACATGCTGAACTACGCCGCCGAAGGTTCGGCGTTGAAGCGCAATGCCAACATTCAAGACGTCGGCAATGCAGCGGCGTTCCTCTGCTCCGATCTGGCGGCGAGCATCACGGGGGAGATCCTTTACGTGGATTGCGGTTTCCACATCATGGGCATGGCGTTCCCCGAACAGTCCTGATTCAGGCCGCCGCCGGGACCAACAGTTTTTCCTCGCCCTCGAGACGGGCGACGATCACAGCGCAACAGGCGTCGCCGAAGACGTTGACACTGGTGCGCAGCATATCCAGCACCCGGTCAAAAACGAACAGCACGCCGATGGCCTCGACGGGCAGGCCCACGGCCGCCAGGATGATGGCAATGGCAACCAGCGATGCGGAAGGGATGCCGGCAACACCGATGGAGGTAATCAGCGCGATCGCAACGATGGAAAACTGGGTCCCGAAACCCAACTCCAGCCCGTAGGCCTGCGCCAGGAACATGGCGGCCACGCATTCGTAAAGCGCGGTTCCGTTCATGTTAACCGTGGCGCCCAGCGGCAGAACGAAACTGCTGATTCGATTGGAAACGCCGGCGTTGCGCTCGACGCACTCCATGGTAATCGGCAGCGTGGCCGACGACGACGCCGTAGAAAAAGCAGTCAGCATCGCAGGCGCCATGGCCCTGATCATAGCCACCGGCGACACCCGGGCGATTAGCTGCAGCAACACTGGCAGGGTCACCAGCGTGTGCACCGCAAGGGCCCCGGCCACCACCAGGGCGAAACTAATCAGCGGCGCCGCGGCGTCGAAGCCCGTTTGCGCCACCACTTTCGCGACCAGGCCGAACACGCCCACAGGCGCGAACATCATGACCCACTCGGTCATGCGCATCATGACCTGGAATACCGCCGTCCAGAAACGGTACAGAGGCTCTGCGAGGCCGTGGTCCAGCCGCGTCATGAAATAACCGAACAGCAGGCAGAAAAAAATGATGCCAAGCATCTCGCCCTTGGCAGCCGCATTGATGATGTTCGGCGGCACCATGCGCAGGAAGATCTCAACGACATCGCCTGCGCCCCGGCCGGCGATCCGTTCCTGCAGGCCGGAGCTGTCGCTGTCCAGCGCCAGCAATTCGCCGGCCGGCTGCCCGTCAACGAAGCCAGGCCGCACGGAATTGACGAGCAGTAGTCCCACCAAAATTGCGGCCAGGGTGGTCATTGCGTAGAAGAGCAGCGTCTTGCCACCCAGCTTGCCAAGATTGCCGGACGAGCCAATCCCGGCCACACCGACAATAATCGACGACGTGATCAGCGGCACGATTAGCATCTTCAGCCCGTTGATAAACAGCGTGCCAAAGAACCCGAACACCGCAATCAGCGGAACGTCGAACAGCGTTGCGCTCTCGCCCGCCAGCCGCCCGGCCAGGCCCGCCAGCACGATGGCGATCAAAATCTGCCAGTGGAGTTTCAGGCGCGGCATGCCGGCCTGCAGGGGTGGCGGCAAATGCTCAGAGGTTGCCCTCCTCGGTGATCGCATCAGGCGACACGGCGACTTCGGCCTCGGCGCGCAAATCCAGGATCAAAGCACCCAGGGCTGAATTTCCCGTCTGCTGCGCCAGCGCCGCTTTGGCCTGATCGCGCTGCGCCCGGGGGATATCTTCCGGTCGTCCGGGCAGCACCTCGTCGATGCGGAATACGGTGTAGGCGCCATCACCGCCGGCAATCCCGCCCAGCGTGGGCTCGCCGGCAGCTGCCGGCACGGTACGGAATATTTCCGCCAGGACGTCGGCGGCCACCGCATCAGAGCGCCTCTGCACCGGGCCCGGTGCAAGGGGCTCGACGCCTAGCTCACCTGCCACGACCTCGAGGTTCTCCCCTGCTTGCACACGCGCCAGCAACGTTTCCCCCTGCTGCCGGGCCGCGCGTCCGGCGGCCTGCAAGCGCAGCTCCTGCTCAATTTCCCCGCGCACGGCATCCAGAGACCGCAACTCGGGCACGCGGTACTCGGCAACGCGAATGACCACTGCACGCCCCTCCTCGAGCTCGATCAACGGGCTATTCTCACCATCGGTCAATACGGCTTCATCAAAGGCCGCATCAACCAGGTCCTGGTTGAAGCCGAAAGGCGCACCGCCTGAACGTGTTACGCGCTCGGCTCGTTGCAGGGGCAAGCCCGCACCCTGGGCCGCGGGCTCCAGGCTGCCGGGGTTCTCCAGGGCCAGGTCGTCCAGCCGTTCGGCAAGTTCATAGTAGCCGTCCTCCGCCTCTGCCCGCTGCAGTTCCTCGCGCAGCTGCGCCTCGACATCTTCGAAGGGTTGCTGTGAACCGCTGCGCAACTCCTCCAGCTCAATCAGGTGGAACCCGAACTGCGTGCGCACGGGAGCAGACACCTGGGCCACTTCCAGCCCAAACAGCGTTTCCTCGAACTCCGGCACATAGACGCCCCGTCCCGCCCAGCCCAGCTCACCGCCATCGCTGGCCGAACCCGGGTCGTCGGAGTATTCGCCGGCCAGGGCCGCAAAGTCCTCGCCAGCCTGCAACCGATCGGCCAGTTCTGCGGCCAACTGCGCTGCGGACTCCTCGTCCCGGTCACCGTCAACCGCAATCAGGATGTGCCGGGAGCGCCGCTCCTCGGCCGTCTGAAAGCGATCCAGGCTGGCCTCGTAGAATGCGCGCACGGCCGCTTCGTCCACCGCCACCGTGCTGGCGATGTCCGCCAGCCGAATTTCCACATAGTCGAGGGCCACACTTTCTTCAGTCTGGAAACGGGCGGCATTCGCGTCGTAAAAAGCCTGGATCTCGCCGTCATCCACCTCGATACCGGCCAGCAATGCCACGGGATCGAAGCGTACGAAGACCGCATCACGCCGTTCCTGGTCCAGTTCGATGAACCGCCGATATTCGGCCGGCGTGTAGAAGTCACTGGAAACGACACCACCCTGCAGCTCACCGAGCTGCAGCGCCAGGCGTTGCTGGCGCTCGAACTCCTCTGGCGCGATTCCTTCACTGGACAGCAGGGCGATATAACTCTGCTGCGAAAATTCTCCGTCAATCTGGAATGCCTCCAGACTGCGAATGTACGCGGCCACCCGCTGATCGTCCGCCCGGTAGCCCGTTTCACCGGCGTATTGCGCCATCACCCGGTTGCGAATCAGGCCCTCCAGCACGTTGCGTTGCAACTGCTGCTGCAGAAATTCGGGCAATTCGCCCTGAAAGGCTTCCTGCTGCTGAACGAGCTGGTCCTGGTAAACGGAACGAGCTGGTCCTGGTAAACGTCACGGAAGCGGAACATTGGAATGTCCTCGCCATTCACGGTGGCCGCAACATTGGCCGAAGCAACGTCCGTCGTCATGTTGCCAAAAGACACCACCAGCGTCAGGCCGATCAGCCCGAGGAATACGACGGCCACCCAGCCGGTCAGCCGGTCACGAATGGTCTGAAGCATAGAATCTCCACTAGGTGGGGCGGCGGTCTGCACGCCGGCCCATGCCGATTTGTCGGGCGCGTATTGTAGCGCCGCGCTGGCAAAAAAAATGGCGCCGTTCAACGGCGCCATCCTCGAAGTAGTGGCGGAGTGGACGGGACTCGAACCCGCGACCCCCGGCGTGACAGGCCGGTATTCTAACCAGCTGAACTACCACTCCGCAGTGAACCTGGTGGGTGCTGAGGGGATCGAACCCCCGACCTTCGCCTTGTAAGGGCGACGCTCTTCCAGCTGAGCTAAGCACCCGCAGGGGTTGCCATGCCGGGAACCGGAAGAACGGCCGAGAAGCCAAGGCTTCACGGCCGGTCTTTCTTTACCCACGCAACACCGCGAACCGCGGTGCCAAGAGGCGCGCTAGTTTACGGCATCCTTCAAGGCCTTGCCAGCCTTGAAGCCAGGCACTTTGCTGGCCTTAATCTGGATGGTTTCACCCGTACGCGGGTTACGCCCCTGGCGCGCAGCACGCTTCTTCACGGAAAAGGTGCCGAAACCAACCAGCGACACCTGGTCGCCCTTCTTCAGCGCCTTCGTAACGGCCTTTACGACTTCGTCGATAGCGCGAGTCGCATCCGCCTTGGAAAGACCCGCCTTGTCGGCGACAACATCAATCAGATCACCCTTGTTCATTAATCTACCTTCGTTAGAAAGTTGCTTACCCCACGCCACCTGCACCCCACGGTGTGGTGAAACGCGACGTCCCCGATTGCGTAAACGATGTTCATGCACCGACCGCCCGTGACCCGAAAGCCGTGACGGTTTGAGACATCTCGTGAGCAGTGCCAGAAAAGCGAAACAACGAATACGCCGCCCGTTATACAAGCGGGCCTAGGTACTGTCAATAAAGCCGTGCGCCGGGACTCAGTGCGCGCGAACTACCTTGCCGCCTTTGGCTGGCTCTTTTGCCGCCTTGTCTTCCGACGCCTTCGCGCCAGCCGCATCCGGGACAGGCATGTGTTGCAAAGCCAACTCCAGAACCTCGTCTATCCATCGCACCGGAACAATGTGCAACTTGTCCTTGATGTTTTTCGGAATTTCGGCGAGATCCTTCTCGTTCTCGTGGGGAATCAGCACCGTCGCTATACCCCCCCGATGGGCTGCCAGCAACTTCTCCTTGAGTCCGCCAATGGGCAACACTTCGCCCCGGAGCGTAATCTCACCGGTCATGGCCACGTCGGACCGCACCGGAATATCGGCAAGCGCTGATACCAGGGCCGTGCACATCCCGACGCCCGCGCTGGGCCCGTCCTTCGGCGTCGCGCCCTCTGGCACGTGGACGTGAAGATCAAAGGTCTGGTGAAAATCTTCTTGTATTCCAAGAACCTGTGCTCGGCTCCTTACCACCGTGGTGGCTGCCTGGATCGATTCCTGCATCACGTCGCCAAGCTGCCCTGTATGGATGAGCTTGCCCTTGCCGGGCACTACGGCAGCTTCGATGGTCAGCAACTCGCCCCCGACCTCGGTCCAGGCGAGCCCCGTGACCTGACCGACCTGGTCGTTCTCCTCGGCACGGCCATAGCGAAAACGCCGCACGCCAAGATACTTGTCGAGGCTGCGCGATACGATATGAACCTGCTTTTCCGAAGGCTTTAGCAGGAGTTTCTTCACCACCTTGCGACAGATCTTCGCAATCTCACGCTCGAGATTACGAACACCGGATTCGCGCGTGTAGTAACGAACGATGTCACGCACCGCGGGATCGGCAATGGCGATCTCTTCGGGCTTCAGGCCGTTAGCCTTCAGCTGCTTGGGAATAAGGTACTTCTTCGCAATGTTGACCTTCTCGTCTTCCGTATAGCCCGGAATGCGGATCACTTCCATTCGGTCAAGCAAAGGCGGCGGAATATTCAGACTATTCGCAGTGCAGACAAACATGACGTCCGACAGGTCAAAGTCCACTTCCAGGTAGTGGTCGTTGAAAGCCGAATTTTGCTCTGGATCCAGCACCTCGAGCAGCGCAGACGACGGATCGCCGCGGAAGTCCATGGACATCTTGTCGACTTCATCCAGCAGTAACAAAGGGTTACGCACGCTGGTCTTCGACATGTTTTGCAGGATCTTGCCCGGCATGGAGCCAATGTAGGTCCGCCGATGGCCGCGGATTTCCGCCTCGTCACGCACGCCGCCCAACGACATGCGCACGAACTTGCGGTTGGTGGCCCGGGCAAGACTCTGACCCAGGGAGGTCTTACCGACACCGGGAGGCCCTACCAGGCACAGGATCGGTCCCTTGAGCTTCTTCACACGCTGCTGCACAGCGAGATATTCAAGAATCCGCTCCTTAACCTTCTCGAGACCGTAATGGTCTTCCTCAAGCACGCGCTCGGCGCGCTCCAGGTCATTGTTGATCTTGGTTCGCTTCTTCCACGGCACCCGCAACAGCCAGTCAATGTAATTACGAACCACTGTGGCCTCAGCGGACATCGGTGACATCATCTTGAGCTTGTTGAGCTCCGACTCCGCTTTCTCGCGGGCTTCGTCAGGCATTCCGGCATCGGCGATTTTTTGCTCGAGATCGGCAACCTCATTGGGCGCATCGTCCATTTCGCCCAGCTCTTTCTGAATGGCCTTCATCTGCTCATTGAGGTAGTACTCGCGCTGGCTCTTTTCCATCTGCTGCTTCACGCGCCCGCGAATGCGCTTTTCGATCTGCAGCATGTCGATTTCGCCATCGATCAGGCCCATCACATGCTCGAGCCGGGCGCGCACATCCGCAATCTCGAGAACCTTCTGTTTCTCCTCGAGTTTCAGCGCCATGTGCGCGGCCACAGTATCGGCCAGTCGCCCCGGGTGATCGAGGCCCGAGAGCGATGTCAGGATCTCCGGCGGCACTTTCTTGTTCAGCTTGATGTAATTCTCAAACTGCGACACCACTGAACGCTTCAACACATCCAGTTCACGCTCTTCGAATTCCCCCGCATCGGCCAGCGTGGTGATGTCGCCGGTGAAGAATTCATCTGAATGCGTGTCGATGAGGTCGGCGCGTGAGCCACCTTCGACCAGGACCTTGACCGTCCCGTCCGGCAACTTCAGCAACTGCAGAATGGTGGCCAGCGTGCCGATGCGGTAAATATCCTCAAGCGACGGCTCGTCTACGTCGGCCTGTTTCTGGGCGACGAGCAAAATCTGCTTACCGGCGGCCATGGCGGCGTCCAGCGCGAGAATGGACTTCTCACGCCCGACGAAAAGCGGTATCACCATGTGCGGGTATACCACCACATCCCTCAGAGGGAGAATCGGCACACCCTCGCGCACTTCCGGTTGCTGTTCAGACATCGCGTGTTACACCTCTGGGGGTTATTCGCCAAAGCGCGGCAAGGAGATTTGCAGAATGCAGTGAAATGCATCCATCCAGCCACCGCTGCATGGTTATGGGGGTGAAAGCCAGGGGAATCAAGGGCTGTCGGACCCCGTTGGCAGACGCTCTTCGTC
>CAMYJV010000119.1:28468-31966 GCA_947258805.1 uncultured Gammaproteobacteria bacterium | reverse complement strand
TATATCGATCACCAGTACATCGCCGTCGATCTCGTTGTTCAGAATGCCTGCAACCTCTCCTTCTGCAACGTTGCAGAAATCCAGCACTGGATTGAATTGTGGAAACATCTGCGAACCAGGGCATCCGGCGGTTCCGCCGCTGGTTGCAATCCGCAGTGCTTCGGAGGTATTGGTTCTGCCGCCCGGTTGCTGCAGCGTCGCGAACTGCGCACCGAAGTCCGCGGCTTCCTGATCATTATTCAGTATGGTCCAGTCAAGAAAACTCGTCACGACGATGTCGTAATTAATCGTTTCCATGCCGACGACCATACCGTCTTGATCTGTCACGGTGAGTGGCACAGAGCCCGCGACCGCCGAAAACACGTAGGCCGCCACCGCAACCTGGTCGTAGGGACCTTTCGATACCAGGTTAGTGAAGAGGTCGTTCTGGAAAATGTTTTGGTAGCCGCCGATCTGCAGGCCCCAGTCCGGACCGGGTTGGTTGCCGCGTGGGCCAGAGATGCTGCTCGACCCGTCAATGATCAGGGCAATTTCCAGCAGCAGCGCGTGGGACGCCGGGGACGCAAACATTAAGAATGTGGCCAGCAAGGCCGGGAATAAACGTTGACGCATGACTCGAACCTCCAGGTTCGTTTCTTATTCTTGCGTCAACGGTCGGTTAGCATTGAAAAAGCTAACAATTTTGCGGCCGGGGCGCAACCGGCCCACGGGCTGATCGACTCAAAATGGTCGGCAGCGGATTATGTCAACCTGGAGCAAAATCCAGTTGCTGACGGAGAACCTGCGTTCAGATGGCTGATTCGGATCAAAAAATGGCGCCAGCGTCAGCGGACACCCGCCTGGCGAGCTGGCTCCGGGCCCTCGTGCTGCTTTACTGGCTGGTCGGCAGCCTGGACGTGGCGGCGTCATTGCTGCTAAGCGATGCGCTACCGGCGGGCCTGCGCGAATGGAACGCGGCCCAGGCACAGGCGCCGGACCTCGCGGAATGGCTGACGCGCGGCTGGATGATTGCGCTGCTGGCCGCACTGATCGCCGGCAGCCTTGGCGTGTTGCGCCTGGAGAACTGGGGCCGCTGGATCTTTGCCGCCGCCAATGTCGCCATGTTCGCGTCTTACCCGCTGCTCGACGCGATGGTCTACACCTGGTTCGGCGGCCTGTTCGCCGACCTGTCCATGGTGCTGACCGGGGCGATCCTGCTGGCCTGCTTCGCCCCGGGCTTCGGCGGGGTATTTCAGCGCCCGGCGCAGGGCCCGTCGCGCGATTAGCCAGCGCCGGCACACGACGGCCACGATCAGCGGCCGCGCATCGCCTACAATGCTCGCGGGCCCGGGTGGCGAAACTGGTAGACGCAAGGGACTTGAAGCTTGAGCACCCGGCCGGAAAGCGGCCGGCGTGAATGGAGTCAAATTCGGGGAAACCTCAGCGCTTAGCGGCGGTGGCAATCCCGAGCTAAGCCGCGGCAAGGCCGCGGAAAGTGTAGAGACTTGACGGCTCCCGCCTAAGTACCGGATCAAAACGGCATACGGTGAAGAGAAAGTCCAGACCCCGAATGCCTGCGGGCAGCGGCGAAAGTCGTAGCGGGTAAGAAAATCCCTCGGGGGCAACCCCGTGCCGGTTCGAATCCGGCCCCGGGCACCACTTGGCCGCCTTGCGTGTCAACGCTGCAGCGTGCGAAAACACCTTCTGGATGGATGCCAGATGACAAACTTGGGCGAACGCCTGGCCCGCGCCGCTTCGCGCTGGCGCCTGGTGGATTCAAAGTTCCGGCACAACAAGTTGCAGTACGTCCTGCAGACGCTGCTCGCCGTTATCACGATCATGGCAGTCCTGCTGGCACTGGATTCGGTGGAGCAGACGGTGTTGATCGCATCACTCGGTGCCAGCACGTTCATTGCATTCGCCATGCCGCGCAGCTACCCGTCGCGGCCGCGGTACATGATTGGTGGCTACTGTGTCGGCACGGTAGTCGGTTGCCTGCTGTCCTTGTTATCCGCCAGTCTGGCCGACCAGGTGGGGTTTGATCTGCGGACAGCCCAAATCGTCTGTGGCGCAGTGGCCACCGGGCTGGCGTTTTTCCTGATGGTGCTCACCGACACGGAACATCCTCCGGCAGCGGCGCTGGCACTGGGTTATGTGCTAAACGAGTGGCAGCTGGACACGGTGGTCGTGGTTCTCGGTGGCGTCACGGCCCTTGCTGTGGTGACGCCTGTTCCGCGCGCGGCTGATGGACCTGGTTTGAGCCCGGACCGTGGTTGCCCAGATCTCGCGGCAGTGAGCTCAGGACGCGACGGCTTGCGGTCCCAGCACACCGGTATCGGTGTGATCACGGGCGGCGTCGCTTGCCGGGCGTTGCGCGCCCAGCGGTTCGCAGTAGCGCAGCCGGAAATTGCCAACCTGAAGCACATCACCGTCTGCCAATGCGTAGCGCTGCACCTGGCTGCCGTTGACAAACGTGCCGTTGGTGCTTTGCAGGTCGACCACGTAAATTGCATCGTCGCGACTAACCAGCAGGCAGTGGTGCCGGCTAACGAAACGGTTGTCCAGCATCAGGTCATTCTGCGAATGACGCCCCAGCATCAGGCGCGGCTCTTCGATCACCAGTCGATCGATGAGTTTGCCCTGCAACGTGATTTCGAGGGCCGGGCGCAAAACGTTGTTCTCGCTGTCACCTTCGTCCAGCGTGTAGCGCTTGTGAGTCAGGTCACGAATATCGCGCAAGCCTTCCGAATCGAGAACTCGATGCAGAGTTGCAGGGCCGGTGAGCACAAAGTGCAGCGGGCTCGGGCGATCTTGTATCTGCTCGACAAGTTCCAGCACGGTCTTCAGCACATGAGGGCCAAATTCCTGCGCCTCTTCCAGCAAGATGACGGTGGGGCGCCCCTGGGCAGCTTCGTGGCACGCGAACACACAGAGCAGTTTTTGCAGTTCTTCCGTCGACGACTCGAAAGGTTCGAAACCCAGTTGCTCGAGCACGCGTTCGAGGAAGGCGTGGGAGTCGCGCGTTGGCGCGCTCAGGTGGGCTGAGTGGCTGACCGTGTCGTCCTGCAGGAACCGCCTGACGAGCATTTCCTTGCCGCTGTCCGGGCCGCCAATCACGACCGCAAAGGGCAGTCCGCGAGACAGTGCCTGTTGCAGGTACTCTTGTGCGCCTAATATTCGGGCGGGCTGGGGCATTGCAGAACAATCGCTTGTAGTTGTTTGTTGAGCGGGATTGTCATGAGTAGCGAGTCTAGAACGCCGCGCAGTTTATGTAAACTACCGGTAAAGAATCCAGCTTAGTAATATACTGCGACTAGCTGTTTTATATAGTTATTTCATGATCTAAACCAATGTTGCTTGCAGACCGACTGACACTCTGGCGCGGCGAACTCTGTTTGTTCGACGGGCTCAGCTTCGCGGTGGAACCCGGGCAGGCCTTGATGGTGCGCGGCCCGAACGGGGCCGGCAAGACCACGCTGCTCCGTGTGCTGTGCGGCCTGACGCGGCCCGAAGCGGGTC
>CAMYJV010000119.1:6216-28430 GCA_947258805.1 uncultured Gammaproteobacteria bacterium | reverse complement strand
TGGAGTGGTGCGGCGCGCCGGTGGACGCCGGCGGGGCGACCTTCGGCCAGTCGCTGGCCTACTGCGGCCACCAGACCGGGCTGAAGGCCGACCTGAGCCTGGCGCGCAATCTTGCCTTTGCGGCCCGGCTCGCAGGGCTCGATGGTCAACCGTGGCGGGACATCATGGGCCAGTTTGGGCTTGAACGCTGCGCGGATCTGCTGGTGCGCCACCTGTCTGCAGGGCAGCAGCGCCGCGGCGCACTGGTTCGCGCCCTGATGCTGTCGACCCGGCTCTGGATATTTGATGAGCCCTTTACGAATCTGGACGCAGCCGGGCGTGACTGGCTGGAAGCCCGGCTCGACAAGCATCTCGCCGGTGGGGGGCTGGCCGTCATTGCAGCCCATCACGAACTGCGGCCGCGGCCGGGGCTGCGCATGCTCGAATTGGCGGAGGCCCGGTGAACGCCATCGCCGTGATCACCGCGATTTTGCGCCGGGAGCTGGAACTCGGCTTCCGCCGCTGGGGCGATGTGGCCAGCCCGCTGATGTTTTTTGCCATCGTTACCGCGCTGTTCCCGCTGGCCCTGTCGCCAGCCCGTGATGTGCTCCAGGGGCTGGGCCCCGGCGTGCTCTGGATCGCCGCATTGCTCGCCACGCTGTTATCTCTGAACGCCTTGTTCCGGCAGGACCTGGAAGACGGCAGCATGGAGCAACTCGTTATTGGACCTCACTCGCTGCCGCTGGTCATGCTGGCCAAGGCATTCGCGCACTGGCTCCTGAACGGCCTGCCGCTGGTCGTGCTGGCGCCGATTTTGGCGGTCACCTACCATCTGCCCGCCGACGGCATCCGTGCCCTTTGCGTGACTTTGCTCATAGGCACGCCGACGCTGAGTTTGCTAGGTTCGGTGGGCGCCGCACTGACGGCTGGCGTGCGGCAGTCCGGTGGGTTATTGGCGCTGTTGATTTTACCGTTGTGCCTGCCGGTGCTGATGTTCGGCAGCCGGGCCACCGCGCTGGCTGCAGAGGGCGAAGCAGTCGCCGGGCCGCTGTACCTGCTCGGCGCATTGCTGGCCTTGGCGGTGTCGCTGGTGCCTGCCACCGCGAGTGCGGCCATTCGTATCAGCCTGGATTGAGTCGGAGAGTCGAAACACGATGAAACTGCCTGTCTGGTTCCACAAGTTCGGATCGCCGCCGCATTTTTATCGGCTGGCGGCAATCCTGACGCCCTGGTTCTACATTCCAGCCATCCTGCTGCTGCTGGCGGGCGCCTACGGTGGGCTCGTGGTGGCGCCGCCCGATTACCAGCAGGGCGATGGCTTCCGCATTATCTATGTGCACGTGCCGAGTGCGTACCTGTCAACACTGGTCTACGCCGTCATGGCCGCGGCGTCTGCTATCGGCCTGATCTGGCGCATGAAACTGGCCCATGCCGTGGCGGCGGCCGCGGCGCCCATCGGCGCCTGGTTCACCTTTCTCGCCCTGGTCACCGGCGCCATCTGGGGCAAGCCGATGTGGGGCACCTATTGGGAATGGGACCCTCGCCTGACCTCGGAGCTGATCCTGCTGTTCCTCTACATCGGCTACATGAGCCTGCGGGGTGCTTTCGACGACCGCGACAAAGGCGACCGGGCCAGCGCGTTGCTGGCGCTGGTGGGGGTGGTCAACCTGCCGATCATTCATTATTCCGTGATCTGGTGGAGCAGCATTCACCAGGGCCCGACGATCAAGAAGCTCGACACCCCATCCATCACGGGCGACATGCTGTGGCCCCTGCTGGTCATGATCCTCGCCTTCACGCTGATTTTCGCTGCCCTGTTGCTGCAGCGCGTCCGCGCCGAAGTTCTGGACCGGGAGCGGAATACTCGCTGGGTCTTGGATATCATAGGCGCCCCGGCGCGCGGAAACCCAGCCGGTGGCTGAATTTCTCGCGATGGGCGGCTACGCCGAGTATGTCTGGAGCACGTTTGGGCTCACGGCGGTCGTCCTGGTGGTCAACATAATCGGTGCCCGGCGCCGCTTGCAGAGTGCGCTGCGCGAAGCGGGCTTGCGTGCGGCGCGGCAAAGGAGACAGGAGTCATGAAACCCAGAAAGCAGCGGATGGCATTGGTCGTGTTGGTGCTCGCAGGTGTGGCGGTGGCAGTGGGGCTGACGTTGCAGGCTTTTGAAGAGGGCGTGAGTTTCTTCTACAGCCCCAGCGAGTTGCTGGCTGGTGATGCGCCGGCCGGCCGAATGGTTCGCATGGGTGGCCTGGTGACCGAAGGCAGCGTGGTTCGCGAACCGGGTTCGATGCAAGTTGTCTTCGACGTTACCGACCTTGAGAACTCAGTGCAGGTCAGTTACACGGGCGTGCTGCCGGACCTGTTCCGCGACGGGCAGGGCGTGGTGGCCCACGGCGTGATGCAGGCCAACGGCCAGTTCGTTGCTGAAAAGATTCTTGCCAAGCACGACGAGAACTACATGTCGCCGGAAGTCGCCGATATGCTGGCCGACAAAGGCCATCCCACCGACGCACCCGACATCGCCGCCAACTGAGACGCCAATGATTCCTGAACTCGGACAGCTTTGCCTGGCCCTGGCCTTCTGTCTCGCCGCGATCCAGGGGGTGCTGCCGCTGGTCGGTGCAGGCAGTGAACGCTACCAGGCCTGGACCCGGGTAGCGGTGCCTGCCGCCGCGGGTCACTTTGTGTTCGTCGCGCTGGCCTTCGGCCTGCTGACGTGGTCGTTCCTGGTTGGTGACTTCTCCGTCTTGTACGTGGCCAGCAATTCCAATAGTGCGCTGCCGACCTTGTATCGTGTGGCCGCCGTGTGGGGTGGTCACGAAGGTTCGCTGTTGCTTTGGGTGCTGGTGCTCGCGCTGTGGACTGTGGCGGTACTGATCTCCAGCCGGTCACTGCCGGGCGCGATGGCCGCCCGCATCATCGGCGTAATGGGCCTGATCAGCGCTGGTTTCCTGCTGTTCATCATGATCACGTCCAATCCCTTCCTGCGCCTGGACCCGATCCCGATAGACGGCAACGACCTGAATCCGCTATTGCAGGATCCCGCCATGGCCATTCACCCGCCGATGCTTTACACGGGCTACGTGGGCTTTTCCGTTGCCTTTGCGTTTGCGATTGCCGCACTGCTGGCCGGCAAGGTGGACCGCGAATGGGCGCAATGGGCACGGCCGTGGACGACGGCGGCCTGGACCTTTCTGACCATCGGCATAATGCTCGGCAGCTGGTGGGCCTATTACGAGCTGGGCTGGGGCGGCTGGTGGTTCTGGGACCCGGTGGAGAACGCGTCCTTCATGCCGTGGCTCGTCGGCACCGCGTTGATTCACTCGCTGGCCGTGACGGAGAAACGCGGCCTGTTCAAGGGCTCGACTCTGTTGCTGGCCATCGCCGCATTCGGCCTGAGCCTGCTCGGCACCTTTCTCGTCCGGTCGGGCATCCTGGTCTCGGTGCATTCTTTCGCCAGCGATCCGTCGCGCGGCCTGTTCATCCTGGTGTTTCTCGCCCTAGTCATCGGCGGTGCGCTCACGCTGTATGCGATGCGCGCGAGTTCCCTGGACCGCGAAGTCGGCTTTGCGCCGCTGTCGCGGGAAACCTTTCTGCTGGTCAACAACATCCTGCTCAGCATTGCGGCCGGGTTAGTGCTGTTCGGCACGATCGCGCCGCTGGTACTGGAGGGTTTCAATCTCGGCAAGATCTCCGTGGGCCCTCCGTACTTCGAAATCGCGTTCCTGTTTCCCACGATCCCGCTGGTGCTGGCTGTCGGAGTCGGGATGCATACCGCCTGGCGTTCGACGAACGGCAGCGCCCTGGCGCGGCGCTTGCGCTGGCTGGCACTGTTTGCGGTCATCGGCGGCATCGCCCTGCCGTGGCTGATCTACGGCAGCCAGGGCGTGCTGACTGCTGTCGGCGCCGCGGCGGGCCTGTGGCTCATTGGTAGCGCGCTGCTGGATCCGGTAGCGAAACTGTTCGGGCGTGGCCCGAGACTGACACTGGGCATGCTCGGCATGCAGCTCGCCCACTTCGGGCTTGGCATGTTCGTGCTGGGCGTGACGGTCGTCTCCACCTACACGGTGGAAACCGATCAGCGGCTCGCGCTGGGCGAAACCATCGAGGTGTCGGATTTCCAGGTGACGTTCCGTGACTTGAAAGCCGTCGAAGGTGCCAATTACCAGGCGATCCGGGCAGAGATGCACGTCAGGCGCGGTGAGCGCTCGGTTGCCGTGCTGTACCCGGAAAAACGCATCTATCGCGTGCAGCGTTCGCCGATGACCGAAGCCGCCATCGACGGTCGCTGGCATCGTGATGTGTTCATTGCTCTGGGAGATGACCTGGGCGCCGGGGCGTGGAGCGTCAGGATCCAGTACAAGCCGCTGATCCGCTTTATCTGGGTCGGCTGCCTGCTGATGGCCTTTGGCGGATTGGTAGCAATTTCCGATCCGCGTTACCGGCGCGCACGGCAGGCGGCTGCGGCTGCCAGAGAAGGCGCGCAGGCCAGTACGGCCTGATACCGCCATGTTGCGTTACACCGCGCCGATCGTCATTTTCGGCCTCATAGTCGTGGTGTTCTGGTTCGGCCTCGGGCGCGATCCCTCGGTCGTGCCGTCGCCGCTGGTGGGCAAGCCGGCGCCGGCCTTCAGCATGCCGCGCCTCGATGCGCCCGACCAGCAGCTCACCGCCAGCGAACGACTCGGCGAGGTTTGGCTGCTGAATGTCTGGGCCACCTGGTGCGTCGGTTGCCGGCAGGAACACGACGCGCTGCTGGCCATTGCCGCCTCGGGTGAGGTGCCCATCTATGGCCTGAACTGGAAAGACGACACGTTGCAGGCGCGCGCGTGGCTGCAGCAGCTGGGCAATCCCTATGCAGCCAGCGGCGTGGACGCCGACGGGCGGGTGGCCATCGACTGGGGCGTATATGGGGCGCCGGAAACCTTCCTGATCGGGCCCGATGGCAAGGTATTGCACAAGCACATCGCGCCCATTACCTGGGAAATCTTCGCCAGGGACTTTCTGCCGCTGATTGCGGCTGCGCGCGGGTCCGGTTCATGAAGCGGCTCAGCCTCGTGTTGCTGGTCTTCCTCGGCGTCTGCGGGCCGGTGCTGGCCATTGACGCCGAGTTGCCGATCGCGGATCCCGAGCAGCGTGAACTTTATGATCGGTTGACGAACGAGGTGCGCTGCCTGGTCTGCCAGAACCAGACCATTGCCGATTCGAATGCGGCCCTGGCCCTGGATCTCCGGCGGGAAATTCGCGGGATGGTGGAGGCCGGTCAATCCGAAGATGACATCAAGGTCTTCCTGACCGATCGCTACGGTGAGTTCGTGCTGTACCGACCACGGTGGTCCGGGGCGACGGCGGTCCTGTGGCTGGCCCCGATCATCCTGGTGCTGATGGGCGCCACGTGGCTGTGGCGCATCGTGCAGCGGCGCTCCGCAATGCCGGTCACTACCGAAGAGCAGGACGCCCAGGATGCCTGAAGGGTTACCAATATTCCTGGTGCTGGCCGTGATCGGCGCGTTGCTGGCGGCAGCGCTGGTGGCAGTTCCGCTCTTACGCGGCGGTGGTGCGCCCATTACGGCCTTCGTACTGGCCCTCGGCGTGCCTGCCGGCACCGTGTTTCTGTACCTCGCCGGCAGCAACTACGGCTGGACGCCCGCCGCAACGCAGGCACCAGCAGCCCGCAGCGACATACCCGATCTGAATGCAGCGCTTGCCCAGCTGGAAGCGCGCCTGGAGACCCAGCCCGACGATCGTGACGGCTGGCTGCTGCTCGGCAACACCTACCTGCAGCTGCAGCGGCCCGCCGATGCGGAAACCGCCTTTGGGCAGGCGCTGCTGTTGAGCGATGGCCAGGACCCTGTGGCCAAGCTGGGCGTGGCTGAAGCACTCATCCTGCAGAATCGTGACTCGCTGGCGGGGGCGGCCGGTGTCATGGTCGAAGAAGTGCTGGCGATGCAGCCGGACAACGCGAAGGCCCTTTGGTACGGAGGCCTGGCCGCGCTGGCCCGGGGCGACCGGCCCACCGTGCAGGCGCGCTGGGAGCTGATGCTCCAGCAGGATATTCCGGACCCGGTGCGACAGGCCGTCACCCAGCAGATGCAGAGTCTCGGTTTCGCGACCGCTGCCACGGCCGACGCAGGGGCGGCGGGAACGGCCATCGACGTCCGTGTGTCTCTCAGCAATGCGCTCCAGGACGAGCTGTCGCCCGGCGCGATGCTGTTTATCGTCGCACGCGATGCCAATGCCGCCGGCGGGCCACCGGTGGCGGCATTGCGCGAACAGGCCGGCGGGTTGCCGCGCACCTTGCGCATCAGTGACGACAA
This sequence comes from uncultured Gammaproteobacteria bacterium, assembly GCA_947258805.1. The sequence continues at coordinate 22,133 of CAMYJV010000119.1, read as the reverse complement.
CGCGATGCTGGCCGGGCGGAACCTGTCCCAGCTGCAGAACGTGCGACTCATCGCCAGGGTATCGAAGGGTGGCGGCGCCATCGCGCAGCCCGGCGACGTATTCGGCGAAGCCACCTGGGCACCCGGCGAAGGTGCCGTTTCCATTGTGATGGACCAGGTTGTCCAACCCTGAGCCAGCTGTGCCTCCGGCTCAGGCCGATCTCCTGACCGGTTAAGAAGCATGCCTACCGCTGCACAGGCGCTGCTAACTGACATTCGCGAACTCATTGCGCGGCCCTCCGTCAGCAGTGTGTCCCGCGACTGGGACCAGTCAAACGACAGTGTCATCCAGTTTCTTGCCGAGCGCTTCGCGGCGCAGGGTTTTCGGGTCCACGTGCAGCCCCTGGACATGCCGGGCAAAAGCAATCTGATTGCCAGCCTCGGTGCGGGCGAGGGTGGCCTGGTACTGGCAGGCCACACTGACACCGTGCCCTGCGATCCGGCCCTGTGGTCCAGCGATCCCTTCGCGGTGCAGGAACGCGAGCAGAAACTTTACGGTCTCGGCACGGCCGACATGAAGTCATTTTTTGCGCTGGTGCTGGCCGCCACTGCCGAACTGCGCGCCGATCAGCTGGCCCATCCGCTGGTGGTGCTCGCGACCGCAGACGAGGAGAGCAGCATGCGCGGCGCCCGCGCGCTGGCGCAGGCAGGCAAGCCGCTGGGGCGCCATGCGGTCATTGGCGAACCCACCGGCCTGAAACCCGTGCGTTTGCATAAAGGCATATTGATGGAACGCATTCGCGTGCTGGGCCGCGCCGGGCATTCGAGCAATCCCGCGCTCGGCAACAACGCACTAGAGGGCATGCACGCCGTCATCGCCGCGCTGCTGGAATGGCGCTCGGTGCTGGAACAGCGGCGGCAGGATCCGGATTTTGAGGTGCCTGTCAGCACGCTGAACCTCGGCCGCATCAGCGGCGGCGACAATCCCAACCGTATTTGCGGCCAGTGCGAACTCGATGTCGACCTGCGCATGCTGCCGGGTATGCACTGCGGGCCGCTGCGAGCGGAGCTGCGGGACCTGGTTGCAGAGACCTTGCAGGGGAGGGGATTGGAGAGCGACTTCGACGCGTTATTCGAAGGTGTAGACCCGATGGCGACGGATGCCGCCGCGCCCATCGTAGCCGCGACGGAAGCGTTGACGGGGACCCCGGCCGGGGCGGTGGCCTTCGGCACGGAAGCGCCATACCTCGCTGAGCTGGGCATGGACGTCGTGGTGCTTGGGCCCGGCGCCATCGACCAGGCCCACCAGCCCGACGAGTACCTCGCGCTGGAGCCGGCGCGGAGAACATCGTGAGCGAACAAGACCCAAGGGTTGCTGTCAGGCTGCGGGGCAGGCAACTGATCCACGAGCCGTTGTTGAACAAGGGCGCGGCCTTCACCCGCGAAGAGCGGGAAGCTCTTGGCCTTGAAGGCATGATGCCCCACGGCATTCTGACCATCGAGCAGCAGTCGGCACGCAGTTACCGCAACCTGACCCGGTACTCGGACCCGCTGCAGAAATACGTGTTTCTCGGCTCGCTCCAGGATCGCAACGAGACGCTATATTTTCATCTGCTCGGTCAGCACCTCGAAGAACTGCTGCCGATTGTCTATACGCCGACGGTGGGCCTGGCAACGCGCAAGTACAGCCACGTGTATCAGCGCGGCCGCGGCGTGTGGATCACGCCGGCCATGCGCGGCAGCATCGCGCCCGCGTTGCGCCGCTGGGCCGGCAGCCGCGACATCCGGCTGATTGTCGCCACAGACAACGAGTCGATCCTGGGTATCGGCGACCAGGGCGCAGGTGGCATGGCCATCTCCATCGGCAAGCTCGCGTTGTACACCGCCGGCGCAGGTGTAGACCCCAGCACGGTGTTGCCCATCAGCCTGGACGTGGGCACCGAAAATCAGCTGCTGCTGGCGGATACTCTGTATCTCGGCTGGCGTGAACGACGCCTGCGTGGCGATGCGTACCTGGAACTGCTGGACGAATTCGTGGCGGCCGTCGGCGAAGTCTTTCCACAGGCGCTCGTGCAGTGGGAAGACTTCCGCAAAGACAATGCGCTGCACATTCTCGACCGCTACGTCGAGCGCATTCCGTCGTTCAACGACGATATACAGGGTACCGGTGCCACCGTGCTGGCGGGACTGCTGAGCGCTGAGCGCGTGCACGGTCGGCCGCTGGTGGATGAGCGCATCGTGATACTGGGCGCGGGTGCTGCCGGCCTCGGCATCGCCCGGCAAATACGTGCGGCGCTGATGGCCGAAGGGTTGTCAGCGGATGACGCACGCCACCGTATCGCGGCCCTGGACAGTCGCGGCCTGTTGATCAGCGACGGCGGTTTACGCGACGCCTACAAGCGCGAACTGGCCTGGGATCCTGCGGTGGCAACGGCACGCGGCCTGGCATCGGGTAGTGACCTGGCCGCAGTGACCGGGGCCTTTGCACCCACGGTGCTGATCGGCACCTCCGGGCAGGCTGGCGCCTTTCACGAGGACGTCGTCCGGCAGGTTGCCGGCACCGTGGAGCGACCAGTCATCATGCCGCTATCAAACCCCACGGAGCAAAGCGAAGCCGTGCCGGCCGCAGTGCTGGACTGGACCGACGGCAGGGCCTTGATGGCCTCGGGCAGCCCGTTCGCCGACGTGCAGCACGCTGGCAGAACCCATCGCATAGGCCAGGGCAACAATGCGTTTATTTTCCCGGGCGTCGGCCTGGGCGTGATGCTTGCCGGCGCGCGCCAGGTGACCGACCGAATGTTTTACGCCGCGGCGCGGGCGCTGGCCGGCACGGTGACGAGTGCAGAATTGGAGACCGGTTTGCTGTATCCGTCGGTGGCACGTCTGCGCGACGTATCTGGCGTGGTCGCCGCGGCGGTCATGAAAGAGGCCGTGCAGGCCGGTCTCTGCAACACCCTGGACGACGCCGGGATTCAGGAGCGATTAGCGGCCGGTACCTGGTCGCCAGTCTATCGCCCGTACCGGGCCGTCGACTGATCGGGCAATGTGTCCGGCCGGTCGGCGCCGACGTGGGCGACCCCGCCGGGAAAGTAGGCTTTCAATACGTACTGCTGGACCATGCGCTGCGTGTTAAAGAACGCGCCGTTCAGTGCAATCGCGTGGCGCATCACGTTCGCGTAACCGTTCGGGTCCCGGTAGAAGAGGGGGACGATTACGTTCTCGAGCTTCTCGTAAAGAGACTCGGCATGCACGCCCGGCTCCTGCACCGCGCGCAGCTCTTCCCCGGGCTCGCCGATGGCCCAACCGGTCAGCCCCTCGATGCAGCCCTCGATCCACCAGCCGTCCAGCACACTGAGACTCGGGGTGCCGTTAACAGCGGCCTTCATCCCGCTCGTGCCTGAGGCTTCGTTCGGTGGCAGGGGAGTGTTTAACCACAGATCGGCGCCTGCGGTCAGGCGCCGCGCGAGGTCGAGGTCGTAGTTTTCCAGGTAGACCAGGGGCACGTCGTTGCCGAGCAGCCCGGCCACGTGCACGATTTCCTGGATCATCGCCTGGCCCATCTCGTCCCGGGGATGCGCTTTGCCGGCATAGATGAGCTGGAGCCTGCCTGTATCGCGGGCGATGGCCTTCAATCGCTCAATGTCGTGGAACAGCAGATCGGCGCGCTTGTACGCGGTGGCCCGGCGGGCAAAGGCGATGGTCAGGACCTCGGGATCCATGACCCGGCCGGTGCGTTTCTGCACGGTCTCAAGTAACTGTTCTTTCGCGTTACGGCGGGCCGCGCGCAGCTCGTCGGTCGGAATGCTCAGCGCCGCCCTGAGGCTGAAATTGTCCCGGCGCCAGTCGGGGATGTAGCGGTCGAACAGCGCCTGCATGTCTGTTGATGCCCAGCGTGCGAGGTGCACGCCGTTGGTGATCGCGTCGATTTCATAGCCCGAATACATGTTGCGCGTGGTCTCACCGTGTTTTTTTGCCACGCCATTCACGTAGCCGCTCATGTTCAACGCCAGGTAAGTCATGTTCAGCCGCACTCCGGGCCGCACCAGGTCGCGGACCCGATCGACCAGCCGGGCGTCCGTGTGCAGGATCCTCTCGATCATGTCGACGGCAGCGGCATCCCGGAAATCCACGTAGTGCTTTGAATCGATGCCCAGCACCTCGTCCAGCAATTCGACCGGAAACTGATCGTGACCGGCCGGCACCGGCGTGTGGGTCGTGAAGATGCACATATCGTGCACGGCCTCGAAGTCGGCGCGGGTCACCTGGCTGCGGCCGTGCCTGCCGGACTGGTCGCGCAGAAGCTGGAAGGTCAGCAGGGCCGGGTGGCCCTCGTTCAGGTGATAGCGGGCCAGCTGGTCATAGCCCAGCGCCTTCAGCATCCGGACGCCGCCGATGCCGAGCAGTATCTCCTGGCACAGCCGGTATCGGTCATCGCCGCCGTACAGGTAATCCGTCAGGGCCCGGTCTTGCTCGGCATTTTCCGGCAGATCTGCATCGAGAAAAAACACCGGCACGCCGTGGCCGCTGACGCCAGTGACATCGAGTCGCCATGCACGCAACTGGACCTTGCGATCCGCGATCTCGACTTCACAGCGCGCCGGGGTCTCGGTCAGAAAGTCTGCCGGGTTCCAGGCCACCGGTTCGGCACGCTGGCATCCGCGTTCGTCCAGCCGTTGGGAAAAATAGCCTTTGCGATAGACCAGCGTGACGGCCGTCATAGGCACGCCGAGATCGGCAGCGGATGCAATGGTGTCGCCAGCCAGCACGCCGAGGCCGCCGCTGTAGGTCGGCAGCTCCGACTCCACGGCAATCTCCATGGAGAAATAGGCGATCTTCGGCTGTGACACGGCGCATCCCCTTGGAATAGACCGATGATGGTTCAAGGAGGCGCCCCGGGGGAATGGGGTGAAATACGGATTCCTGGTAACCAGGGAGGGATATTATTTAACATAATATACATTATGCGTCTTTCCGGGGCCTCCGGGAGGGCCCTGGACAGCCCCGGCGGGCGCGGGTTCGGCCAGAATCCCGACATGGCTGACAACAATTATTTCGAGGCCGGCGTGGGTTCCGCCGGTCATAGCTGTGACGCTATGGTTAACGGCGTATGAAATTCATCGAGGTATTTACCCGCCCGGGCTATACAGATTCCCTGCGCGCGGCCGCCGACGGACTCGACGCCCAGATACTCGGCGAATTCAGCACGGATCAGACCGGCGAAAATGTCTGCTTGCGAGTGCTCGTCAGTGATGGCCAGGTGCAGCCGCTCCTGGATCGTTTCGAGACACTGTGCGGTACCGAGAAATCGACCTACATCATTGTTTTACCTGTCGAAGCGACGCTGCCCGCTCCGGATTCCGTCGATCCGGTGATCGTCAGCCGCCAGTCGCTGTTTGACCAGATCGCGCGTGGCGCCCAGCTCAATCGCCAGCACCTGCTGCTGGTTGCGTTGTCGACGATTGTCGCCTCGGTCGGTCTTGCGGAGAACAATGTCGCGGTAGTGATTGGTGCAATGGTCATCGCGCCGCTGCTGGGGCCAAACCTGGGCCTCGCCATGGCTGCGGCCCTCGGCGACGGGCGCCTGATGCGCTCGGCCCTGAAGACCAACCTGGTCGGGCTGGCGCTGGGTTTTGCCATCGCGATCGGCGTGGGCGTGGTCTGGGATATCGACCCGAGCGTGCCAGAATTGGCGGCACGCACTGATGTCAACCTGGCCAGCCTGCTGTTGGCAACCGCGTCCGGTATTGCGGGCGTGCTCTCGTTGACCAGCGGCCTGGCCAGCGTGCTGGTTGGCGTGATGGTGGCCGTTGCGCTGCTGCCGCCGACGACGGCCTGCGGCATGCTCCTGGGCGCCGGCGATATCGCTGGTGCGATGGGCGCGGCACTATTGCTGGCGACCAACATCATCTGCGTAAACCTCGCCGCGCAACTCGTGTTTCTGGTTCGGGGCGTCCGGCCGCGCACGTGGCTCGAACAACGTGCCGCAAAGGAGTCGGTTATGCTGAATCTGGCCGTGTGGGGCCTGGCACTGGTCGGCCTGGTGCTAATTATTCTGCTGCGCCAGCGTGGCGTCGGCAGCTGATCGAAATCCTTGCAAAGAAACGGCTGGAGGCAGGTACGTGGAAGAAAAAGATCCTGTAATCGACGCCAAGCTCAAAGCATGGACAGAAAAACAGCCCATGTTCTTCGTGGCAACCGCGCCTGCGGACACGGATGGACATGTCAACTGTTCACCGAAAGGCCGCGACACGCTGCGGGTGCTCGGTCCGCGCGAGATCGCCTATCTGGACATGGGCGGCAGCGGCATCGAAACCGTGGCGCATCTGCGGGAGAACCAGCGCATCGTGATCATGCTGTGTGCTTTTAAAGGACCGCCGCGAATCGTGCGTTTTCACGGCCGCGGAGAGCCCGTTATGCCGGACGATGCGCGCTTTGAAACGCTGCTGGCACAGTTCCCCGAACCGCCGTCAGCACCCCGCTCGTTCATCCGCGTCGACGTGACGCGCGTTGCCGATTCCTGCGGTTACGGCGTCCCGCTGATGGACTATCGGGCTGAACGCCGGTCTATCGAAAACTATATGCGGGACAAGACCGAGGCGGATCTGCAGGCATTCCGGGACGAATACAACCGTGTCAGCATCGACGGCTTGCCGGGCCTCGCCGACCCGGACTAGCTTGTCGCGGCCAGTCGACGACGCAGCCCGAACTTGACCCCCTCGATGACCGGGAGAATGCTCCCGGCCGTCAGACCTACCAGCAGCCAGTCTGTGGGCCCCAGGGCCACGGTGCCGAAGGCCTCTCGCAGGAACGGCAGGTAAATCAACAACAAGAGCAGGATGACCTGCGAGCCAACGGCAAGGTTCAGCCAGCCGTTGCTGAATGGGTTCCGGGTGACCGGCCGGTGTTGCGAACGAAAGCAATAGGCCTGAATGAACTCGATCAGGAACAGGCAGCTGAATGTCAGGGTCATTGCATGGGCCTGGCTATAGTCCAGCGCCCGCGCGCCCAGGTAAAGTCCCAGCGTGGCGACGCCGGTCCAGGCGCCTGCGACGACTAGCAGCAGCGTCACCGGGCGGGTGAAAACGCCCGTTCGCGGGTCGCGCGGTGGCCGGTGCATCACGTCTTCGTCCACGGGATCTACCGCCAGCGCGATGGCCGGGAGCCCGTCGGTGGCCAGGTTCACGAGCAGGATCTGCGCCGCGGTCAGCGGCAGTGGGGCGCCCAGCAGCGTGGCGCCGGCGATCAGGCCTATTTCCCCGAGATTTGTCGATAACAATAATAGTAAGAATTTCTGTATGTTATCGAATATTTTTCGACCTTCTTCTATGGCCGCCTCAATCGATGCGAAATTGTCGTCCGTCAGGGTCATGTCAGCCGCTTCCCGGCTGACCTCGGTACCGGTGCGGCCCATTGCAATGCCGACGTTGGCTTTGCGCAGGGCCGGCGCATCGTTTACACCGTCGCCGGTCATGGCCACGGTCCTGCCGCGCTGTTGCCACGCCGCTACGATGCGCAGCTTGTGCTCCGGGGCAACGCGAGCGTAGATCCCGATCTGTTCTACCCGCGCGGCGAGTTCCGCCGCAGACATTGCATCGAGATCCTCGCCGGTAATCACCGCACCGTCGGCGAGCAGGCCCAGTTCCCGGGCCACCGCCTTCGCGGTGCCTGGATGATCACCGGTGATCATCACGGTCTTGATACCGGCCTCGCGGCAGGTGGCGATGGCCTGGGCCGCCTCCGCGCGGGGTGGATCCTGAATACCGGCCAGGCCCAGCAGGCACAGTTCCTGCTCGGCGGCGTCTGCGCCTGCGTCGCTGTGCCGGGCCACCGCGATGACCCGCAGCCCCTGCTCTGCCATCTCCCCGGCTGCGGCCAGCAGGGACGTCCGTTCACCTGTGCTGATGGCCCGTTCACCGCCGTCAGTCAGCACCGAGGTGGCAGCCGGCAGGATGACCTCGGGTGCGCCCTTCGTGCAGGCCAGCGTGCCCTCCCCGACCGCATGCAGGGTGGTCATGCGCTTGCGTTCGGAGCTGAACGGGATTTCGCCGACGCGAGGGTAGGCCCTGCGCAGCGCGTCGAGTTCAATTCCGCCCTTCACCGCTGCCACCACCAGCGCACATTCGGTGGGGTCGCCCTGGGCCTCCCAGCCCTTGTCGGTGGCCGTCAGCGATGCATCGGAAGCCAGTGCAGCGGCTTCCAGAAAGGCCTGCAAGCTGTCCGTGAGCACCACGGCATGGCCGCGCTCGGTGAACTCACCGTCGGGCGCATAGCCCTCGCCGGATACTTCGAGTTCGTGACCCGCCAGCACGACGCTGCGCAAGGTCATTTCGTCGCGGGTCAGGGTGCCGGTCTTGTCGGCGCAGACCACATCGACACTGCCAAGCGTTTCCACGGCGGGGAGCTTGCGCACGAGGGCGTGCCGCGCCGCCATGCGTGTGACGCCCGCCGCCAGCGCGATGGTGACGACCGCGGGCAAGGCCTCAGGCACCACCGCGACGCCCAGCGCCACGCCGAACAGCAGCATGTCCAGCCATTCGGCTCCGCGTTGCAGGCCGGCCGCAACAATCAGCACGGCGACGCCGGCCGCCAGCACCGCCAGGACACGGCCGAGACGATCGAGGTTGGCCTGCAGCGGCGTAGCGCCCCGCTCCACCGCACCCAGCAATCCAGACAGCCGGCCAACTTCCGTCTCGGTGCCGGTGGCGGTAATCACTGCCCGGCCGCGGCCATAGGTGATTGCAGTCCCCGCATAGACCAGGTTGCGCCGGTCGCCCACCGGCAACGCGCGACTGGGCAAGCGGTCGGTGGTCTTGTTCACGGGTTCGGACTCACCCGTCAGCGGCGATTCATCGGCCCGCAGGTTGTGAGTTTCCAGCAGTCGGGCATCGGCCGGAACGCGGTCGCCGGCCTGCAACAGGATCACGTCGCCCGGCACCAGTTCCTTTGCCCTGATCAATCGCGGGCGTCCGTCCCGCAACGCGGTCGCCTGGGGTGCTGCGAGGTCCCGCAAGGCCAGCAGGGCCTTTTCCGCGCGGTTCTCCTGCAGGAAGCCAAGCATCACGCAAAATGCCAGGATCACGGCAATGGTTGCCGCTTCCAGGGCCTGCCCGAGGGCGCCGGACAGGCCTGCGGCCAGGAACAGGATCGGGATCAGGGGGTTGCGGAACTGGTCAGCCAGCTGCGCCAGGCCTGGCAACGGCGTCCGCGGCGTCTACCGCGTACCACAAGGGCGCCGCGTCGCGTGGGCGAGATGCCGGCGGGGCGTTTTGGGCTGTCACGCCGCCGGCAAACCGGTTATCAGCGTGCGGCTGCCCGCGCAGGTGTGCCGGGTATCCGCGTGAAGAGCACGCGTTCGCCCGCATGCTGCCAGGCGACAAACAGCGTGCCGTCCTCGCTCCCGGCCGTGACCGGGTAGGACGCATTGCCCGGGGGTGCCGGCAATTCGCGCGGCGCGCCCAGGATCAGGACCTCATTGCCGGCTGCCGCGGTGGCCACGTACAGCCGCCGCTCGCTGTCGGTCTTTGCCTGCCAGACTATGCGCAGCGTCCGATCCGGCGCAATACTCAGGCACGGCGCGTCGGAATACGCAGCCTCGGGGTGCACCGCTAACCCGGCGCCGAAGCTCTTGCCGCCGTCGTCCGAACGGGCCAGATAGACGCCCGCCGGGTCTTCACCCCCGGTATAGGCCGCTGCGTAGACGGTTTCTCCATCTACGGCCATTGCCGTGGGCTTGAGCGGGCAGCCGTCGATCTTCCAGGGGGCGAAGGGCAGTCTTGCGATGCTGCCGAAATTCTCGCCACCGTCCGTGGACATCGCCACCGAGCTATCCCGCCCATCGGAATAGATCCGCCGGTAGCCCATCAGGGCGGTATCGTCGCCGAAGGCCATCGTTAGCTGGCAACAGGGGCACACATCGCTCCCGCCCAGCGCGCGGATCTCGGTGCTGAAGGTCTGGCCGTCGTCTCGCGAGATCGCAACGTATGCGTCGGCACCGTCCGAGTTGTCCCCCATGCCGCGCACGTCCTGCCACGCGGCGATGATGCTGCCGTCGGGCGCCAGCCCCATGGTGCCAAAGGAAAAGGTTGCCGCGAGACCTTCGCCCAGCAATTTCTCCTGGTCGAAACCTGCCGGCTTGTGCAGCGTGATCGGCCGGCTAAAGGTCTTTCCGTTGTCCGTGGAACGCGTGTAGCGTGCCGTCACGGTGTCCTTGTCCATGACATCGGACCATTCATTGCCCGGGAAAAAAATGTGAATGGTCTTGCTGTCTCCGACTGCGACGCGCGGCTTGCTGACCTGGAAACCCCAGACCGAGCCGGGTTCATCGTTGACGCGACTTGGTGCCGACCAGGATTCCCCACCGTCGGCAGACTGGCTGTAATAGAGATCGGTCGTTGAGCGGTGGCTGTGTTCCCCCGGCTTGCGAGGTTTGGGCGGCGGCCGGTCCGCCACCAGCCCCTTGTCGAGCCAGATCAGGTGGATAGTGCCGTCCGGTCCGACTGTCATTTCCGGGCTGATCGCGCGTCGCTCTGCCCCACTGACCTGTTGCCAGCCGTCGTTCGCATGCGCCGGCATGAGCCAGGCGGCTGCTACCAGCGCCAGCGCCAGCGCCCAGCAGAATTTGCGGCTCGTGTTCATGACTCCAGCTCCCGCAGCCTCGTGGTGCCGCCCTATTGGAAAAACTGTAGACCCAAGAATATATCGTAATCCAGCTCTTCCTCCCCGTCCGGCTCGCGCAGCCCGGTGGCCGCGGAGAACAGCAGGTGGAGATCTTCGGTAAAGGCAAAGTCGAAACCGGCCCGCACGTCCAGGATGTCATCGTCGAAGTCCGTATCCGTGGCGCCGGACAGCTCGAACAGCAGTTCCCACCGCTCGTTCAACCCGTAGGCCACCGCGACGCCATAGCCCCACTCGTCACCGCTGTCTTTGACACTGGCATAACCCGCCGACGCGTTCACCCGCCAGGCGTCGTTGATCTGGTACTCGGCCGCGAGCGGGAAGACGGCCACATCGGTGTCGTCGCCGATGCCCTTCTCAGCCGTGTCCCGGTTGACACCGAAGGCATAGATCGGGGCGAAGGCCACCTGCAGTGTCTCGGTATTCCAGAAGCGCCACTTCACCCCGACCTCAAGATTGCCAAAATCCCATTCGGAATCGCCATCGTTGGCGTCTGCATAAACGTAGGGATAGGCCGCGGCAATCTGCACATAGTCGCCAATTACGCCCAGGGAAATATCCAGCAGCGGCGCCTGGTAGAAGTCGCCGCCATCCGTGGACGTGGCCGTCGTCGCGGTGATGATTTCCCACTGGCCAGGCTCGAGAATGCCTGGGTCTTCGATGCTCAGCGGCGGGCCCGCAATGGCCTGCGTTACCGCGCATGACACTGCCAGGGCCGCTCCGGGCCACACAAATTTAGACTGCATCGAGGGTTGCTCTGCTATTGCATCCGATAAACACATGAGTACGGCAACAGGCCGCGATCGTCAGCCAGGCCAGGAAATTTTTGCCACTGCGATTCATGACGCGCAGATTATACGATTGTCAAATCAACCCGCGGAAGCAGGTAATATCCGCGTTGCCCTGAAGCTTGGATAGACATCGATGGACCTGCCGCTGCTGGTGACAGTGCTGACGACCTGCGTGATCGTCTTTGTGTGCGTGCTGCTGCACTACGAAGGTTTGCGAGCATTGAGCCGATGGATCACGTCTGACCTGCTGCCCCCGCGAGGGCGCATCGTCACCATGATTTTCGGTCTGATCATGTTGCATGCGGCGGAAATCTGGGTCTTCGCGGGTGGTTATTTTTTCCTCGAGGACGTCACCGGCTATGCCGATTTCCTGCACTTCGGTTACGGCACCGGGCTGGTGGAAATGCCCATGACGCTCTTCGACCACGCCTACTACTCGTCGGTGACCTACACGACCCTGGGATTCGGCGACGTCGTCCCTATCGGGGCAATTCGCTTCATGACCGGCACCGAGGCCGTGACCGGCCTGGGGTTGATCACCTGGTCCGCGTCGTTTGTCTTTCTGGAGATGCAGCGCTACTGGGGCCGCGACTGAGGGCCGCAAGGTCGGCATCGGCTTCGGATTCTCGCGTCAGCCGACAGTTTCTTCTTCCACGCCCAGCCGCTTCTGCATGATGGGACTGGTGGTGGTGTACTGCAGCGGCACCTTTTTGCCAGGTTCAATAATCGCTTTCGCAGCAAAGGCCGCCAGCGCGGCCTCGTGGAAGCCGCTCAGAATCAGTTTTTTCTTGCCCGGGTAGTCGGCAATATCGCCGATGGCAAAGATACCGGGAACGTTCGTGGAAAAAGTTGCCGTGTCGACGCTGATGGTCTTGCGTCCCATATCCAGACCCCACTCGGCGATGGGCCCGAGTTTTGGTGACAGACCGAAGAACACCAGCAGCTGATCGGTCTCCAGCACGCGCTTGGTGCCCTCCCCCAGCTTCGTGATCTCGACGCCTGTCAGACTGTCGCCGTCCATCTGCAAGCCCGTGGCTTTAGAGCTCAGGATGATTTCGGCGTTGCCAGTGGCGGCCAGGGCTCGCAATTTTTCGGCAGTGGCCTCCGCGCCGCGGAACTCATCGCGCCTGTGCACCAGCGCCAGGGTCTCGGCCTCTGGTGCCAGCGCCACCGCCCAGTCAAGCGCCGAGTCACCGCCGCCCAGAATCACGATGCGCTTGCCGGCAAATTGCCCCGGGTTTCTAACCCGGTAATGCAGCTGCCGCTCTTCGAGGCTCTCGGCTTCCGGGAAACGCAGCTTGCGCGGCGTGAACGAGCCCACACCCCCGGCGATGAAAACAGTCTTGGCCTGAAATATCGTGTCCTTGCTGGTGCGGACACGAAAGCCGCCGTCTTGCGCGGCAACCTCCTGGACCTCTTCACCAAGGTGGAAGCCGGCCCCGAAGGGCTCGATCTGCGTCATCAGGGCCTGAACCAGCCCTTCGCCGGTGCACATCGGCACCGCGGGAATGTCGTAGATGGGCTTGTCCGGATAGAGCTCCGCACACTGGCCGCCCGGGTGCTCCAGGCTATCGACAATGTGCGCCTTGAGGCCCAGCAGACCGAGTTCGAAAATCTGGAAAAGACCGCAAGGGCCGGCGCCTACGATTAGCGCGTCTGTGTTTATGCTCATGGTATCCGTTCAGGCCGGTGGGGTTTGCAGCGGTGCCCGCCGCGGCAGGGGCCGAAATGGTACTCGACGCCCCGATCACCAACAACAGGGATCCGCCTGCGCCGCTTGCCCCGCGACGCCTGGAGAATCTCCGGGGCCTGGGGCGAAAATCCGGAACTCGAGCCTAGTCCGGGTCGAACTCGATGACCTCCCACTGGGCGGTGTCTTCATTGCGCGCCAGGCGGCGCACCGCATCGGTAATCACCCGATCGTTCCACTCCACGAGGTCGTTGCAGCGATCCAGGACTTCCTTGGGAATGACGACGGTGCCGCCGAAGGAGCGCACCGCCAGAATCGGAATCTTGTTCGCCTGAGCCGCGTCCATCTGGTAGCGGACCAGGTCGGGATTGCGGTCGAATGTGACCACCGGCAGCACCAGGATCTCGGCCCCCTGGATTTGCTCAAGCAGGGCCGCCTTGATGGGTTCGGGGCCACCCAGGGTCGGCATGTCGTCCGGTTTGGACAGATTGACGTAAAAGAAACTGTCGCGGCTCTCCATGTATTCGAAAACGCGCAGATAGTCGTCATCTGCATCGAACAGGTGCGACACGAAGACGCGGATCGGATCGTTTTCCGACATCGATAGTACTCCTGCTCTGACCCGCCAGCGGCAAGTTTAGCCCACGGCCGCGCTCCCGGCACGCGCTTTCATGGATATGCACTCGCGCATTACACTGCGCAGCATGCGTCTGCTTGTGTACAACATCTGCTACGGCATCGGCCAGAAGGAGTCCGCCCGCCGGCGGCTGCCCGGGGCTCGGTACCTGTTCGGCCAGTCCGGTGTGCTTGAGCAGATTACCGAATTCATCAAGGACCAGGATCCGGACATCGTCGGCCTGCTGGAGGTCGATATCGGCTCGATGCGCAGCGGACGGGTGAACCAGGCCGAGACCATCGCCCAGGCCCTAGGACATTTCTCTGCCTACGAGTGCAAATACGGCGAGGAATCTGTCAACCAGTATCTGCCGATTCTGCGCAAGCAGGGCAACGCGTTTCTCGCGGCGCCCCGGGTTACCGGCGAAAGATTTCACTACTTCGAGCAGGGCGTGAAAAGACTGATCATCGAACTGGAACTCGAAGATGTGGCGATTTTTCTCGTGCACTTGTCACTGAAGTACCGGCACCGTCATTTTCAGCTCCGCTATCTCTACGAGCTGGTCAAGCAGTCGCACAAACCCGTGATTGTGGCGGGCGACTTCAACACCTTCTGGGGCGAGAACGAAATTTTCCTGTTCAAGGAAGCCGCGGGTCTGCGTAGCGCCAATCGCGACGGATTGCCTTCCTATCCCAGCCGCGCGCCACGCATGGAGCTGGACTTCATTCTCTATGGCAAGGGCATTGAGGCAGTGAATTTCGAAATACCCCGGGTGGATTATTCTGACCACCTGCCACTGATTTGTGACCTGGAGGTCAAGGGGGGCACATGAGCGAGACCACATCGCGGTACCGGCACTGGCGACTGGAGACAGATGCCGACGGCATTGCCTGGCTCTGCGCCGACCGGGCCGATTCCAGCACCAACGTGCTGTCCCGCGCCGTACTCGAAGAATTCGGCGCTGTGCTCGACGTCCTGGAATCGTCGCCGCCTGCGGGCGTCGTGCTCTACTCCGGCAAGCCCCAGGGTTTTATCGCCGGTGCGGACATCGACGAATTTCCGCAACTGCAAAGCGAGGACCAGGCCTATGAACTGACCAGTGAGGGGCACGCGCTGTTCTGGCGTCTCGAGACCCTGAGCTGCCCCACGGTGGTCGTGATGAACGGCTACGCGCTCGGCGGCGGCCTGGAACTGGCGCTGGCCTGCGACTGGCGCCTGGCCTTCGAAGGCTGGCAACGCACGATCGGCCTGCCGGAGGTCAAGCTGGGCCTGCATCCCGGTCTCGGTGGCACCGTCCGCCTGGTCAACTTGGTGGGCGTCCGTGAGGCCATGCCCATCATGCTCGCGGGCAAATCCGTCACGCCGCAGCAGGCCCGCCGCATGGGCCTGGTGGATGCGCTGGTGACGACAGACGACTGGCGGACCACGGCCCTTCGTTACGTGCGCCGGGCGCCACCTGTGCGCCGCGCACCGATCCTTGACCGCCTGCTGACCGCTGCCCCGCTGCGGCCGTTGCTGGCCCGCACGCTGACGGCCGGTGTCGCACGGCAGGCGAAGCGTGATTTTTATCCGGCGCCGTTTGCGATGGTGGATTTGTGGCGCGCTCATGGCGCCCGGGGTGCACGCGCCTATGACGCCGAGGCGCGTTCCTTCGCCAGGCTCGCCGTCAGTTCCACGTCGAAGAACCTGGTTCGAGTTTACGGTCTGCAGGAACGCCTCAAGCACGCGGGTGGGGACAAGCGCGA
This sequence comes from uncultured Gammaproteobacteria bacterium, assembly GCA_947258805.1. The sequence goes on along the minus strand of CAMYJV010000119.1, from coordinate 6,638 downwards.
CGTTGCGACCCACGTGCACGTGGTCGGCGCAGGCGTCATGGGTGGCGACATTGCGGCATGGTGCGCGCTGCGCGGCCTGAGCGTGACGCTGCAGGACCGCGAGCTGCGGTACATCCAGCCGGCGCTGGACCGGGCGCGCAAATTGTTCGAACGGCGTTTGCGCGGCCCGGGTGAAGCCGCCGCAGCTGCCGAGCGGCTCGTGGCCGACGTCACCGGCGAAGGCGCGGGTGACGCGGAGATCATTATCGAAGCCATCTTCGAAGACCGGGATGCGAAACAGGCGCTCTACCGCGACCTTGAACCGCGTATGACCGGGCAGGCCATCCTGGCGACCAATACCTCGAGCATTCCCATCGAAGAGCTCGCGCCGTGCCTGCGCCATCCCGAGCGCCTGGTGGGGCTGCATTTCTTCAACCCGGTGG
>CAMYJV010000119.1:0-6201 GCA_947258805.1 uncultured Gammaproteobacteria bacterium | reverse complement strand
ATCGAGGTGGTGGCGGGCGACAATACCGGGGCGTCGGCGGCTGCCGTGGCCAGCGCTTTCAGTCGCCAGATTGGCAAGCTTCCCCTGCCCTGCCGGAGCCTGCCGGGATTCCTCGTTAACCGCATTCTCGGGCCCTACATGGCCGAGGCCATGGTGTTGCTCAGCGAAGGCCTGGCGCCGGCTGAAATCGACCAGGCCGCCGTCGACTTCGGCATGCCCATGGGGCCGGTGGAGCTGGCGGACTCCGTCGGCCTTGATGTGGCCTTGCACGTGGCCCGGATACTGAGTCCCGTAATCGGCCGCCCGGTGGACGCCCAACTGGAAGCGAAGGTCGAGTCCGGGTGCCTCGGCCAGAAGTCCGGTGAGGGCTTCTACACCTATGAAGACGGCAAGCCGGTCCGGCCCCGCATTCCGCCCAACACGGTGGACCCGGAGGTCCAGGAACGGCTGATCCTGGCGTACCTGAACGAAGCAGCTGCCTGCCTGGACGCCGGTGTCGTGGCCGACCCCGACCTGGTGGATGCCGGCGCGATCTTCGGCACAGGCTTCGCCCCGTTTCGAGGCGGTCCGCTCCACTACGCCCGGGCCGAGGGCGTGGCTGCGATAGTCCAGAGACTGGAGCGGCTGGCCCAACGTCATGGTGACCAATTCCGTCCATCGCCGGGGTGGGCCGACGTCAGCGGACCCTAGCGGGAACTGGTCGGTTTCGCGACGCAAATCCGTACAGGTAGAATGGCGCCTTCCGCGCCGGGGCGCGGCGGGTGCGCAACAGATTTAATCCATGAATTCCCGACACGTCACCATTGAAGAATTGCGGCGGTTTTCGCCGCTGGATGGCCTGAAGCGCGAGAACATCGCCGCCCTCGCCAAGAAGACCACCGTGCGCGCATTGCCCACCGGCGAGTCGCTGTTCAAGATCGGCGACAGCGAGAAACGCACTTTCTACCTGATGGCCGGCGCAGTGGAACTCACGGATGCCAAGGGCACTAGCCAGGTGATCCGGGCCGGCAGCGAAGAAGCACGCAACCCTATTGGTCCCATGTTGCCCCGTCGTTTCAACGTGACAGCAGTCGACGACGTTGAGTACATGTCCGTAGACACGGATCTGCTCGATGTGATGCTCACCTGGGACCAGACTGGCGACTACGAGGTCAGCGAGTTGACCATGTCGCAACAGCCGACGCCCGACGACTGGATGACTACCCTGCTGCAGACCAAGGCTTTTCACCGGGTACCACCGGCGAACCTGCAGGCTATTTTCATGCGCATGCAGCGCGTCGACTTCAGCCCCGGCGAGGTGATCATCAAGCAGGGTGCAGAAGGTGACTACTTTTACGTGATTACCGCCGGCAGCTGTGTGGTCACGCGCGAGACGCCCCTGAACAAGGAAGGCATCAAGCTTGCCGAACTGGGCGTGGGCGACACCTTCGGCGAAGAGGCCCTGATCTCGGAGAATCGCCGTAATGCGACGGTGACGATGCTGACGCCCGGCACGACCATGCGGCTGGCGAAAGACGACTTTAACCGGCTGCTCAACGAACCCATGATCGACTGGGTGGATTACGAAGCGGCCAAAGACCTCGTGAACAAAGGCGGGAAGTGGCTGGACGTCAGGCTGCCCAGCGAGTTCGAGGCCTATCACGAGCCGGACGCAATCAATATCCCGCTGTACTTTATTCGCCTGAAGCTCGGGACCCTGGACAGCAATGCGACCTATGTTCTGTGCTGCGACACCGGCCGCCGAAGTTCGGCCGCAGCTTTCATTCTGAATGAACGCGGGTTCACGACACGGGTATTGAAAGGCGGGCTGAATCTCTCCGGCCTGAACGCCGAAACCGGCTGAGTCTGCCTACATCGTGTGGGTCGGTTTGTCGCCGCCCAGCGCACCCGCAAGATAGTTCTCGATTTTCTTCTGCGTCGTGCCTCCGTCCTGGTCGCTGAACTGCACGCCGATGCCGGCCGTGCGTTTACCCTGCGCGCCTTTGGGCGTCAGCCAGATGACGCGGCCGGCTACGGGGATCTTCTCATCCTCCCCCATCAGGTTCAGCAGCATGAAGACCTCGTCGCCGATCTTGTAGCTGCTGTTGGTAGGGATAAACAGACCACCGTTTTTGATAAAGGGCATATACGCGAGATACAAGGCGCTCTTGTCCTTGATGGTCAGCGTCAGCAGTCCCGGTTTCGACATTCTCTCGACCTCAGCGCGGCGCGTCAGCGCCATACCAGCCATCCAGCAACTCCGCCAGGGCCAGTTCCATGTTCAGCCCGGAGCCCGTCAGGCGGCGCAGTTCGCCCAGTTCGCGCAGCATGACGTGCAGGCGGCTTATGTTTAGAAGATCCGGCGCGTTTTGCAAGGACCCAGTTCCGGCATTTTCACCTGCAAGGCTCCGGGCCCGGATTTCCCGCGCCGTGCGCCGGTACAGCCAGTCCACGCAGCGCAGGGCTCCCACCTTGACCCAGCGACGGGCGACCATGACCGGCTCGGCCTCCGCGCGCGCCAGGGCGGCCAGTTCGTCTTCCAGCCGCCGGGCTTCGGCGCCGAATCTGGCCGAATGCAGCCGCAGAGCGGTCAGCGGCGCACCCCCGGCCAGCTCCAGCAGCCCGGGCCAGTCCGCCTCCCCATGGGTCCTTTGCAACCAGTCGGCTGCCCGGCTTCGGGCCGGCAGACCCACCCTGACTCGCTGGCAGCGGCTCAGCACGGTGGCAGGCAAACGTCCGGGCGCCGTGGCCACCAGCACGATCAGCGACCCGGCTGCCGGCTCTTCCAGGGTCTTCAGCAAGCTATTGGCGGCGCCGTGGCTCATGGCTTCCGCCGGCGCGATCACGGCGGCCTTGCCCCGCCCCTGGTGGGCGGTCAGCTGCAGGAACGCAATCAGCTGACGGACCCGCTCGATGGGCAGCGTGCGCTTGTCCGGCGGCGGTTGAGCGATGAGTAGATCCGGGTGCAGCAGTTCCTCCGTCAGCCCGATGTCGGCCTCGGGATCCCCTGCTACCGCGGGATCGGGACACGGCGCCCCCAGCACTCGTGCGCTGAGCCAAAGGGCCAGGTGCCGGCGGCCGATGCCGGCCGGACCGTGCAGCAAGACGGCGTGGGGTAACTGGCCACGCTGGTGCAGGGTGGCCAGATCCGTGGCTATGGGCTCAAGCCATGGATAATAAACACTCTCAAAAACAGACATTTATGAGCTATATATCTACTAATTTCTCAGGAAGCTGGCGAGGCATTGGCCGAGTTCGTCCTGGACCTCCGTGAGGGGGCGGGCCGCGTCGATGACCTGAATGCGCTGTGGTTCTGCGGCGGCCCGCTCCAGGTAGGTCTTGCGAACCCGCCGAAAAAAATCTGTCTGCTCCCGCTCAAAGCGATCCTCGGTGCCCCGCAGGCTGCGCCGGGATGCGGTGGCCTCCGGCGCCGCGTCCAGCAGCAGGGTCAGATCCGGGCGGCGTTCGCCCTGCACGGCCCTCTCGAGGGTCGCGATCAAGCCCGGGTCCAGTTGCCGGCCGCCACCCTGGTAAGCATAGGTCGCATCGGTGAACCGGTCGCAGAGCACCCAGTCCCCTCGCGCCAATGCCGGTTCCACGAGATCGCGCAAGTGGCTGCTGCGCGCTGCAAACATCAGCAGCAACTCGGCCATGGGCGTCACCTGGCCTTCACTCTCAAGCAACGCGTTGCGCAGGCGTTCCGCCAGGGGGGTGCCGCCGGGTTCGCGCGTGATCACTACGCGTTCGCCCCGGTCGCGCAACCACTGAGCCACGAACTCCATGTTGGTGGACTTACCCACGCCTTCGATGCCTTCCAGCGTAATGAACCGCCCGCTCATCACTCAGCCCCCGTCGCGATTGTTGCGCAGTCTCGCAAGGTACACCGCCACTGCCGCATTGTGTTCTTCCAGCGTGGCACTGAAGGTGTGGCTGCCGTCCGGCAGCCCGGTCGCGACGAAGTACAGCGCATCCTCCGTCACGGGGTTCACCGCAGCCCGGAGCGAGGAGGTGTTGTAGCGGGTGTCTGCCCGCAGATCGCTGCGCGTCAGGTTCCCGTCATAGGCGGTCCCGAGGCCGTAGATCACGGTGGGATCCGTCTGCAGCCGCATCCCGCGCTCCAGCCGGCGGACGAAGACGCCTGCAACCCGGGACCGCTCTGCGTCGAGGCCGGTTTCACGTTCGACGACCGAAGCCAGGATCAAGGCTTCATACGGTGTGGTGAACGGCAGCCCGACAGCGCGTTCCGCCCAGGCCGACGCCAGCTTTTCCGTCATCAGCTGGTAAGCCTGGTGCAATAGTTGCGTATCCGACGTGCCGCGCGGAAAACGGTAGGTATCAGGGAAAAACCAGCCTTCGGCGTGCTCGAGTTTCAGGCCGAGCACGGCGGGCAGCAACGCCGGGTCGTCCGTCGTCAGGGTCTGCCGCAGTGACGGATGGGCGCGGAGCGCGCTCAGCAGCTCGCGCACCGTCCAGCCTTCGACGACGGTCAGGGAATACAGCCGCACGTCACCCGTCACGAGTTTGTCCAGGATCTCCCGCGGCGTCAGTACCGGATTCAGCAGGTACTCGCCCGCCTGGATGCGCTGGTCCAGCCCGCGCCAGCGCGCGTACCAGCGCAGCACGCGGGGCCGGTCGAGAACGCCGTCCCGCGCCAATTGGGCCGTCAGATCGCTGAGATTGCGGCCCTGGCGAACGTCCAGCACATAGCCGTCCGCGGCCCCGCCCACGGGCCTGTCGAGACTGCGGGCTGCCTCCAGCAGCGCCAGGCCGCCGGCGGCGGCTCCCAGCAACACCAGAGCGACAGCGGCCAGGATCAATCGCCGCCGCATTCCTGCACCCCCCGTTGCACGAGGGCTGCCATCAGGCTGCGCGTGAGTTTTCCCGTGGCCCGGCTTTCATCATTCCACCGGACGATGGGCCCGATACCCTGCAAGCTGTTGCTGACAAACAGTTCCGTGGCTGTGGCCAGGGCCGCGACAGTAACGACCGGGGTCTGCACGGCGATCCCGAGTCGGCCGGCCTCTTCAAGGATGACCCGGCGCATGACGCCGCTCACGCCGCAGCGGTCGACAGGGGGTGTCAGCAAGGCGCCGTGACGAACCAGGAAAAGGTTGCTCTGTGTGCCGCAAACCACGTGCCCGGCCTCGGTCATCATGAGGCCCTCGGCGATATCCGGCGTGCGCCACTCGGCGCGGGCCATTACCTGTTCCAGACGGTTAAGCGTTTTCATCCCGGCAAGGGCGGAGTTCTCGCTCAACGTGGTCGTACACAAGCGCACGCGAATGCCGCTGCTCCAGGCCCGCGCAGCGCTGCTGCCGGCAGCCGTCACGCTGACCAGGCGCGTGGGCTCCACGATTTCCGGTGGCCGGTAACCTCGCGGACCCAGGCCGCGCGTGATGATGATCTTGGCCGTGCCGTCGCGGCAGTCCTGCCGCACCGCCTCAAGTTCGCGCGTGAGCTGGCTGCAGTCCGGTGCCGGGATACCCAGCCTCTTGCACCCGGCGACCAGGCGGTCGAAATGGTAGTCGAGAAAGCGCAAGCGGCCGGCGCGCAGAGCGATCGTCTCGAACAAACCGTCACCATAAGCAAGCCCCCGGTCCGCGGGCGACAGGCGCCCGTCCCGTTGGCCGTTGACCAGCCAGCTCGTCACCTTAGTCCAGGGCCAGCAGCATGCCTTTGGCTTTGGCCCGGGTTTCCTCCAATTCTCGTTCCGGTGCCGAGTCTGCCACGATCCCGCTGCCTGCGGCGAAAGACAGGCGATCATGCTGGGTCACCATGGTGCGAATCAGGATGTTCAGATCCATGCGACCGTCGTGGCCCAGGTAACCCATCGCGCCCGTGTAGAAGCCACGCGCGCGCCCTTCCAGCTCGGCGATGATTTCCATGCAGCGCACTTTTGGACAGCCGGTAATCGTGCCACCGGGAAACACCGCGCGAATCAGTTGCGCGGGCGTGACGTCTTCGCGGGCCCGGCCGCTGACATTAGAGACGATGTGATGCACGTGGGCATAGCTCTCCAGGGTCATGAATTCATCGACTTTCACGGTGCCCGCCGCGCAGACGCGACCGATATCGTTGCGTTCGAGGTCAATCAACATGATGTGCTCCGCGCGTTCCTTCGGATGGCCGAGCAGCTCTGCTTGCGCGGGCGGGTCGGCGCCTTGTGCCCGGTGCCGCGGCCGGGTGCCGGCAATGGGTCGGGTTTCGATAAGCCTGTCGCGT
>CAMYJV010000118.1 GCA_947258805.1 uncultured Gammaproteobacteria bacterium | reverse complement strand
CAGGCGCTTGCCGCCGGGCCATGCCACCGGCTTGCGATCTGTGAGCATGGACCACTCGTAACGGTCGTGGTCCATGCCGTAGTTGCGATGCGGATATTCGAGGTAGCTGGGGTCCAAAGGCATCACGCGGCTCCTTTCGCGGCAATGTCGGCCGCCGCATCGTCATAGCAGTTCTCGATGTAGTACTCGGCAATTTCCCGACCCGTGGTCACCCACACGTCGGAATGGCCGGTGATGTACTCCAGTGCTTCTTCAAAAACCTTCAGCCGGTGCGGGTGGCTGACCTGGTAGGCGTGCAGGGGCACGCACATGACCACACCGTTGTCCGCGCCTTCTGCATAGAGCCTGTCGAAGTTCGCCTTGATCATCTCGCCGTAACGCCGCGGCTCGATCTTGTTCACCACATAGACAATGGTGTCGTTCATCTCCAGCGAATACGGCACGGAGATAAACTTTCTGCCGGAGCGCACTTGCACCGGCGTGGGCTGGTCATCGTGAAACAGGTCACAGGTGTAGATCCCACCGGCTTCCTCGAACAGATCCATCGTGATGTCAGAGTGTGTCAGGGCCGGCGCGAGGTATCCGGCACACTGCTGACCGGTGTGCTTGCGGATGGTCTCCACCGCGTCTTCGATCAGCGCGCGCTCCTGGTCTTCGCTCAGGCCATAGGTGTAACGCGTGTTGTAGATGCCGTGGCTGAAGAACTCCCAGTTGCGCTCCTTACACATCTCGATGATTTCCGGGTGGTGGTCACACAATGCGGTGCTCAGGGAAATCGAGCCGCGCACGCCGTACTTGTCGAGCGCCCGCATCAGGCGCACGTGGCCCACCCGGTTGCCGTAGTCGCGCGTCGCGTAACCGTTCACATCCGGCACCGGCCGCGGCCAGGCCTTGCGGTGCGGGTTCACGGCCGGATCGAGCTCGTAGAACTCGATGTTCGGCGCGACCCAGAAGGCCACCCGTGCACCGTTGGGCCAGGTGATCTTCGGCCGGTTTTCGTAGGGCCAGTAGTCGTACAGGCCGGGATCTTCTTTCATGCTCTTACCTCTCAAGCCCCGGTGGGAGCGGCTTTAGCCGCGACTCCAGCCAGGCAGCCAGATTTGTCGCGGCTGAAGCCGCTCCCACCAAGACCCGCTCCCACCAAGACCTGCCTCCCCCGGTAGGAGCGGCTTCAGCCGCGATTCCAATTCCTTCTCCCGTGGGAGCGGCTTTAGCCGCGATTCCAACAACTCAAAACTCGCAGCCGCGCGCCTCCCGAATGGGCTGGCAGCCGGGATGGCCCTGCAACCACTCCTTTACATTGTCCACCGGCTCGACGTCGGCATACTTCAGCATGATGTCGCACAGGTTGGCGAAGTGCGGGATCTCATGCTTGTCGGCCACGCATTCTTCCGGGACGATGGTGCGGTAGCCCGTCGACAGTGACGCCACCGCACTGGCGCGCACGCAGCCCGAGGTGCTGCCGCCGGTCAAGATTACGGTGTCCACGCGGTGCCACACCAGCAGCGACGGAATCAGCGTATCGTGGAATACGCTGGCCATTCGCTTGTTCAGAACCGCGTCACGTGAGTGATCGATATCCAGCCTTGGGTCCAGCTCCGCCCGCGGGTCCCCCACCTTGATGTTCTGCAACGAATCCGGCGTGTTGGTCCGCGTGCCCCAGACCCCGGCATCATCGGCGTTATCCATATACGCAACGTAGGTCCAGATCACCGGCATATTCTTCGCCCGGGCCAGGGCCGACAGCTCGTTGATGTAGTCGATCTGCTTTGGATCGGTCTGGTAAGCCGTTTTATAAGAGTCGATATCGGTATACGCGCGCTGCATGTCGATATTGATTAACGCGGCCTTGGTGCCAAAGCCGAACTTGGCACGATTCGGGTTCGCTTTGACCTCGGCCCAGTACTGGCGGGGGGTGAGGTCGGAAGTTGCCATCACGGGCATGGTCTGTTCCTTTGTTATCTGGTTGTGAAACGCGCGGGATGATAGCAGGCACGCGGCGGTTCGCGGGTACGGAGAAACCGTTAAACCGCTCGCGCGGCAGTAAGTCCTAGCCAGTCGCGGCTAAAGCCGCTCCCACCAAGATCTGTCTTCCCTGTGGGAGCGGCTTTAGCCGCGATTCTTCAGGCTCCCTTAGTCGACGCTGAGCCAGCGGGTCATCGGCGTGCCCAGTGGCGCGTCGAGCCAGCCCTGGACCCGCTCTGCCACCAGTACCTTGCCGATGTACCAGTAAATGGGCACCAGGGGCTGGTCGGCCAGCAATATGCCCTCTGCACCCAGCAAAAGCTGCGTGCGGGCAGCCGGGTTCCGCTCGGCATTCGCGCGCGCCAGCGTTGAGTCGAAAATGGCATTGCGGTAGCCCGCGCGGTTGTCGGTGTTGTCGCTCTCGAACTTCTGCAGGAATGCATAAGGGTCGTCGAACACCGCAAAGACCGACGAGCGCGCCACGCCGAAATCGCGCCCGCGCAAGCGACCGAACAGGGCGCGCCCCTCAACGCTGTCGAGCTTGGTCTTCACGCCCACACTGCGCCACATGGCCGCGATGGCCACCATGATCTTGCGGTTCTCTTCCTGCGTGTCATAAACGATCGACACTGTCAGCGGCTTGTCCGCATCGAAACCCGCGTCGGCCAGCAATTGCCGCGCTTCTGCCTGCCGTTCTGCCAGGGGCTGGTCCAACTCCGGCAACTTGAGGCCCGGGTAGCCGCCGGTGCCAGGCGTAACCAGGGAACCGGCGGCAAGCACATTGCCCTGCAGCAGCTGTGCCGCCAGCGCTTCGCGGTCCAGCGCGATGGACAGCGCCCGGCGCACCCGCGGATTGTCGAAGGGTGCACGGTCCACGTTGAACACCAGCACATAGGTCGCCTGGATCGGGTTCACGTGTAGCGCGTTCGGAAAATTCTTGCGAATGAAGCCCAGCTCATCCGGCGGCGCCATCAGCACGGTGTCCAGTTCCCCGGCGCGAAACTGCCGGAAGGCCGCACCCAGGTCCTGCACCGGCCGCCAGTAGACTTCGTCGATGGCCACGGAATCCGCGTCGTAGAAATTGGGATTCCGGACCAGCTTAATGTGCGTCTGCGGCACGCGCTCCGCCAGCTGGTACGGACCGTTCGACACCATGGTCCCCGCCTTGGCCCAGCCGCGACCATGCTCCTCGATCACATGCTGCGGCACCGGCACACCCTGGCTGTTGGCCAGCAACTGGATGAAGAACGGCGCCGGCTGTTCCAGCCGAATTACCACCGTTGCCGGATCCGGCGCGGACACGCCGAGCGTAGTGGGCTCACGCTCCTTGCGAGCGATTGCCTGCCCGCCCTCGATAATGAAGAACAGCCCGGCGGCGCGAGCGCCGGTGGCGGGGTCCAGCAGACGGCGGAATGAATAGACGAAGTCATCGGCAGTCAGCGACGTGCCATCCGACCACTTGAGCCCGGCGCGCAGCCTGAAGGTATAGGTGAGCCCGTCGTCGCTCACGGCCCAGGATTCCGCGCAGCCGGGCACCGGCTCACCGCGCCGCCCGCGAATCACCAGCCCTTCCACCAGGTCGGACAGCACCGGGTTGGCGGGCCGGGAGGTGCCGAGGTTGGGGTCGAGGCTGGGCGGGTCGATGCTGGAGCCGCGCTGGATCACCGTTGGCTCAGCCACGGCAAAGCTCGCTGCCAACGTAATGAGGCTCAGAACGCCCAGCATGCGGGTCATTGAGGTATTCATAGCCTCGATGATCCGCAAAGGCGCCACGCCGCGCAATGCGGAAGTCCCGTAGGCAATGCAATGAACCAGCAGCTAAAATCCGCCGTCCGGAATTAGTGTCGCAGGACCCGCATCTCGATGAACGAAACGCACCGTATGCGCTCCAGGCTCACCATCGTAATTGGAATGACTCTGGTCTTCGTGGCCGGCCTGCTAGCCAGCCGCTACCTGTTCATGCCGGACGCTGTGGTGCATGGCTCGTCACAATCCACCGGCGTTGCCACGGTGCTCGTGCCGCCGCGCGCGCTGCCTGACTTCAACCTTATCGATCACGCCGCGCTGCCGCTGGCGAAGGATGATTTGTCCGGTCGCTGGACCTTGTTATTCATGGGTTTCACGAATTGCGGGGATGTGTGCCCCACTACTCTTTATACGCTCTCCGAAGCGGTCAAGAAGCTGCCGACGCCGCCCGGGGTGTTGTTCGTGTCGGTGGACCCGGAGCGTGACAGCCCGGAGATAATAGACGCTTACGTGCGCGGCTTCAGCGACAGTTTCTCCGGAGCCACCGGCAACGAGGAACAACTGCGCGAGCTCGCGGGCGGTCTCGCGGTGCCCTTTTTTGTCAGAAAGGGCGACGGCCTGTATGTCGTGGAACATTCCAGTGCGGTGTTCCTGCTCGACCCGGCCACGCAACTCCACGCCGTGTTCAGTGCACCCCACGATGCACAAGCGATTGCCAAAGATCTCGAGCAGATCATGAACGACCGCGCGGCGGTTGCCTCTGCGCCTAAGCGGCTCTAATACTCGCCTAAAGACCCCCGTTTCCACAGCACTCGCGGCGCGAGGATGTTGAGGATATTCTGTTTTTTCAGCGAGGCTCCTGGTTGCGCCATCACGCGGGGCAAAAAAGCAGAATGCCCCCCATTTCCAGGCATTGACGGGCCCAGGCCGTGAGCAGATGCTATGGCATATGCTTCGCCTTTGCGGATGCCTCGCATGGCTGAAATCGAACTTCATGTCTGCTTGTTTCGCGATGGTCCTAACCAGACTCTGTGTATTCCCCTCGAGTTCGAGCTCGAGGGCGATGAGGCAAGCCTGCGCAAGGAAGGCGGCCGTCTGATTGTAGAGCCGGTTCGCATATGCTGGTGTGGTTTGGCAAGGCAGCCCGCGCACCCTCCTGACTGGTCCGTGATACCGATATTTGGGCGGCGACCCAGTCTAAGCCACTGAGATACAAGGGCTTGACATGTCAAGCTCTGTCAATCAATCTGTGCCCATGCAAAGTATCAAGATCAGCTCAAAAGTGGACCAGGCCACTTGGGATGAGCTCAAGGCAATGGCCTCCGAGACGCACCAGAATGTGTCCGGCCTGCTCACAGAGGCCATCCGCGAGTATCTGCAAAGAAAGCGCGTGCGGCCCGAGGTTGTAAAGCACCTCGAAGATTCGGTGGATGAAGACGAAGAGCTGGGAAGGCTGCTTGCCGAATAAGACCGTTATTTTTCTAACCCGCGACGAAGTGCTGCGCATCCACCACTTCCTGCTCGAGCGCTTCGGTGGACCTGCGGGGGTGCGGGATCCTGGCCTGCTGGAAAGCGCGCTGTATCGCCCGCGGACTGGCTACTATAACGACCTTGCTGAAATGGCGGCAGCTTTGTTCGAATCGCTCATCATGAATCACCCATTCGTGGATGGTAATAAGCGGGTTGCGTTCTTTTCCACTGATGTCTTCCTGCGCCTGAATGGTTACAGGTTGCAGGTGGATGCGCAGCAGGCGCACCGATTCCTGATCGGCTTGCTGGAATCCGGCAATTGCACTTTCGATCGACTCCTGCCGTGGATACGCAAGCATGCCTAATGGGGTCGAACCGCATTTCAGAAAATCGGTTCGACCCCCTTTTTGCCTTTTTGCATTTTGCATCGTCATCGCGATGACCACCGTCTTCGTAGCCGGTCTGCTCGCCAGCCGCTACGTTCTTATGCCCGACGCCGTGCTCCACGGTTCGTCACGAGCCACCAGCGTTGCTACAGTGCTCGTAGCGCCACGCACGCTGCCCGATTTCCGCCTTGTCGACCAGGCTGCGCGACCCCTGGCGAAGAACGATTTGTCCGGCCGCTGGACGCTGGTGTTCATGGGCTTCACCAACTGCGGCGATGTTTGCCCGAGCACGCTCTACACGCTGTCGGAAGCCGTGAAAAAGTTGCCGGCGCCACCAGACGTTCTGTTCGTCTCCGTGGATCCGGAACGCGACACGCCGGAGATCATCGATGCGTATGTGCGTGGCTTCAGCGACAGCATGTCCGGCGCCACCGGCAACGACGAGCAACTGCGGGCGTTTGCCGAGAGCCTGAGCGCGCCGTATCACGTCAGAAAGCACGACGACCTGTATATCGTCGACCACTCCAGCGCCGTGTTCCTGCTCGACCCGGCGACTCAGCTCCATGCGGTATTTGGCGTACCCCACCAGGCCGAAGCCATTGCCAAGGACCTCGAGCAGATCATGGCAGCCCGATCAGCCACCACGGCGCCGCCAAAGCAGCTCTACTAACTGAGGGCGGACAACAACTAACCGCCAGTCGGGCAACTGGTGTCTGACACGCTTTCGCCCAATGTGCAGGAATAGCGCACATTGTTCTCTGGGCATGCCGCCAGCCTGGATAGCACGATCAGGGATATGCGGAATGCCTCGTTCGAGCGCGGCTCTTTGGCCATTGACGGGCACAGGGCCATGGCATATGCTATGGCCTATGCCAATCGCTTGAGACCGTCCCGCATGGCTGAAACCGAACGCCACGTCCGCTTGTTCCGCAACGGCCGCAACCAGGCACTGCGCATCCCCCGGGAGTTCGAACTCGAGGGGGATGAAGCGATCCTGCGGAAGGAAGGCGACCGCCTGATCGTAGAACCCGTTCGCAAGGGTCACTTGCTTAACCTGCTCGGCACTCTGGCACCACTGGACGAGCCGTTTCCGGATGTAGATGAAGACCTGGTGCCGCTGGACGACGCGGTGCTCTGAAGGTGCCGCTGCGTTACCTGCTCGACACCAACATCCTGTCGGACCTGATTCGGCATCCACAGGGAAACGTGGCCGACCGGATTGCCGCAGCAGGCGAGAATACCGTGTGCACCAGCATCATCGTCGCCGCCGAACTGCGCTATGGCGCTGAAAAATCAGGCTCCCCACAACTCACGGACAGGGTCGACCTGATCCTGTCGGCGCTGGAGATCCTGGCTCTCGAACCGCCCGCCGACCGCCACTATGGACAGATCCGACAGCAACTCACGCGTCAAGGCCTGCCCATTGGTCCCAATGATCTGCTCATTGCTGCCCACGCCGTTGCACTGAATCTCACGGTCGTCACTGCCAATGCGCGGGAGTTCTCCCGGGTGCCCGGCCTGAAAGTGGAGAATTGGTTGCCCGTATGATCTCCTGAAGAAAACGGGTAACAGGCACCAGTCGTTCATCGTCTTGCTGATCAGTGCCAGGTATCAATCACCCTCTTCGCCAATCTGCAGGAATAGCAGGTTTTCCCGTCTCGGCATGCTCTCTACATCGGGCGCACGATAGCTAACGCGGAATTTTCTCTCGCTGATCCTGCGCCTGCACCAAGGCACACCAGGGCAAGGCAGGTCGGTGCGGCCCGACCTGCCGGTGCGCCGATCCACTAGCTTGACAGCAGTATCATTATTGATACTATATGTATGACGTCTATCGAAGCAATCCTGGCGCGAATGGAGCGCAATCCAAAGGGGGTCAGCTTCAAAGACCTGTGCAAAGTCTGCGACCAGTACTTCGGGAAGGCCAGGCAAACTGGAACCAGCCACCGGGTTTATCGAACCCCTTGGCAAGGTGATCCGCGAGTCAATATTCAGAGCGCCAACCGCACAGCCAAACCGTATCAAGTGCGTCAGGTATTGCAGGCAATTCGTCGGCTCGAGGAAGCTAATGATTAAAGAGATCGATCGGTATACCTATCGAGTCACCTGGTCTGAAGAGGATGGTGAACATGTTGGTTTATGTGCCGAGTTTCCCAGCCTTAGCTGGTTGGATAGCAACCCTGAGCAGGCCCTTGCCGGCATTCGGAAGCTGGTGCGAGCCTGCGTTAAAGACATGGTCTTGAACAAGGAGCCGGTGCCTGAACCGATATCGGCCCGGAGCTTCAGTGGCAAGTTCATAGTCCGGGTGCCGCCCGAAACTCATCGACTGCTTGCAATTCAAGCCGCGGAGTCAGGCGTTAGCCTCAATCGTCTGGTGGCGAGCAAGCTCTCGTAGTGATGGCACGCGAGTTCGCCAGGCGCTGCCTGATTGTCCGGACACCTGCGCTTAGACACGCCAATTCGACCACGAAAAAGCCACCCTAACGAGAAACTCAGCGCCGTTGCAGGCGTCTATTCTCGCTATTTCAGCAAGTTAGCTTGGCCCGACCCGGTCACTCAATCAAAGAGCACTATTACCAGAGGCGCCAGCAGACTTTGCGCAGAAATTTTTGACCCAGCCGATCTCCGCATCGGAGCCAGATGCAATCGGTAGTGGCCCGTCAGCTGACCCGTAAAACGAGTTCAGACCGCAATTTCCAGCCAGCTCAACCCGGGCAATAAAGAAATTGCGGTCTGACCCCTTTATTGCCCTAGAACAGCGCCTGCCGGGACCAGGCTGGCGCGGGCAATACCGGCACAAACAGGAATCTCAGCTGCCAGGTCGGCCCGAAGTCATCGTCCTTGGCGACATAGTAATAGGCCTCCAGGCCGATCTTGGTTGGCAGCGGCCCCAGCTTCACCAGG
>CAMYJV010000117.1 GCA_947258805.1 uncultured Gammaproteobacteria bacterium | reverse complement strand
GGCGCGGCTCCCTCTTTCAGCTTGCCGACCACGTGCAGACTGGCGTGCAATGCATCGCCATTATCCGTGTGGTGCAGCCAGCCCAGGTCCCATTCCAGGGGCCGGCTCGCAATGGGGCGCGCGTACTCCACGCGCACCGAATCCGTATTCAGGCTCAGATTCAGTTCATCCGCCAGGGCACTGCCACCACCCAGCAGCAGGCTGGCAAGGACCAGACTCGCTCGCATCCCCGCACTCCGCAACAACAACAGGCGGAATGATACCCGAGGTGCGGGGCTGCGTTCAGCGGTTGATGGCGTGAATCGCCCGTCCGTCCACGGATAGCGCGGCCTCATGAAGCGCTTCGGTCAGCGTGGGATGGCCATGTATCGTCCGCTGCAGGTCTTCCGTGCTGGCCTGGAACTCCATCGCCACCACAGCCTCGCCGATGAGTTCACCGGCCATCGGTCCAACGATGTGCACGCCGAGAATCTGGTCGGTGTCGGCATCAGCCAGCACCTTGACCAGACCGGCGTCGTGATCCATTGCTTTCGCACGACCACTGGCCGCGAAGCTAAAGCTGCCCGACTTGTAGTTCACGCCCTCGGCCCGCAATTCCTGCTCGTTCTTGCCAACCCAGGCAATTTCCGGCGCGGTATAGATGATGGACGGGATCATCGGACCGCGAACACAGTCACCGACAGCCCAAACGTTCAGGGCCGTGGTCCGGCAGTCGTCATCCACCGCAATCAGGCCGCGCTCATCCACGTCCACTCCGGCCAGCGGATCAAGCAAGTCTTCGGTATACGGCCGCCGGCCCACCGCGACGATCACCTTATCTACGGTGATCTCGTGGCCGCCCTGCTCGTCGTCGTAAGTCAGCCGGACACCGTCGGAGGTGATCTCGCTGCCGCTCACTTTCGCACCGAGCCGGATATCCAGCCCCTGCTTCTTGAACTGGCGCAGACCTTCACGGGCGATTTGCGCGTCGGCCATGAACAGGAAGTCGTCCATGGCCTCGACAATGGTGACGTCGGCCCCGAGCCGTGCCCAGACGCTGCCCAGCTCGAGCCCGATCACACCGGCACCAATCACGCCCAAACGGGCCGGCACGGCATCAAAATCCAGCGCCCCCCAGGAGTCGACAATGCGCTCGCCGTCGTAAGGGACCATGGGCAATTCGATGGGGCTGGAACCCGTCGCGAGGATTACGTGCTCGGCCTCCAGCAGCTCCGGCTCATCATCGTGCGGCGTATAGCGTACCTTATTGTCGGGCAGCAGGCGGCCGTGTCCGTAGAGGCCTGTGACCTTGTTAGCCTTGAACAGGGAAGCGATGCCGCCGGAGAGCTGCTCCGTGATTCGGCGCTTACGGGCCTGCATTGCATCGAGATCCAGCGACAGTGAACCCACCCCGATGCCATGATTCTTGAATTCTTCCTTCGCGCGGTGGTACAGCTCGGAGCTTTCCAGCAGGGCCTTCGACGGAATACACCCGGCATTCAGGCAGGTGCCACCGAAGGCCGGGCTGCCGTCGCGATTTTTCCAGGCGTCAATACAGGCCGTGTTGAGACCGTGCTGGGCGGCGCGGATGGCCGCGACGTAACCGGCCGGACCGCCGCCGATCACCACCACGTCAAATTTTCTGCTCATCAATATCTCCGCACCGGTACGCGCTGCGGCACCGGGCTGTTGGCGGGTTAAGGTTCAGATCTGCAGCAACAGGCGACCGGGATCTTCCAGCGCGTCCTTGATGGCCACCAGGAATTGCACGGCTTCCCGCCCGTCGATGATGCGGTGGTCGTAACTCAGTGCCAGGTACATGATCGGCCGCGCGAGCACCTCACCAGCAACGACCATTGGGCGTTCCTGAATCTTGTGCATGCCGAGAATGGCACTCTGCGGCGGGTTCAGGATCGGAGTCGACAGCATCGAGCCAAAGACACCGCCATTTGTGATCGTGAATGTCCCGCCCGTGAGTTCGTCCATAGAAATAGCGCCTTCGCGCGCCTTATTGCCGTATTCCCCGATGGCCTTTTCGATGGAGGCAAAGCTCATCGCGTCCACGTCGCGTATCACCGGCACCAGCAGCCCACGGTCACTGGAGACCGCAATACCAATGTCGTAGTACTCATGGTAGACAATGTCGCTACCTTCGATGGATGCGTTCACTACCGGGAAGCGCCGCAGGGCCTCGAGGCTCGCACGTACAAAGAAGGACATGAACCCGAGCTTGACGCCGTGTTCTTTCTCGAAACGCTCTTTGTAGCGACTCCGCAGCGCAATGACTTCCGTCAGGTCCACCTCGTTGAAAGTGGTCAGCATTGCGGCCGTCTGCTGTGCTTCGACCATGCGCTCGGCGATGCGCGCGCGCAGGCGACTCATCGGCACTCGATGGTCACGGCGGGCGCCGCCCACCGCTGGCACCGTTTCAACGGGCAGGTCTTCGGTATCGCCGGACGGCTGCACGCGCTGATCAACGAAGGCCAGCACGTCCGACTTGAGGATCCGGCCACCTCGCCCGCTGCCCCGGATCTGGGTCTCATCCAGGTCGTGTTCTTCCAGCAGCCGCCGCACGGCGGGACTCAGCTTGCCGGCATTTTCGGTGCTTGCCGCCGATGGCGGCGCTGCGGGCTGCGCGGGCACTTCCTCCGGAGCGGGCTGCGGCTCAGGCTCCGCGCTGGCCGCCGGGGCAGCCGCGGCCGCCGCCTCACCTGGCTCGAGCGTAGCGAGTAGCTCACCGCTGGTGACGGTGGCACCGCTTTCGATCTTGATTTCCGTCAGCACACCCGCAGCCGGGGCCGGCACCTCAAGCACTACCTTGTCGGTCTCGAGATCGACCAGGTTCTCGTCGCGCGCCACCGAATCGCCCGGACTCTTGTGCCAGTTGACGAGGGTGGCGTCCGCAACAGACTCTGGGAGCTGCGGAACCTTGACTTCGATGCTCATGCGTTGCTGTCCTAAAGTTAGTCGTTGATTCGCAAAGCCGCTTCCACCAGCGCCTGCTGGCGTTTCACGTGCAGCTGGAAGATGCCCGCAGCCGGCGCCGCAGCGTGGGGGCGGCCCGCATAGAACAGTTCCTGCTCGCTGTGCAGAGGCTGCCGCAGGCGGTGCTGAATCTGGTACCAGGCGCCCTGGTTTTGCGGCTCTTCCTGGCACCAGACGACTTCGGTGGCGCGCGGATAAGCAGCCAGTGCTTCAGCGTATTCTTGCACGGGATAAGGATAGAGCTGCTCGATGCGCACGATGGCTACGTTGTCGATATGGGCCGCACGCCGCGCTTCCAGCAGATCGTAGAACACTTTGCCGCTGCAGAATACGACCCGCCGGACAGCGGACGCATCCATCTCTTCGATCTCGCCGATAATTCGCTGGAAATGACCGTTGATCACGTCGTCCAGCGGTGAACTCGCCAGGCGATGGCGCAACAGGCTCTTCGGTGTCATTACGATCAGCGGTTTGCGCAGTTTACGCAGCATCTGGCGGCGCATCATGTGAAACATCTGCGCGGGGTTGGATGGCACACAGACCTGGATATTGTTTTCTGCGCACAGCTGCAAAAAGCGCTCGAGCCGCGCGGAGGAATGCTCCGGACCCTGGCCTTCGTAGCCGTGCGGCAGCAGCAATGTCAGGCCGCTGAGCCGACCCCACTTGGCTTCGCCGGAGGTAATGAACTGGTCAATAACGACCTGCGCGCCGTTGGCAAAATCACCGAACTGGCCCTCCCAGATGACCAGGGTTTCCGGATCGGTCGTTGAATACCCGTACTCGAAGCCCATCACGGCTTCTTCGGACAGTAGGGAATCGGTAACGATGAACGAATCCCGCCGATTGTCGATGTCATCCAGCGGCAGGTAGGAACGGCCGCTCGCCTGGTCGTACAGCGCGGCGTGGCGATGGAAAAACGTGCCGCGGCGACTGTCCTGGCCGGTCAGCCTGATCTTGAAGCCCTGCTGCAGCAGGCTGCCGTAGGCCATCATCTCGCCGAAGCCCCAGTCCATGGGCAGCTCTCCCGCCGCCATTCGCTCGCGATCGGTAATGACCCGGGCAACCCGCGGGTGCAGCGTGAAACCTCGCGGGATGCGCGTGATAGCCCGGCCCAGGACCTCGACTTCTGCCGGGGTGATGCGGGTCACCGGGTCTTCATCAGGATCGGCCCGCTGATAGGGCCGCCAGTCCACCGTGTACTCGTTACCGAGGTTGCCCAGCACCGCTTCGGGCAGCGGGTGGCCCGTGTCGAGACGATCGCGGTAATCCTCCACCAACTGGTCCGGCCCCGTGGCATCGACGACGCCCGCTTCCAGGAGCTGGCGGCTGTAGATCTGGCGCGTGGTGGCGTGCTTTTTGATCACCTGGTACATGCGCGGCTGGGTGGCCGCCGGTTCATCGGCCTCGTTGTGGCCGTGGCGGCGGTAACAGAACAGATCAATGACCACGTCTTTGCCGAAAGTCTGGCGGAACTCCAACGCCATTCGCGTCACGAATACGCAGGCTTCCGGATCGTCACCGTTGACGTGGAAAACCGGCGCTTCGATCATTTTCGCCACGTCCGTGCAGTACGGTGTCGATCGAGCGTCGCGCGGGTCGCTGATGGTGAAGCCAACCTGGTTATTGACGACGATATGCACCGTGCCGCCAGTGGAGAAACCGCGGGCCTGGGAGAGTTGAAAAGTCTCCGGCACGACGCCCTGCCCGGCGAAAGCCGCGTCGCCGTGAATCAGCACCGGCAGGATCTCGCTGCCGGTGCTGTCACCGCGGCGATCCTGGCGGGCACGAACCGACCCTTCGACCACCGGGTCGACGATTTCGAGATGCGACGGGTTGAAGGCCAGGGAGACATGCACGTTGTCACCGCCGGTGCGGATATCGGAAGAAAAACCCAGGTGATATTTAACGTCACCGGAACCGGTCAACGCAGTCAGATCCTGCTGGCCTTCGAATTCCGTGAACAGCTCCTGCGGCGCCTTACCCAGGATGTTCACCAGCACATTGATCCGCCCGCGGTGGGCCATGCCAATCACGACTTCCTGCACACCGCTGGACCCCGCGCGTTGAATCAGGTCGTGCAGCATCGGAATCAGGCTGTCGCCACCTTCCAGGGAAAAGCGTTTTTGCCCGACGTACTTCGTGTGCAGGTAGCGCTCGACGCCCTCGGCCGCCGTCAGCTGATCCAGGATCATCTGCCGGTCATCGGCGGCGAAAACGGCGGTGAGCATGCCGCGCTCCAGGTGCTCACGGATCCACAAACGCTCCCGGCTGCGTGACAAATGGGCGAAATCGGCGCCGATCTTGCCGCAGTAGACCTTGCGGAGAATCGACACGATTTCCCGGAGCGGCAGCCGGCCGTGACCGGTGCCCGCCAGACCGCCGCTAAAAAACTCGGTGTCCATATCGGCCTCGGTCAGGCCCAGGTAGTCCAGGCGCAGCACGACTGGCACCCGCCGGTCCATCATGCCGAGGGGATCGAGATCAGCTATCTGGTGACCGCGCAGGCTGTAAACCTGGATCAGCCGGGATACCGCCGCCTGCTTCTCGTTGGCTGCCGCCACCCGCGGCCCAGCAGCCACCGCGGCCGCGGCCGGCACGTGCCCGGCGGCCAGGGCTGCCTGCAATGCCCGGTGGGAGGCCTGCTCGCCGTCCCCGGGTCTGAGCTGCGCAAACATCTGGCGCCAGTTCTCGGGCACCGACTCGGGATCGTCGAGGAATGCTTCGTAAAGGTCTTCGACGTAAGGCGCATTGGCGCCGAACAGGGGCGACGACGCATACCTTTGCTGCAGTGACTGGCTCATTAACAGGCCGGTTTGTCTGGGGGCGGCGTTCCGCGCTCATCAGGACGGGTGGGACACCCACGAAGCCCTGTAGTTTAGCCCAAGCGCCGGGCCCATTGAACGCGCAACCGCACGAAATTCACCGCCAGCTTCAGCGAATCATCCGAGCACCGCTGCCCACGCCGTCGAGCCCCCGGCAGCCAGGCCGGGGAATAGCCTGGCGAGCAGGAACAGCTCCCAGGCCAGCAGCGCCGCATAGCCGAAGCAAAACGCTCGCAGTAGCTGTATCACGGGTACGCGGCCGAGAAAATGTCGGTTCACCGCGAGGACCAGCAAAATGACCCCAACGCCCGTAATAGCGATCTTGGTGGCGACAAATGAGTTGGTGTCGCGACGGATCAGCCAGTCCATCAGGCCATTCACTTCCCTGCCGCCGGCTTCCAGGATGTTGAGAGTCAGCAACGCATCCGCGCAGCTCATCAGCAAAATGGCAAGGGCCATGTAGAGGACCCTGGGTTCGTGCCAGTCCAGGAATACTTGCTGGGCATCACCCTGCCGTCGCCCCCACCGCCGCCGAGGCCGCACGCCGCCGTAGGCCAGGGATCGCATACCCGGCTCGCGGCGCTCAGCCGCGCGACGCTCGAACAACAACCCCGGCGCCGGACCGCGGCGGCCCGTAAGCTGGCCAATGACCAGTTCACCGGCCTTGATATATCGCCATCTCTCAGCAGATCGGGCCACGTGCACCCCTTTGTTGGAGTTTGTTATTGGTGCCGGAAGGCGCAATTCCTTTATCCAGAAGCTACATCATATAACAGCTTCAGATATATGAAATAAATGAATTTATTATGTAAAACGTAGTCGAAAGACCTCAGGCGCGGCGGCGCTGCCATGCCCACCCGATCGCGATAAGTAGCGCGCCCAGCAGGACGAAATTACTAATCGCAAGGAAAGCCGTCGTCGACACGGCCAGGGCCAGACCGCGGCAGATGTTCACCACCGCGTGCCAGCCCACACACATAAATATGCTGCGCGTGCCGTCCCAGATCAGCGTCAGCCAGATTGCTGCCGACAAAATGCCCACGGAGAAAGCCACCCACTGGGCCCAGCCAAATTCCGGGCGGCTCAGAAAAAACGGCAGATGCCAGCAGAGCCAGACGGGCCAAAGGGCCAGGGTTGCGAGCAGCGGCCCGAATCTTCGGCGCAATCGAGGCAGCGCCAGACCGCGCCAGCCGGGCTCCTCGCCCCATGCTTGGAGCAGGCCCCCTGCCACGACCAGGTCTGCAAGACCCGCCAGCGTGGTCAATTCACCCACGGCCGGCGCGACAAACGACGGACTCTCACCAAGGGCCCCCGCTGCCAGCAGGGCCAACAACAGCAAACCGACGGGACTCAGCAGGGCAACCAGGGCCCAGAGCGAGCCTACCCGCCAACGGCGCAGGCTTGCCAGGATGTCCCTGGGTCCGTCGCGCCCGGACAGTGCCCGGGCGACCAGCATCGCCGCAACAAATGGTCCGAAGGCTGCGATTGGCTCCACCCAATGCGGGACGTCTGCTGCAATCAGGCCACGCCGCGACAACATCAGCGGCAATCCCAGGGACCAGGTAAATGCGTACGCCAGCGTGTAGAAACTCGCCAGCGGATAGCGGCCTAAGACTGCACTCATCGCAGCAGTCTCTCATGCTGTCCGGACACTAAGGACAGGGACAAGCCGGGCCCACCCCATCGCGGACGAGACCGGCGGGGCGGCGCGAGACAGAACAACGATGTTGGGCTAGGATATTCGCGGAACTGCAGAGATCACAGGCTTCAGGCATTGGATGAACAGCCTCTGCAGCAGTCGGTCAATGTCAGGAGGTGCCGTGGCCAAGAAATTATTCGTGGGCAACCTGCCCTACAGCATCGACGAGGCAGGACTGCGCGACTTGTTTGCCGAACTGGGCGAGATCGCGTCGGCCAGTATCGTCGCAGACCGGGATACCGGCCGCAGCCGCGGTTTCGGCTTCGTAGAGATATCCAGTGACGCCGAGGCCCTCGCGGCAATAGATGCGTTGAACGGCAAAGAAGTCGACGGCCGCCGGCTGACCGTGAACGAGGCGCGCCCGCGCGAACCGCGGCGTGACATGCACGGCCGGCGCGGGCGTTAAGGCTGGGTCAGGAAAGCGCCGGATCGGCAACCGGGCGCTTTTTCGGCAACAGGACGTAGGCAAGCAAGTACGCCACCATTGATGCCGCCAGGCCAGACAGGGCGGGAACGATCGTCTCCGGGCTGACCAGAATATCGTTCGCGTTCATCAACGCCGTGCCCGCACCAACCACATACGCGATGACCGCTGCCGGGCTCCACGCTGACGCGTCCCCCAGCTGCGACTCGCTGAACCGCATACGCATCACGAAGTAATAGTGAGCGATCACCGGACCGATTAGCGGCGGCACGATGCTCGCAAGCAATTCGATCCACTGCCCGAACCGCTGGTAAATCCCGAGGCCAACCACCGTGCCAATCAGGCCGCAGGCCAGGGTCATCACCCGCTGGGGCCGGCGAAACACAGCGGAGGTCTGAATCACGGGCAGGTAGAGATTGGCGTCACCTGTCGTCCACAACGCGAGACTCATGCCGACAATGCCGACATACATCAGCAGCGCCCCCTCCGTTCGCAGGTAGGCGGTGAAGTCGAAGGTACCCGACACCACGCCGCCCAGGGCACCCACGATTTGCAGAAACCACTGGGCAATGATCAGGACGATAAACGGGATTGCGATGGCCACCCACGCCCGACGGGCAAAGCGCGTGTATTCCGCCATCACGATAGCCCCGACAATCCACGACCCGATGACCAGGTTCACTGCCCGCAACGGTGACAGCGGATCTTGAGAGTCTGCAGCGGTGGCGGCAGACAGTTCGAGGAAGCCTGACCAGCCGCCGGCGCGATCGATATTCAGCCAGGCTGCGTACAGCCCAACCAGCACCAGCACGGTCACCGCCGGAATGCTGACATACTCAAGACCCTTTACACCAAAGTAGGTTGTTACCGTAAACAACAGGCCGGCGAAGATCGCCACTGCATAGAACGTCGCGCTGTCGGTATTCCCGGCCCAGGCCGAGCCGAAGGCACCCACCACGATGCCCTGCCAGCCGATCAGCAGGATGGCAATGATTAATACGGGGATATACGCACCGATGCGGCCGTACACCAGCCGGTAAAGCAAGCCACTGTTGCAGGCCGTGCGATAACCGATGTAACCGACCACCGCACCGATGGCGAAGTTGGCAAGATTCCCGGCGAACGTCGCGAACACGATGTCCGGCCAGAAGCTTTGTCCGGCACCCAGGATACCGCCGGTAAATTCAACAAGCTCAAGAAGCCCCAGCCGAAAGCCAGGGTCAGCAACGGTCCCGTGTTTCGCCGCTGATCGTCGGACAGGGGCGCAATCGGATTGTCTGCACTCGCCCGTTCGTGCTCGGGATCCCAGCTCCACCAGTGCTTCAACCGTTTGATCATCGGATTCTCTCTTGACTGACGGTCGACCCCGAACCCGCTGCGCCGCAACGGTCAGAACCGGCAACTTTCAGAACTTCACCTCGGGCGGCAGATTCGCCAGCGACCAGGCTTCAAAAGGCACGATCTTGCTCGCAAACGGATCAGAGAACAGCTGGTCCAGCAGCCACCGGCGACGCATTTCATCCTGAGCCTGGACGTCGGCAATTGTGAAGTCGTCTTCGCCGCGGCGCTCGACCTGGTCCATGTACAAACCGACGAAGTCATCGTATAGACCGGCAATGAATTCGAAGGACTGCCTGGCGTCCCCGGGAAATACCGGCGGCCCGTAGAAGCTGACACCTGCACAGGCCGGGCGCCGACGCCAGCGTGCCACCGTATCTTCGGTGCCCTTGCAGATCAGTCGCCGGTAAAGATCCGGCTGTTTGTCGTGCCGGGCAAAGTGACTGTCGGTCAGCGCTTTCAGCGCCCGCAGATCTTCATCGACGCGCGTGCCCGGCATCACGCCGAGCCAGCCAGAGGCCGACGGGTCGCCGGTCTCGAAGAACTGCAGCACGATCGTCGCATGCAGCATGCCCACCAGCGGCGTCTTCGGATGCGCGTCCAGGGAATAGAAACGGCCCCAGGTCAGGATTCGGTCACCTCGTCCCGGGCTGGTCTTGTTGCCCAGGGCCAGCATGCGACCGAACTTCTCGACCACCGGCCCTCGCGTGATCCGGATGTCATAGTCCGAGTACTCGCTGTCCATCACCAGCGTCTCGACATCTGCGCCGTTGTTCAGCGCGGCCACGCGGCCAAAGTATTTCTCGTCCATGGCCTGAACGAATTGGTTGTAGTCGCGGGCCAGGGCCTGCTGCCCCGGCGGCAAGCTGGCCAGACGCTCGTCGGCCACGGCGCCTGTCAGGCTGCTTACGAGGAGCAACGCGGCGGCAACCCTCGCCCTGGCGACTAAGGCACGCACGGATATCGACCTCCGAGTGATGGCCCAGAGAAACAGTATGAGAGATGGGCCGGCCGCAGGTGGTCCACAAGCATCGTTGCCCATTGTGCGCACGCAGCCCATGGACCGGGGCGACTGAACTGCTAGCAGCGGCAGCCGCCGAGCGCCCGCTGCAGGGTCGCGAATCCGACCAGCGTCAGGGTTTCCGCACGCGCGAGTTCCGCCTCGACCTCACGCTGGCGCTGTTCTGCCTGGATCACGGTCAGGAAGTCCGCAAGACCACGCTCGTAGAGGCCCCGGGCAATCCTGGAGGTTTCAGTAATCGCTTTTGCAGACTCGAGCCGTAGGCGGCGGATTCTGATTCCTGCAGCGCAATGAGCACTGTCTGTCGATAAGCGAGTTCTGCCTGTTCCATCCGTGCGCGCGCAGCGGCTTCGCGGCCGCGGAGCTCACCACCGCGAAACACCGACCAGGTGAGTGTTGGCGTCAGCGTCCAGCTCTTGGCCACCGACGAAAACAGGTCGCTCGTACTGCCCGCTTCCCAGCCACCCTCCGCCATCACGCCCAGCTGCGGATATAAATCGGCCACCGCGATGCCGACCTCGGCCGTCGCCGCCGCGAGGCGCCGCTCGGCAACCAGGACATCCGGACGACCTTGCAGGACGGCCAGGCGTGCACCGAGGTTCAGGCGTTCCGGCGGCGCCGGCGGCGGTTGTATCTCCTGTAAGCCCGACAGCCAGGCTTCCGGCGGCTGCCCGGTCAGCACCGACAACGTGTAGATGGAGTCGCGTACCATGCCTTCCAGAACCGGCAGGCGCGCAGCGCTCGCCTGGGCCTCGGCCTCGGCGCGTCGCTGTTCCAGCTTGCGCGCGATGCCCGTTTGCACCTTGCGGGCCACCAGCTCAGCAAACTGCCGTTGCAGCTCGGCATTGCGGCGCGTGACTTCCAGCTCCCGCTGCCGACCGCGCAATTCCCCGTAGGTGCTGACGACGGCCGCCGTGACTGCCAGCTTGACCGCACGTGATTCGGCCTGGGCACCCGCGAACCCGGCAAGCGCCGCTTCGCGCCGGCGTCGATTGCCGCCGAACAGATCCAGCTCCCAGGCAAAACTCGCGCCTGCGTCGTAGACAGAATCAGGCGACGGCGTGAGGCCGGCATTGACCAGGCTCGAGCCAGCCCGCGGGGAGCTTTCGCTCAGCCGGAAACGAGTGCCGGATGCACCGATGTCGACCTGGGGATAGAGCCGCGCGCCAGCCACGCGCGCGATGGCGGCCGCCTCGCGAACCCGGGCCCCGGCGGCCGCGAGATCGAGATTTTCGGCAAGTGCGGCGGCTACCAGTTCATCCAGCAGCGGATCTTCCAGGCTTTGCCACCAGCCAGGCCGGGCGGCTGCGGGTCCGGCCGCGGCATCCTGTTCGGCAACCCAGCCACGGCTGTCTTCAAGGGCCGGTGCCTGGTAGTCCGGGCCGACTGCACAACCGCCCAGCGCAATTGCCAGAGCGAGACTCAAAGCACGCGAGTTCATGCCCTGGCCCCTTCCGTCACCGGTGTGTAGGGCGCGGCCCCTTGCCCGAGCAGGCCGCGCACCGTGAGCCAGCGATAGAGCGCCGGTGTGAAACCGAGGGACAGCGTGACGGAGAACGCAACGCCGCCGGCGATCACCACCGCCAGCGGCGGCCAGAAATCTCCACCGGTAAAGACGAGCAACGGGATGAAGCCGCCGACGGTGGTAATGGTGGTCGACAGTATGTGCCGGGTACTGCCCAGGGTTTGCGCGACAATGGCGTCCGGGTCACCGGCGCGCGCGTCACGGTTGGCGCGTATTGCCGCCAGCACGACGATAGAGCCGTTAATGGCGACACCGATGAGCCCGGTGCTGCCAATGATCGGGTTGAAGCCAATCGGATAACCGGCAAACCACAGGGACAACATACCCAGCCCGGCGGACAGCCCCGCGACCACCAGTATGCTCGCGCCCAGCAACAGGCTGCGGAAAGAGAGAATCAGCGTCGCCGCCATCAGGATGCCGAGCACTCACCGGCGATTTCCAGGCGGTAACCCGGGGGCATTTCGAAGCCGCTCTCAGCCACCCGGGCCAGCACGGCGCGACTCACGTCAATGGCGAGCTGACCGTGGCGGATAAAACCGAGCACGTCGTTATACCGCTGGCCGTTGCGGCGGGTGATCGCATCCAGTTCCGGCTCCAGCCGGACTTCGCCCAGTGCCTCGACCGGCAACCAGCCGTCGCGTGTGACCACCAGCGCGCCCGCCAGGTCCTGCAGTGCGTCGCGGTTCGCATCCGGATAGCGCACGCGCACCGGCAACTCTTCCAGATCTTCCAGTACCGAACCGCCCGAGAATCCTTCCAGGTTGCCCTGCAACTGGGCAGCGATCTCGTTCAGGGTCAGACCGGCGAGCTGGGCGGCAGGCTCCGACGCGTTGAGCACCAGCTTCGGCAGGCCACCGTCAATGGAAGTCTGCGTGTGCAGCACGCCCGGCACCTGGTGCATGATCCGGCGCAAGTCTTCGCCGAGTTCGCGCAAGGTGCGCGGATCCGGCCCGTAGATCCGGTAGGCAACCGGTGCGCGGACCGGCGGCCCCTGGCCGAAGGCCCGCACCAGTATCTGCGCGGCGGGAAAGGCTGCGTCGAGTTCCCGCTGCAGTTCAGGCACCAGCCGTTCAGAGGCTTGCAGGCTTTCGGCCCGAACCACGGCTTGTGCATAGGACGCATCTCCGTCCTGCCGCATGATCTTGTTGTAGTAAACCTGCGGGAAGCTGCCGCCGACCAACCAGTCCACCTGGCGTATTTCCGGATGTGCCCGCAGGCGCGCCTCGATGTCCGTTGCCATGGCCGCCGTGTTGGTAACCGAGCTGGCAGCCGGCATGAAGATTTCGATCTCGAAGTGATCGCGTTCTGCGGGCGGAAAAAACTCATTGCCCAGGGTGCCGGCGAGAACGAAACCCAGCACGGGCAGCACCAGGCTCAATGCAATGGCCCGCCCGGGGCGCTCTACCAGGCCGCGCAGCAAATCCCGGAACCCGGCCGCCGCCCGCGGCATAGACAGGCCCTGGCGCCAGAAAGCGTCACCGTTGCCCGGCTGCCGCCGGTTGGCATACCGACCCGCCAACGCGGCAATGACCGTCATTGACAAACAGAAGGATGCAGTGAGCGCCAGCACGACACTCTGGGCAATGGGCGCTATGAAATCACCAACATTTCCCGGCAGCAGGAAGATTGGCATGAAAGCGAGAATGGTGGTCAGGGTCGATGCTGCCAGCGGCACCGACAGATGGTCTACCGCGTGAGCCACCGCCGCTGCCCGTGACTCGCTCTCGCCCAGCCGCTGCTGGACTTCGTCGGTGACCACGATGGCATTGTCGATCAACAGACCAATCGCGATGATCATGCCGAAGATCGACATCTGGTGGATGGGCTCGTCGATAATCGTAAGGCCGAACAAAGTGGCAGCGGCGCTCAAGGGCAAGGCCGCCCCCACGATCAGTGCCGAACGCCAGCCCATTGCGACCAGCACGACCAGGATCACCAGCCCGGCACCGGCAAGCAGGTTGGAGCTCAGCACGGCCAGACGCTCTTCGGTGTAGCGACTCTGGTCAAAAACAACTTCAACGTCGACAGCAGAACCGGTATCGGCCCTGAAGGCAGCCAGGCTCGCCTCCGCAGCCAGGGCCCATTCATCGACCCGCGATTCCGCCTCGACCCGGGCAGCGACGAACACTGCCCGCTTGCCGTCGTGATACGCCAGGTCATCAGGCGGCTGCCGCCAGGCGCGCTTCACGGTGGCAAGGTCGCCCAAACGCAGTTGCCCGCCACCCTCGCCGATCGCAACGGGAATGCTGGCAACGCGGGCGACGGAATCAAACTCGCCGGCCACTTCCATGGCGACGTTTCGCGAATCGCTGCGCAGCGTGCCGGCCGGCTGCTTCGCATCAGCGGCCGCAAGGCGACGCGCAAGCTCCGGTGCCGAGAGACCCACGGCTGCCAGCTCCGCTGGATCGACCCGCACAGAAATTTCTTCTTCCGGGGCCCCGTAGAGGCGCACCAGCTCCGTGCCGGGAATCCCGCGCAGCCGATCGGCCAGCACTTCGCCGTGGCGCGCCATCTGCCCGATGCTGGGCCCATCGGTGCGCCTGGCAGTCAGGCCGACAATCAGGCTGTAGGCCACCGCCCCGCGTTTGTCATCGAAAAAGGGCCGCGACGCCTCTTCCGGCAACAAACGTTCGGCTTCTCCCAGTTTGTCGCGAATCCTGGAAAAAACATTCTGGTTTTCTTCGGGGCCGACCCGGTCTTCGAGCTCAATGGTGATCAGTGACACATTGTTACGCGATACCGACTCCAGCGTTTTTATCTCGGCAATCTCGTCCAGGGCGTCTTCGAGTTTTTCTGTTACCAGCGCTTCAACGCGTTCGGCAGTGGCGCCGGGCAGAAAGGTCAACACCAGCGCCACCCGCTCCGTCAGGCGCGGATCTTCGATACGCGGCAGGTTCAGCAGCGCGGACGTTCCTGCCACCACCAGCACGGCAATGGCCAGCCACAGCAGATAGGGATTGCGATAGGCCGCCAGTGCCGCGCGGCCCGCGAGGGTTCGCGCCGGTGTGTTCATTGCCCGGGGCGGCGCTGCGCAACGGACAACGTGTCGCGATTGGTCACTGCGACCAGCTGACCAGGCACGAGGCGCTGCAGGCCACCGGGCAAGTACCATTCACCCGCCGTCAGCGGACCCCGCACGTAGGCGTATTCACCGTCCTGGTGCAGCAGCTCGATCAGCTGGCGGGTCACCGTGTATTCGCCGTCTTGCGCCGCTGGCTCTGCCATCGACAGGGTCCAGGTCCCGCGCGCGCCTTCTGCCAGCGCCGCGAGCGGCACGCGGAAACCCGATGATTCCACCACCTGCGGTATCAGCAGTTCCGCCACGTCACCCGGATAAACATCGAGGGCGTCGGCGGGCAGCCGCACAATCACGTCGACGGTGCGTGTGGCCTGCTCGCGCCGCGGTAACACATGCACGACGGTGCCCGTCCAACGTCGGCCGCCGGCCTGGATGGTCACCGCATCGTCGTGCTGCAGGTCGACCAGCACCGGGCCGGTGGCGCCGACGCGTACTT
>CAMYJV010000116.1 GCA_947258805.1 uncultured Gammaproteobacteria bacterium | reverse complement strand
CGATGCACGATCATCTCTACAAACAGCACGTACAGCGCCGTCACCGCAGCTGCCTCCGATACCGCCAGCAATCCTGAATAAATTCCGCCCAGCACCACGATCGGCAGAGGGATTTCCCAGGCCGAATCCCACAACGCGGCACCGAGCTCACGAAATGAAAAATTCGCCAGCGGCTGACGCTGGCCCCGATAGAGCCAGAGACAGTAGCCCGACAGGATCACCATCATCACCAGGCCCGGGGCAATGCCGGCGGTGAACAGGTCATCGATCGAGACCTCGGCTACCACACCGTAAAGAATCAGTGGCAGCGACGGCACGAACAGCAGCCCGAGACTCCCGGCGGCTGTAACCAGGCCCAGCGTAAAGCGTTCCTGGTATCCGGCCTGCACCAGCGCCGGATACAGCAGCGCGCCGAGCGCGATAATGGTGACCCCGGACGCGCCGGTGAAGGCCGTAAACAAGGCGCAGGCGGCGATGGACACGATGGCCAGGCCCCCGGGCAACCAGCCCAGCAGCGCCTGCGTGACCCGCACCAGGCGTGCGGGTGCCCGGCTTTCGCTCAGCACGTAACCGGCAAAGGTAAACAGCGGGATTGCCAACAGGATCGGCATCTCCGCGATGCCGAAAATTTCGATGGGCACCACGGACAGCGGAATCTCGCTGCGCTGAAAACCCAGCATTGCGCTGGCGGCAATCACCGCGAACAGCGGCATGCCGAGCACCGCCAGCAGAATCAGCACCGCGCCGGTCAGAATCACTGAGCGGGTTCCCCCGCCACGAGGGTACGCAACTGCCTGAGGCTCAGGATCACATAGCGATAGCCGATCAGCGCAAAGGCCACCGGCAGAATCGACTGAAAGGGCCAGGCCGGGAGCTCCCCAAGCAGCTTGTCGCCGAATTCACGCGACTCGCCGACAAACTCGAAGGCGTGCCAGCCGATCAGCAGGCATATGGTTGCTGTCAACGCCGCGATGATGGCACCGGTTAATGCCTGCAAACGGGCAGGCAGAAGCCTGGCCAGTGCGTCGATGGCGATATGCCGATTATCGCGGCTGGCCGCCACCGCGCCCAGCATGGCCAGCCACAGCACCATGATCCGCAGGGCCTCATCGGCCCAGGGAACGCCGCCCTCGCCGAGATTGCGCAGCAGGATCTGCGCACCGGCCAGCAGCAGCATTGCCAGCAGCAACCCGGCCAGCAACAGGTTCTCGAGGCCTCTGCCGAGCCGATCGGCCCGGTCGAGCCAGGCGGCACTGCGCCCGGTAATGCTCACTCCGGCAGCCGCACCGCAGCCTGCTCCGGCACCGGCGCAACGCCGCCGTTACGATACGCGTCGATATACCCGTCCAGCTCCGCCACGATTTCGGCAGACACGACGCCGTCAGCGGCGAGTTGTCGGCGCAGATCGCGGCCCAGCTCATCCCAGCGACTGCGCTCGTTGTCAACGGGCTGCACGACGCGCAGCCCGTTTTCCACCAGCGCTGCGCCCGCCGACACGTTGTCTGTCCGGCTTGCAGCATCCACGCGATCGTAGGCACGGCCCATGACTTCGCGGAACAGCGACTGGTCTTCACCGCTGAGTTTGCTGAAGGGCTTCTCGTCGATGACCAGCACACCAATGGTGTAAGCGATGGGCACATCGATGATGTAGTCGACCTTTGTGTACCACTGCAACAGCACTGCGGCAACAGGTGGCGTGGCGATGAAATCGATCAGGCCGGTCTGCAGCCCCGTCAGTACGTCGGTCATGGGCAATACGACGGGTGACAGTGACAACTGATTCAGGCTGGCATACGTCACCTGGTCGCCTTCCGGCACCCAGATCTTGCGACCGCGCAGTTCATCGATGGAGGTCACGGGCTCGCCGCCCATCAGCTTCGCAAACCCTCCGCCGGCGAAACCCAGTACGACCAGGCCAGCCTGTTCGAGGCCCTGCGACAGCGTTGCATCCATACGTTCGCGAACGTAGTCCACCTCCGCCTGATCGCGAAATGCGAGGGGAATGCCGTAGATCATGACGTCCCGGTAACGCTCGGACAGGCCGCTGGATGTAAAGGCGCCGCCGTTGATCTGGCCGATGCGCATTTTGCGCAGCACCTTTTTGTCGTTACCCATCACGCCGCCGGTGTAGAACTTGAGTGTTACCCGACCGTCGGTCTTGTCACGCAGCTCATCGGCGCCGGCGCGTAGTTCCGTCATCCATTGCGATCCTTCGGGCGCAACGGTAGCCAGTTTGAACTGGGCAGCCGATGCCGGAGTCACCCCCAACGCAATCAGGATGGCCATTGCCGGCCACCATATTTTCCGCCGCATGTTCTGTTCCTCTCTTCTGTTCCTGTTCAGACCGGTCTGTTCATGTTCAGGCCGGGCCTAGAAATAGTCGTCAGCCGATGCCAGCAGCTCACCCGCCTGCTCCTGGGCGATCTTATTGAATAAGGTCAGCCCGGGCGCACGGGGATCAGCTTCCACTACTTGGACCAGCAAGCGGTCGTGCAGTTCACGATCGTAAACCAGACGGGCATAAGTCTGCGCCAGATCCACTTTCGCCGACAGGTCTGCCCCGCCGCTCAGCTCAATGGCTTTCTCAAAGTACTCCCGGCCGCGCTCGGGGTTGCCGCCCAGGGCCGGAGGGCGCAGGGAGTTTAAAACGCCAAGGTACTTGTAGACGTCGGCGCGGCGCGTCTGCTCACCAATTTCCAGCACGTGGTTCAGCACCACTTCGATCTTCGGCAAATCGGCCAGGGCCGTGAAATCTCCGCTGTGCGCGCGAATGAACGCCAGGTTGGCAATGCTGTAACTGAAAGCCGCATCCGCGGCTCGGGGTTTGAGCGCATTGATGATGGCTGAATACGCATCGAATTTCAGGCCCGTGAGCTCACACGCGCTGCGGTCTGCTGCGCATAGTGCCTGCCGGCCGTAGGCACGAGCTCGCGCCGTGAGCGTCATGGCCCGATCGGCGTCCTTGACGAATACGATTCCGTAGGCGGCATAGAGTTCTGCCGCAGCACCCAGGGTGGCCGGCGAATTGGAATCACGCGCAAAGCTGTCCAGCAGAATGAGATAGGCCGGCGTAGCCTCCCGAACCAGTTGCGGGTCGTCCTGGTCGAGTAGCGCAGTAGAGAGATTTTCTGCGGCGCCAGACGCCACGGAGGAAACCAGGCTGGAGCAACCCGGCAACGCGAGCATCAGGATAACTGCGCCGGCAACGACCAGGTTTCGCTTGCGGAAGCCGTCTATCACCATGGGTATGCAGCCTGAGTCGGGCTGCGCTCTGTGAGCGTGACTGCCGGGCAGTAGCGCCCTCAGCCGATCTTTTCCTTGATGCGTGCCGATTTGCCGCTGCGTTCCCGCAGGTAATACAACTTCGCGCGGCGCACGTCGCCCCGCCGCTTGACCTGCACCGACGCGACACTGGGGCTGTGGGTCTGGAAAACCCGTTCCACGCCTTCGCCATGGGAAATCTTGCGCACCGTGAAGGACGAGTTCAGGCCGCGATTCTTCTTCGCGATCACGACCCCTTCGTAGGCCTGCAACCGCTCACGCTCGCCCTCTTTCACCCGCACCTGCACCACCACCTGGTCGCCCGGTGAAAATTCAGGGAGATCACTCCGCATCTGGGCCTGTTCGAGTTCCTGTATCACGTTGCTCATCACGTTCACCTGATTGGGGCCCCGGAGACTGCCGGGCGCCGTATTGTAGCCTAATGTTCCTTGCCGCTAGCAGCCTCGCGGGCCGCCAGGTATTCGTCCAGGAGGCCCCGCTCCTCCGCTGACAGCTCGCGCTTCGCCAGCAGGTCCGGCCGCCTCTCGCTCGTGCGCCCCAGGGCCTGCTTGAGGCGCCAGCGGCGGATTGCCTCGTGGTTACCCTCCCGCAGCACCGGGGGTACCTGCCGGCCTGCGAGACTCTCCGGCCGCGTGTAGTGCGGACAGTCCAGCAGCCCGTCGGCGAACGAGTCCTGCTCGGCACTCTGCTCGTCACCCAGCGCGCCGGGCAACAACCTGACCACCGCATCGATGATGGCCGCAGCCGCTACTTCACCGCCGCTCAGCACAAAGTCGCCCAGTGAGACTTCGTCATCGGCCTCGATCTCGAGCAAGCGCTCGTCGAAACCTTCATACCTTCCTGCAACCAGCACCAGCCCCGGCAATGCCGCCAACTCGCCCGCCACGCGCTGATCGAAGCGGCGGCCCTGGGGCGTCAGAAACACCACCGGGCTGCCCGTCGGCACGCGCTCACGCGCTGCGCCAATCGCCGCCTGAAACGGCTCGGCCTTCAGCACCATGCCCGGTCCGCCGCCGTAGGGCCGGTCATCGACGGTGCGATGCACATCGGTAGTGAAATCGCGGGGATTCACCGTGCCCAGGCGCACCAGACCGCGCTGAATGGCTCGGCCACAAACCCCAAAACCGGTGCCGGCGGCCACCATCTCCGGGAACAGCGTGACGACACGGATGTCCATCCGGCCGCGCCGCCCTAGAAATCCGGATCCCAGTCGACGCGGATCTTGCGGGCGTCCAGGTCAACCGCCTGGACGATACTGTCTTGCACGAACGGGATCAGCCGCCGCCGGTCACCGGCCAGCACCATCACGTCGTTCGCGCCCGTTGCCATCATTGTCTCCACCTGCCCCAGCCACTCGCCGGTTGTCGTCACCACGTCCAGGCCCAGCAGGTCGCTCCAGAAATATTCTCCGGGGCCAGCGGCCGCCAGGGCATCGCGTGGCACTTCAATCTCGGCGCCGCCCAACGCAGCCGCCGCATCACGGTCGTCAACACCAGCCAGCTGCGCCACGAAGCCTTTGCCGTGCGGGCGCATCTCCAGTCGTTCGCAGTCCTGGTGCCCGTGCGGCGACTGCAGGCGCCACGGCTCATAATCCAAAATATTTGCCGGGGGATCAGTAAACGAGCGGACTCGAACCCAGCCCTTGACGCCGTAGGCGCCCTCGATGCGGCCTACGACCACCCAGTCCCGATTGCCCTCGCCCATCGGGGGAGCCGCCGGGTCTCGGCTCAGCTGGCGGTGGCCTGCGCCGAGCGATATGACTTTACGAGGGCGGACACACGCTCCGACGGCTGCGCGCCCTGGCTCAGCCAGTGATCGAAACGCGGCACGTCCAGGCGCAGCTTCTCGTCGGCCTTGCCGGCGAGGGGGTTGAAGTAACCGAGCCGTTCCAGGTAACGCCCATCGCGGCGGTTGCGCTGATCCGTAACGACGATGTGATAGAAGGGACGCTTCTTGGCGCCGCCACGGGACAAGCGGATGCTGACCATCGGATTCTGTGCCTCCAAAAACATGACCGCCGCGGTGCCCCAAGGGCTCCCCGGCGGGTAATCCGTCAATTTTACTGATATTTCAGCGCTTGTGAAGCGCGGCGAGCCTAGCGTCCCGGCAGCCCCGGCATGCCGCGCAGGGCCCTTTTCATGCCCCCTTTGGACATCCGCTTCATCATCTTCTGCATCTGGGTGTGCTGCTTCAGCAGCCGGTTCACCTCCGGCACGGCAACGCCCGCGCCGGCGGCGATCCGGCGCTTCCTAGAGCCGTTGATGATCTTCGGAAAACGCCGCTCCCGGGGCGTCATGGAATTAATCAGCGCCACCTGCCGGCGCAGGTTCTTCTCGTCGATCTGGCCGGCCAGCTGGCCGGGGTTCATGCCACCCGGCAGGGGCAGCTTGTCCAGCAGGCTTTCCAGCCCACCCATGTTCATCATCTGCTGGAGCTGGTCACGCAGGTCGTCCAGGTCGAAACCCTTGCCCTTCTGCACCTTGCGGGCCAGCTTTTCCGCCTGCTGGCGATCAACTTTCTGCTCGACCTCCTCGACCAGGCTCAGTACGTCGCCCATGCCGAGGATGCGCGACGCCATGCGGTCCGGGTAAAACACCTCGAGGCCGGCCAGGTCCTCGCCGGTGCCAAGGAACAGGATGGGCTGGCCGGTGACGGTTTTCACGGACAGCGCCGCCCCGCCCCGGGCATCGCCGTCCGCCTTCGTCAGGATCACCCCCGTCAACGGCAGGGCTTCGCCGAAGACGGCCGCCACGTTAACGGCATCCTGACCGGCCATGCTGTCGACAATAAACAGCGTTTCCTGGGGCTGGATATCGGCATGCAGGGCCTTCAACTCTGCCAGCAGCTCTTCGTCCAGGCGCGTGCGCCCGGCAGTGTCCAGGATCAGCACGCCGGCCTGGGCCCGCCGGGCTGCGTCTACCGCGGCGCGGGCAATGTCCAGCGGTGCGTCCTCGGCCGTCGACGGATGCCACGCGGCGCCCACGCGCTCAGCCAGCTGCTGCAATTGCAGAATCGCGGCCGGGCGGCGGGTATCCAGGCTGGCCAGCATCACGCTGCGCCCGGACCGTTCCTGCAGGTGCAGGGCAAGCTTGCCTGCAGTGGTGGTCTTGCCGGCGCCCTGCAGGCCGGCCAGCAGGATCACGACCGGGGGCTGGTGCCGCAGCTCAAAGCCCGCCGCACCGGCGCCCAGCGTGGCTGCCAGTTCGTCGTGGATCACTTTGATAAACGCCTGGCCCGGGCTCAGGCTGCGGCTCACCTCGGCTCCCACCGCGCGTTCCCGAACCCGTTCGACGAAGCTGCGCACGACCGGCAATGCGACGTCGGCTTCCAGCAACGCGCGGCGCACATCGCGCACCGCGTCCGTGATGTTCTCTTCCGTCAATCGGCCTCGGCCCCGCACCCGATCTGCAACGGATTTCAGACGATCACTCAGGTTGTCGAACATTCGGGCTGTCTCCGGCCGGTTCCAGCGGCGGCCGTGCAAAGGATCGCAGACACCGGAGCCTGGCCACAAGCCGGCCTTTCCGCCGGCCCCGGCAAAACCTGTCGATGAAGCCGGGAAAGCTTCCTTGACAGCCCGATAGCGGCAGCGCGACGATGCAGTATCGACAGCTGCAAAGGAGCCAGCCCCCGTTGGATGACGACCTACATTTAGGATTTCTTTTAGGAACCCTCGCCATCCTGTTGTTTTTTTCGGCTTTTTTCTCGGGTACCGAAACCGCTCTAATGAGCCTGAACCGGTACCGGCTGCGCCATCGCGCGCGCAGCGGCCACCGTGGCGCGCAGCTTGCCGAACAATTGCTCACCAGGACGGATCGGCTGATCGGGCTGATCCTGCTCGGCAACAATCTCATCAACATCTTCGCGGCCCAGCTGGTGGGCTACATCGCGCTGCAGCTGGGCGGCGCGTGGTGGGTCGCGGCCAGTGGCGTGCTGTTCACCTTCGTGGTGCTTATCTTCGCCGAGGTCACGCCCAAAACCCTCGCGGCCCTGTATCCGGAGCGCGTCGCGTTGCCGGCGGCCTACATCTACTACCCGCTGCAAAAAGTCGCGTGGCCCCTGGTCTGGTTAATCAACCTGATTGCGAACGGTCTGCTGCGGCTGGTCGGTGTCCGGGCGGAGGATGCGGAGGGAGACCACCTGACGATCGAAGAGCTGCGCACGCTCGTAGCCGAGTCAGGTTCGCTGTTACCGCGACGGCGCCACCAGATGTTGCTGCGTATCCTGGAATTGCAGGATGTATCGGTGGACGACGTGATGGTGCCGCACAATGAGATCGTCGGTATCGATCTGGACGACGGCCTGGTTGCGGCCGTGGACAAGATCCGCACCAGCGGTTACACGCGCCTGCCCGTATTCCGGGACAATGTAGACGGCGTGGTCGGGGTCCTGCAGTTGCGCGCCCTCGTGCATGCCAATGCGCTCGAGGAACTGACGCTGCCCCGCTTGCTGGAGCTGCTCGAAGAACCGTACTTCATCCCCGAGGGCACAGCGCTGAACCGCCAGCTGGTGCAGTTTCAGCGCAACCGCAAGCGCATCGCCTTTGTGGTAGACGAGTACGGCGATATCCAGGGGATAGTGACGCTGGAGGACATACTCGAGGAAATCGTCGGCGAATTTACGACGGAACCGGAACTCGATGTGGAAGACGTCATTCGCGAAGACGCGGGCGCGTTCGTCGTCGACGCAAGTGCGAACGTGCGGGCACTGAATCGAATGATGAACTGGCATCTACCCACGGACGGGCCGAAGACGCTTAACGGCCTGATTCTCGAACAACTGGAAGCCATTCCACAGGATGGGACCGGCCTGATGCTCGAAGACTATCCGGTGGAAATACTGGAAACCGGCGAAAACGTCGTGAAGCAGGTGCGAATTTGCCCGCCCGGCACGCAGCCGCATGCCACGCAACGGGCCAACGTCGCTGCGGGCTAGCCCGCCGGCAGCTCAGGCAGCCGCGTCGCCGGCTGCCAGCTGGCGCATCACCGTCAGCGCCTCCGCCAGCGTTGCCACACCGTGGCAGTCCAGGCCGCTGATCGGCTGGCGGGGCAAATTGGCAGTGGGCGCAATCGCCGCGGTAAACCCAAGCTTGGCGGCCTCACGAAGCCGCTCCTCGCCCCAGGCCACCGGCCGAATCTCACCGGCAAGGCCTACTTCACCGAAGACCAGCACGCTAGCTGGCACCGGCTCGACGTGCAGGCTGGACACGGTGGCGAGCAGTGCCGCCAGGTCTGCCGCAGTTTCGGCGATCTTGAC
>CAMYJV010000115.1 GCA_947258805.1 uncultured Gammaproteobacteria bacterium | reverse complement strand
TCGATGTTGACCGGGTCGCCGTTCGTGAATGCGCCGGCCAGGAAGAACACCCCGATCAGGAAGAACAGCGTCGTCACCAGGCCCTGAACGAAGGCCGCAATGCGAATACCGACGACATTGATGATGGTCATCAGTACTGTCGCGGCAACGCCGACCAGCACGAAACTCAGGTGCACGTCCGAGCTGCCGACCGACCAAAGGTAGCCGGCCTTCATGGCAGGAAACAGGTATTCCGCGGCGGTCGGCAGCGCAACCGCCTCGAAGGTAGGCACGGTCAGATAGCCCATCAGCAGCGCCCAGGTGCAGATGAACGAGGGCGTGCGGCCGAATGCCCGCAGCGTGTAGACGTGCTCGCCGCCGGCCTGTGGCATGGCCGCAGCGAGTTCCGCATAGGTCAGGCCGATGAAGACCATCGCCGTACCGCCGATGACGAAGGCCAGCAGAGTGCCCAGGGTACCGGCGCGGGTCAGCCAGTCGCCGGTCAGCAGCACCCAGCTCCAGCCGATCATGGCGCCAAAAGCCATGGTAATGACCTCGCGTCGCCCAAGGACACGTATGAATCCCGTCGCTGCCATGCGCTGATGGTACCGGGCGAACTTCGAGGCTTCGAATCCCTGATGGCAAAAAACAAAAAAGCCCTTTCAAGGGCTTTTTATTTGGCGGAGAGGGAGGGATTCGAACCCTCGAAGGGCTTTTAACCCTTACTCCCTTAGCAGGGGAGCGCTTTCGACCACTCAGCCACCTCTCCGATCACTTTTCAATAGCAGCGCGCCGAATCCGTGGATCCGGCGCGCTTCGGCTGGCCGCGCAGGGTATCAGTCGTTGACTGCTTCCGCTACGTCCGGCGGCGCCGAACCGTTTTGTTTTTTTTCCTGGCAGATCCGCTCGTAGATTTCTTCGCGGTGCACCGCAATTTCTTTCGGTGCCTTGACCCCCAGTCTGACCTGGTTGCCTTTCACGCCCAGAACGGTGACGTCCACCTCGTTCCCGATTATGACGGTCTCACCGACGCGTCTCGTCAGAATCAGCATGGCTCCCCCTGTTATTTTTTTTCTTGCCCTGTTTGCACGCCAATCCCGGCGCGCGCCCGAGCGTCTCCTCTTCGCCGATGACACCCACTTCACCGACAGGCAACACCTGCGCGCGCCTGCAAACATGCGAAAAAAGGACAGCAGTACCAAGGCCCGTTCCGGGCCGGTTATGCGTAAGCAGCTCCTCCTAAGCCGCCCGGGGTCACCAGATCATACCCCAGCGCCGGTGGATCGTTCCAGCCACAGAACTACCCGAGTTGTAACTTAATCCAGCCGGGCACCGAGGCCAGGGCCTGGTCCAGCGCAGCGGGCTGGCTGCCGCCGGCCTGGGCGAAATCCGGCCGGCCGCCGCCGCGGCCCCCGACCTGCTCGGCCACCGCGTTCACCAGGTCTCCGGCGCGGACGCGGTCGATGACGTCTTTTGTTACCCCGGCCGCCAGGCGCACCTTGCCGTCTTCTGTAGCGCAGCCCAATACCACCGCGGCCGTGCCGAGCTTGTCCTTCAGGCGGTCGACCGTTTCGCGCAAGGTCTTCGCATCCAGGCCGTCCGCGAGTCGCTTCGACAACACGCGCACGCCGTGCACATCGACGGCATCTGCCGTTGGATCCTGGCCGCCGCCCCCCGCGGCAACCTGTGCGCGCAACTGCTGCAACTCGCGCTCCAGGGACTTGTTGCGGTCGAGAGTCTGCTGAACTTTTGTTTCCAGGTCGGCGCGGCCGCCACGCAACAGTTCACCAAGCCGTGTGAGCAACGCATCGGCCGCTTCCACCTGCTCGATGGCCAGGTTGCCGGTCACGGCTTCGATGCGGCGCACGCCGGCGGCGATGCCGGATTCCGAGACGATCTTCAGCAGGCCGACATCGCCGGCGCGTTCCACGTGTGTGCCACCGCAAAGCTCGGTGGAGAACTCACCGATACGCAGCACCCGCACCTTGTCACCGTACTTTTCACCGAACAGCGCCATCGCGCCGGCCTGCACCGCCGAGTCGTAGTCCATAACCCGTGTCTCGGCAGCCGCGTTAGCCCGAATCTCTGCGTTCACCAAGCGTTCAATGACCGCCAGCTGCTCCGGAGTCACCGCTTCATAGTGGGAGAAATCAAAACGCAGCCGGTCAGGGGCCACGAGCGAGCCCTTCTGCGTGACGTGTCCGCCGAGCACATCACGCAACGCTGCGTGGAGCAGGTGCGTGGCGGAATGGTTCAGGACCGTCGCGAGCCGGCGTTCACTGTCCACCTCTGCGGTCACCCGGGCACCCGTTGCCACCTCGCCGGCCTCCACCGTACCCACATGCACGTGGGCGTCGCCGCTCTTAACGGTGT
Source organism: uncultured Gammaproteobacteria bacterium (assembly GCA_947258805.1). Next base: position 6,216 of record CAMYJV010000115.1, on the reverse strand, counting down.
CGGTCACGCGGAACAGCAAGTCGGGACCGCGAATCACGCCCTGGTCACCCACCTGGCCGCCGCTCTCGGCATAGAAAGGTGTTTCGTCAAGCACCAGCGCGCCCGCATCGCCCACAGTCAGCCGCGCCACCAGTTCGTCACCAGACAACACGTGGGTCACGTTGGCCTGACCGGCAAGATGTTCGTAACCCGTGAACTTTGTGGCCGCATCGAGCTTCGGCCCCGACTCGGCAGACATCGTGAACTTCTGCGTCGACCGGGCACGCTCGCGCTGCTTGTCCATTTCGGCTTCGAAACCTGTACGGTCGATGCTTACGCCCCGGGCACGCGCCACGTCGGCGGTGAGATCTACCGGAAATCCGTAGGTATCGTAAAGCTTGAACACCAGCTCACCGGGCAGGCAGTCGCCGGCGGTCTCGAAGGCCTCCTCCAGCATGCCCATGCCATGAGACAGGGTTTTTGCAAACTGTTCTTCCTCGCCGGCCAGAACTTTCTCTACATGGCTGGCGGCTGCGCTGAGTTCCGGGTAGGCGGCGCCCATTTCTTTGTCCAGCGGCCGCACCAGCCGGTGGAAGAATGCATCCTTTAAGCCCAGCTCGTAGCCGTGGCGCAACGCGCGGCGGATAATTCGCCGCAATACGTAGCCGCGGCCTTCGTTGCCGGGCAGCACTCCGTCGGTGATCAGAAATGCAGCCGCCCGGATGTGGTCGGCGATCACTCGAAGCGACGGCAAATTCCGGTCGGTGGCACCTGTGATGGCCACGATCGCATCGATCAGCTTGCGGAACAGATCGATATCGTAATTACTGTGCACGCCCTGCATCACGGCCGCCAGGCGCTCGAGCCCCATGCCGGTATCCACTGAGGGTTTGGGCAGCGGCGTCAGCGTGCCGCCGGCAGCCCGGTCGTACTGCATGAACACCAGGTTCCAGATCTCTACGTACCGGTCGCCGTCTTCATCGGGCGAGCCCGGCGGACCGCCCGGCACCTGGTCGCCGTGGTCGTAGAAAATTTCCGTGCACGGACCGCACGGGCCGGTGTCGCCCATGGACCAGAAATTATCTTTCTCGCCCATGCGCCCGAAGCGTGCCGGGTCTACGCCCACTTCCTTCAGCCAGATATCGGCGGCTTCATCATCGTCGCGGAATACGGTGACCCACAGCCGTTCCGGAGGAATCCCGAGTTCCTGCGTGACGAACTCCCACGCAAAGCGAATGGCCTCATCCTTGAAGTAGTCGCCAAAACTGAAGTTGCCCAGCATCTCGAAAAAAGTGTGATGCCGGGCCGTGTAACCCACGTTCTCGAGATCGTTGTGCTTGCCGCCGGCGCGCACGCAGCGCTGTGAGCTGGCCGCGCGACTGTAGTCGCGCGCATCCCGGCCCAGGAACACATCCTTGAACTGCACCATGCCGGCGTTGGTAAACAGCAGGGTCGGGTCATCGGCCGGCACCAGGGGCGAACTCGCAACCACGCGGTGCTCGTGGCGCGCGAAGTAGTCCAGGAACAGTTTGCGTAGCTCCGATGTCGTCATGTGCCCTAGTCCTGTTCCCAGCCACCCGCCAGCGCCCGCTGGATCTGCTCCGGGTCGAAACCACGATACTGCAGAAACCGCGCCTGGCGAGCCTTGTCCGCATACTGCGCCGGCAGTTCCGGACCGAATTTCTTTTCCCGGGCCACGCGGGCGGCGCCGTGCCAGTCCACGCCTTCCAGGGACTCATCGATCAGCTCTGCCGTTACCCCGCGTTGCGCAAGTTCCGCACGCAGACGGAGCGGGCCCTGCCCGCGGCGGGAGCGCCAGGCCACGAAGGCCTGCGCAAAGCGCTCGTCACTGAGCAGGCCGTCCTGCTCCAGGCGGGCAAGTGTTGCGTCAATTTCGTCGGCTGTGAAGTCCCGGGCGGCCATTTTGCGGCGCAGCTCCGCCGCGGAATGCTCCCGGCGAGCCAGGCAGTCCATGGCGAAGCGGCGCGGGCTGGCCGGGCCGCGGCCGGCCGGGCGCATGGTGGGCGGCAGGCCTCAGGCTTCCGCCGCCCGGGCCTCTGGTTCAGCGTCAGGCTGCTTTTCCGCCTCAGCGCTGGCGGGCATCAACAGAGCCCGCAGCTTGCTGTCGATCTCGGCAGCGATTTCGGGGTGCTGCAACAGGAACTCCCGGCTGTTCTCCTTGCCCTGGCCGATGCGGTCCCCTTCGTAGCTGTACCACGCACCGGACTTGTGCACGATACCTTCGCGCGCGCCGATGTCTATCAGCTCGCCTTCCCGGGAGATGCCGTGGCCGTAAAGGATCTCGAACTCGGCCATCTTGAACGGTGGTGCCACCTTGTTTTTCACCACCTTCACGCGGGTCTGGTTGCCCGTGACCTCGTCGCCCTTCTTGATCGCGCCGATCCGACGAATGTCCAGGCGCACCGACGAGTAGAACTTCAGCGCGTTGCCGCCGGTGGTGGTCTCCGGACTGCCGAACATCACGCCGATCTTCATGCGAATCTGGTTGATGAAGACGACGATGGTGTTCGAGCGCTTGATGTTGCCGGTGAGCTTGCGCAGCGCCTGGGACATCAGGCGCGCCTGCAGGCCCACGTGCGTGTCGCCCATCTCGCCCTCGATTTCTGCCTTCGGCGTCAGCGCCGCCACGGAATCGACAACGACCACGTCCACCGCACCGGAGCGCACCAGTAAATCGGTGATTTCCAGGGCCTGCTCGCCGGTGTCCGGCTGCGACACCAGCAGGTCGTCGACATTCACGCCCAGCTTGCCCGCATACTGGGGGTCGAGGGCGTGTTCGGCGTCGACGAAGGCCGCCGTGCCGCCGGCCTTCTGGCATTCCGCCACCACCTGCAGGGTCAGGGTCGTCTTGCCCGAAGATTCCGGGCCGTAGATTTCCACCACGCGCCCCTTCGGCAGGCCGCCCACGCCGAGGGCCACGTCCAGGCCCAGGGACCCGGTAGAAATCACCTCGATATCACGCGCCGGGCCGGCATCGCCCATGCGCATGACCGAACCTTTGCCAAACTGTTTCTCGATCTGTCCCAGGGCGGCCGCGAGGGCCTTCTTGCGGTTGTCATCCATCGTGGTGTGGTACTCGGAAAGTGGTGGAAGAAAGACGGGAATGCGCGGGGATTATTGCATGGATCCCGGGCACCGGCAGCTTTGCGAAAGTACAAGCTTAATGAAGTTAAGGCTCATTAGATGAGCCTTCCGGAAAGCATTGATCAACCGTATAACGCGCGCCCGTGGGCGCAGTGACGGAACGAATCAGTGCGAAGCCGTGCACGCGCCAGGTGACGGGTTTCGCGTGCGGATCGCGCGGCGGCCGGACAAGCTTGCGGGCAATCGTCACGTGGGGGCGAAACGGCAGCCCGTCGGGTGTAAGGCCCAGCGGTTGCACCACAGCCCACAGGGCGCCGGCAAGCTCCGCGAGTGCCGCCGGGGGCACGGCGGGCCCCAGCCACAGCACCCGGGCGCGTGGAAAGTGGCCGTAGCGGTCCAGTTGCAGGGTCAGTACCGGCGGCTCTACCGCCGCGGCGGCAGCCCGGATCTCCGGCACAGCCACCTCCGGCACATTGCCGAGAAAGGCCAGGGTCAGATGGTAGTTGGCCGGCGGCACCGGCCGGCCGCCGGAGAAAGCCACTGCGGGACGGCAGGCCTTGCGCAGGCTGCGCCGGGTCGGCGCATCGGGCCACAGCGCAAAGAACAACCTCGCGGTGCTCACTCCCGGGCCGCAGCGGCCAGCACGCCTTCCAGGGCCCCCGCCACCGTGTGTCTGCGGACTGCTTCACGGTCACCCGGGAACAGGCTAACGTCGGTACGCAGGACGCCGTCCGGGCCGGCCCAGGCGAACCACACGGTACCCACCGGCTTGTCCGGCGTGCCGCCGCCCGGCCCGGCAATGCCCGATACCGCCACTGCCAGCGCCGCACCGCTGCGCCGCTGTGCACCGGTGGCCATGGCCTCCACCACTGCCTGGCTCACCGCGCCCGTCCCGGCCAGCAGCGTTGCCGGCACGCCCAGCATTTCGGTCTTGGCGGCGTTGCTGTAGGTCACGAAGCCGCCGTGGAACCACGCCGAGCTGCCCGGAATATCGGTCAACAGCTTGGCGATCCAGCCACCGGTGCAGGATTCCGCCGTGGCGAGCATCCAGGCCCGGTCGTCCAGTGCTGCCGCCACCCGCCGCGCGAGCACTGTCAGCTTGGCATCGTCCCAGTCCATATGCCGACGATCTGCCAGTGGCAGCGGCAGGTCAAGTGCCGGCATCCGGCGGTGTGACCCCCGGGCCATGGACTTCGATTTACACTGCGACCATGAGCACCCCCGCTACAGAAACCATTGGCGCCTCGGTCCACACGCCGATGATGCAGCAGTACCTGCGCATCAAGTCGGAGTTCCCCGACATGCTGCTGTTCTACCGGATGGGCGACTTCTACGAGCTGTTTTACGACGATGCGCGCCGGGCTGCCGAGCTGATCGACATCACGCTGACCGCGCGCGGCAAATCGGGCGGCGAGCCGATCCCGATGGCCGGTGTGCCGTATCACGCGGCCGAGACTTACCTGGCCAGGCTGATCCGCAGGGGCGAGTCCGTGGCCATTTGCGAACAGATCGGCGACCCGGCCACCAGCAAGGGGCCGGTGGAGCGCAAAGTCGTCCGCGTGCTGACGCCCGGCACGCTGACGGACGAGGCGCTGCTGGACAGCCGGCGCGACAACCTGCTGGCCGCCGTTTGCCAGCGCGGCGTGCGCTTCGGGCTGGCGTGGCTGGACCTGAGCGCCGGGCGCTTCACCGTCACGGAGCTCGACGGGCAGGACGCTCTCACCGCCGAACTGGCGCGACTGCAACCCGCGGAACTGCTGCTGGAAGAAGGTGCCCCGGATGCGCTGCCGTCTGCGGCAACCACTCGCGTGCAGCACCTACCGCCCTGGCACTTCGATGAGCAAGCGGCCACCCGTGCGCTGTGCGCGCAGTTCGGTGCGCGAGACCTGCACGGTTACGGTTGCGCTGAACTCGGTGCGGCGATCAGCGCTGCCGGCTGCCTGCTGAGCTATGTGCGCGACACGCAGCGCGGGACGCTCCCGCATCTCGCTGGCCTGAGCACGGAGCGGCATTCCGATGCACTGTTGATGGACGCGGTGACCCGCCGCAACCTCGAGATAGGCACCAGCCTGGCCGGGCGGGATGAACACACGCTGGCCGGCGTGATGGATCGCTGCACATCGCCCATGGGCAGCCGGCTGCTGCGCCGCTGGCTGAATCGTCCGCTGCGCAACGTGGCGACGCTAAAGGCCCGTTACCAGGCCGTCGACGCGCTCGGCCAGGGTGACGGCGATACCTTGACCGGGCTGCTGCGGCAAGCCGGCGACCTGGAACGCATTCTGAGCCGGGTCGCGCTGCAGAGCGCGCGGCCCCGGGACCTGGCCCAGATGCGCACGGCGCTCGGCCTGCTGCCGGACATCCGCGCCGCGCTGCCGACAGATTCGCCGCTGCTGCAGACGCTGGCCGCAGACCTGGGTCAACACGACGACATTTACCGACGGCTCCGTGCTGCGCTGGTGGCTGTCCCGCCGATGCTGATTCGCGACGGTGGGGTCATTGCCCCCGGCTACGACGCGGAGCTCGACGAACTCCGCGATATCAGTGCGAATGCCGATGCCCATCTCGCCGAGTTGGAGACTCGTGAACGCGAGCGCACCGGTCTGCCGTCACTGAAGGTGGGCTACAACCGGGTCCACGGCTATTACATTGAAATCAGCAAGGCGCAGGCCGAACGCGCGCCGGACGATTACACGCGCCGGCAGACGCTGAAAGGTGCCGAACGCTACATCACGCCGGAACTGAAGGCCTTCGAAGGCAAGGTGCTGTCCAGCCGAGAACGCGCGCTGGCCCGGGAAAAACACTTGTACCAGACGCTGCTCGAAGCCCACCTTGCGGACCTGGTCGGTTTGCAGCAGATGGCCCGGGCGCTGGCCACCATCGACGTGCTCGGCAATTTTGCGCGCCGGGCGGCCGAGCTCGACCTGCGGCCGCCGACGCTGAGCGATGCGCCGGGCCTGGACATCCGCGCCGGCCGGCACCTGGTGGTGGAACAAGTGTCGGAACAAGCTTTCATCCCCAACGACCTGCAGCTGGACGATCGCCGGCGGCTGCTGGTGATCACCGGCCCGAACATGGGCGGCAAGTCCACCTACATGCGCCAGGCAGCGCTCATCGTGATTCTTGCCCGCGTGG
>CAMYJV010000114.1 GCA_947258805.1 uncultured Gammaproteobacteria bacterium | reverse complement strand
GCGGCGCCCGGGCCGGCAAGAAAGGACGCGGCATCTATCACGCGAATGCCCTCAAATGGAAACGCCATAACCCCCCCCTGTCTGCGGATCTGTCCCGAGCTTCAGTATTTCATACCCGACATGATAATGCCGAAACGGCAAGCGGACCCAGGGATTCCAAGGACTCGTCTTTCATCCCTATCGTGGCTGGGATATATTCAACGGTGCAGCTCAAGCGAGCCATGCGGGCGTTAACTCCCGTGTCAATCAACACGTCGCAAGATACGCCGGACGGATCAGCCCACGTGTTCGCATCCTACGCGCATGCGGACAGCGAAAAAGTGCGGCCGGAGCTCGAAGCAATCGGCCGCCTGGTTCCCGTCTGGTACGACGACAATATCCGTCCGGGATCCCGCTGGAACGATGAGCTGGCATCGGCCATCGTCGACTGTGCCGCCTTCGTCCTGTTCGTTTCGCCGCACGCCACGACATCTCAACACTGCCTTCGCGAGCTGCAGTTCGCCCTGGCTGAATCGAAACCCCTGATCGCCATCCACCTGGTGCCCACGGAGCTGCCCGACGGTCTGCGGTTTGCGTTGGGGGACACCCAGGCCATCCTCAAATACGCGCTCACCTCCGAGCGTTATCAGGCGCACCTGAAGACAACGTTCGGCGCCCTGGGCACCGAAGGTGTCGCCAAGCCATGGGAGCCCATCCCCCGACCCGACGCGGTGGTCGCCGACCGGCCATCCATCGCCGTGCTGCCGTTCACCGTGCTGTCCAGCGACGCAGATACCGAGGCTTTCGCGCTGGGGATGTCCGAAGACCTGACCACCCTGCTGTCCCGGGTACCCGAGTTCTTCGTGGTCAGTCGCCAGTCGGCAGCAAACGTGGCAGCAGAAACCACCGACACCCGTGTTCTGGGGCGCAAGCTGCGCGTGCGCTACCTTGTCAGCGGCACCGTGCGCACCGCGGGGACACGGATGCGGGTTTCCGCCCAGCTGCTTGATGCCCACGACGGCGCCACCCTCTGGGCCAACGCCTTCGACCGCAACCTGGCGGAAGTCTTCGAGCTGCAGGACGAGCTGACGCGCCGCATCGTCGGCCAGCTGCATCCGGAGCTGATCGTCGCCGACCTGAACTACGGCCGGATAACAGACAACTACACGTCCTGGCGGCGCATCGCCGACGCCATGCTGCGCTACGGTCACTCCCCGGACCCTCAGCACATCGAAGATCTCGAAGCGATCGTGGAAGATACCCTGCGCGCCGATCCGGATTACGGGCCGGCACACGCGCTGCAAGCGTTCACCATTGCCCGCCGCAGGAACTGGGGCGAGCTGACCACCGAGCAGGCCGATCGTTGTGAAAGTGCGGCAAAGCGGGCGCTGGAAATCGCCCCCCAGGATCCGACGGTGCTGTTCTTCGTCGCCGGCGTGGAGCAGGCCATGGGCCGGCGCGCCAACGGCGAGCGCCTGGCGCTGCGAGCCGCCGACCGGGAACCCAGCAACGCGGCCTTTCAGGCCACCGCCGGCTTCATACTCACCCTCGGCGGCAGGATGGACGAAGGGATCGAACGTCTGCGCCTGGCCGTGCAGCTTTCCTGCGCCTGGCCGTGCAGCTTTCCCCCAGCGATCCCCTGCGCGCCCAGAGCCTGTTTCAGCTGGGCGGCGCCCTCTTCCAGGCCCGGCGCTTCGAGGAAGCTCGCGAAGTGCTGGATGAAAACCTGCGCCTGCAGCCGGACAACACCTGGGCGTGGCTGCTGTACGCGGGCACCTGCCTGCACCTGGACGACATGGACGCCGTCGCTGAAGGCATCGAACGGATCAAGGCCCTGTCAGGCTGGGGTGTGGAGCAGTTCCAGATGCTGCTGGCGCGCATCCTCGCCGACGTCTGGCAGGAAGGTTCAGAGGTTCGAAAACTGTGGGAGGAGACGCTGGCGGCCCTGCAGGCGTATGGGCTTTAGCTTCCGCAAAGGCGGGATGGAAATCAGAAACGAGCCAGCCGGAAGCCGGCCCGTTTCTACCTCACGATTTCCCGCTACTGGGCAAACCGATAGCTGACGTTTAGGCCGTAGGTTCTGGGCATCCCCGTGTAGCGCAGCAGCACGTCGTTGACGTGAGACACGGCATTCCAGTGATACTTGTTGGTGACGTTCTTGCCCCAGGCAAACACCCGCCAGTTGCCCGATTCGAAGCCAGCTCGCAGGTCAAGCAGCGTGCGCTCGTTGATGATGAGGTCCGAGTTACCAATGAGGTCCGGGTAATCGGTTCTGGTGCAGGACACGCCCGGCTCCTTGCACTTGTCGACGAAGAAGCCGGTGGTCTCATCCTGATAGTTCACGTTGCCACCAACGAACAGCAGCAGCCCGTTGCTGAGGTTCCACTCGTACTGCACGTCCATGTTGGCCTGCCACTTGGGGGCGTTGGGGAACGGCTGATTCGTGAAGTCCTTCGTATCCGGGTTGTCGGGGCCAAAGAAGGGGTCGAAATTGCGGAACGTGCCTTGCACCTCGCTCTTCGCATAGCTGACTGACGGCGCAACGCGCAGCCCGCTGATCGGGTACCACTCAATGCCCAGTTCGCCGCCGGTGACCTTCGATTTCGGCACGTTTACCAGCGCCGGCAGCGAGCCGAACACGAAGTCGTTGATCGCGCCCAGTACCTGCTTGTCGGTGTAGTCATAGTAGAAAGCTGCAGCGTTCAGCTGCATGGTGCTGTCGAGCAGGAGCATCTTGGCGCCAATTTCGTAGGCCACCAGCTTTTCCTGAACGGCGGGCTCCAACTGAACGAAGGCGGCACTGGCTACCGTAGGATAGCTACCAGACTTGTACCCCTTGCTGACGTTGGCGTAGTAGAGCTGCCCATCAAACGGCTCCCAGTTGGCACCGACCCGCCACGAGGTGTTGTCCTGGTCCAGCTTCCCGGTAAAACCCGATGGTTCCGGGAAGTAGGTTGGCCCCGGGCCGGTGCTGGCGCAGTTGCCCGGACCCGCGTCCAGACCGCCAATGACCGGATCACCATTAACAACCTGCAACACCGTCTGGATCTCGGCCGAAATATCCGCCCAGGACCCATCACCAGCGTCGCCGCCACAACCCCGGTAGTCGCGTTTCTGATCCGTGTAGCGGACACCCGCCTGTACCGTCACGTTGTCGAGCACAGGATACTCCAGGTTCGCGAAGGCGGCGTAGGTCTTGGTGTCCTGCTTGTTGTTGGGATTGGTGGGACCCAGAGGAATGCGGGAAAGGACCTGAGTAGGAACCGCCGTCGAGATGCCGTAGGTCTGAATGAAGCTGTCCCAGGTTTTGGTCTCTTCGTAGTTGGCGCCGACGACCCAGGAACCACTGCCCGACACGCTCCCGGACAGGCGAAGCTCCTGGAAGAAGGCCTTCAGCTCCCCGTCCTGAAAAGACTCGTAGTCCTGATAATAGGTGCCATCGCTTTCCAGGCGCTCGTCGCGGTCGAACTTCGAATAGCTGGTCAGCGAGGTCACCGTCATGTCGTCGTTGAGATCGTAATCCATGCGCAGAGACACGGCCCACTGTTTGTTATCCTTCTTGGCGCCTTCGCAGTTGTCGTAGATACGGTTGGATAGGTTGAGCGGTGCCGTTCCGCTGGGATCTGCCTCACCGGTAATTGCACCGCTATCTACGGGAGCACCAGGCGCGGCATTAGCCTGTGTCCCTCGCAGGTTGTCAGGCACACCGCCGCTCACGTTGACGCAGGGGCCCCAGTCTGCCGAGCGGTTGTTTTTCGGTGAGCGAGGGTAGTCGGCGACAAGCGGGTTGAGGCCATTGACCGGGTTCAGGGTAGCAAACCCGTAAAGCTGGGGCCGCTGGGTATCCCCCTCATCCCGGAAGCCGCTGCCCGTCAGCAGCGCGCTGAACTGGTCAGTAGGCTCCCACTGCAGGGCGGCGCGCCAGCTGTAGAATTTCTTGTCGCCGGCTTCACTCTTGCGAGAGTACTTGCCGTCAGCATCAACGCGATCGGGGTCATATGCCGCCCAATAGGGGTCCGCAGCCAGGGCGGAATCAGGCACGTAGGTTTTTTGCCAGCCGTCGGCATCGATCGTGCGGCCCGCAACGCGGTAGCTCAGCGTATCGCTCAGGGGCCCGCTAAGGTATCCCTGAAGATCCACGGTGTTGAACCGGCCATAGCTCGCGTCGATGCCGCCCTCGAGCTCTTCGGTGGGCTTGTTGGCAATGTAGTTTACGGCACCGCCGGTGGCATTCTGCCCGAACAGCGTGCCTTGCGGGCCTTTCAACGCCTCCACCCGCTGCAGATCCAGGGTCAGGCCCTGAGTCATGATCGAAAATGGCACCGGCATCTCGTCCAGGTAAACGGGGACGGTCGGACCGGAGGCCAGCGCCGTATCCTGGAAACCCACGCCGCGGATGGTGTAGATGGCCGTGCCGTAGTAGGTGACGTTGGAGTTGAATCCGGTCACCACCTTGAAGAGATCAAACGTATCGGTGACCCCCATCTCGATGAGCTTGTCGCCGGTGGCAGCCTGGATGGACATGCCGACTTCGTTGATGCTCTCTTCCCGCTTCTGGGCGGTAACCACGATCTCTTCAATGGCCGAAGCTCGACCAGTCGTTTCCTGCGCCGTCGCTGGCGAGCCGGCCAGCCCCATCAGCAGGCCAACGGCTACGGCAGAAGATGCGCCGAACACGGATGTGTGCATGTGAAACTCTCCCCTAATTAAACCCACAACCCATGCTAATAGAGGCACAGAAAATTACATATTGCAACAGTCTGTAACCTCGAGCGTCGCTGCGCCGGACAGGCGCGGCAGCGGCGTCAATGCACCCCCCGCTCCTGACCCTCCCAGTAAGGCGCGCGCAGCTCCCGCTTGAGCACCTTGCCGGGCCCGGATTTGGGCAGCGGGTCCAGCTGGATATCGATGCCTTTGGGAACCTTGTAGCCGGCGATCTGCTGCTTGCAGAAGTCGATGATCTCTGCCGGATCCACCGCCGCGTGCTCGGCTCGGGGCACCACCACGGCCCAGACCGCCTCGCCCCACTTGTCGTCCGGCACGCCGAAGGCGGCAGCTTCGAGCACGGCCGGATGCTGGTACAGGACCTCTTCCACTTCGGTGCAGTAGACGTTCTCGCCGCCGGAGACGATCATGTCCTTGCTGCGATCCACCAGATAAACGTAACCGTCCTCATCCATGTAGCCCAGATCACCCGTCCAGTAGCCGCTGTTCTTGAGCACGGCCTCCGTCTGCTCCGGCTTGTTCCAGTAGCCCTGCATGACATTGGGCCCCCGGACCACCACCTCGCCCACTTCGCCTCGCGTCACGTCCTCACCATCGATGTTCAGTATGCGTACCGAGTTGCCGATAATGGGCCGACCGCAGGACCGCGCTCGAGGCGAGTCCAGCAGCTGCTCTTCGCCCACCAGCGCCGTGGCCAGCGGCGACAGCTCCGTCGCCCCGTATACTTCCGCCAGCTGCGCCGAGGGAAAGGCCGTGTGGGTGCGCCGAAGCACTTCGGTGGCTACCGGCGATCCGCCGTGGGCAATCAGCCGCAGCGAATCCGTCTTGCGTGGCCTTGCATGTTGCACCTCGGCCATTGCCGCCAGCATGGTGGGCACGCCCAGGGTCGCGGTGACGCCGTGGGTCTCGACGAGGTCCAGCGCCACCTCCGGGTCGAACACATCCAGGGTGATCTGACAGCCCGTGGTCCAGATGCTGCCCAGCACGGAGTTGGACCCCGCGGCGTGAAACAGCGGGGCGATGATCAGATACCGGTCCGCTTCTCTTTGCGGAACCGTGGCGAGCCAGTGCCAGGTATTGGCAATGAGGTTGCGATGGCTGAGCATCACGCCCTTGGAAAGCCCCGTAGTACCGCCGGTGTAAAAGAGCCCCGCCAGATCGTTTTCAGTCACGCCCTCGCCCAGCGCCAGCGGCTGCGCCCCCGCCAGCGCCGATTCGTAGCTGTCGGGAATGCTGATGACGTGCTCTACCACCGCGCCCAGCTTCCCCGGGTCCCGGTCGGTGATGAGCACCCGCGCCCCGGAATCCTTCAGCGCGTACTCCAGCTCCGGCTCCGCGTGACGGGTGTTCAGCGGAACGATGACCATGCCGGCCGCCGGAACGCCCACGTAGGTTTCAAGGTAGGCGTGCCCGTTGGCGGCCAGAACGGCCACCCGTTCGCCCCGCTGCAGGCCCAGCGCGTGCAGGGCGCCGGCGAGGCGCATGCAGCGGTCGCAGAGCTCGGCGTAAGTGAAGCTGCTGGAGCCGGAAATGACCGCCGTTTTGTTAGGCGCGACCTGGACCGCGCGCTGCAAAGGATCGGCAAAAGTGTGCATGGTTACTCTCCAATGTGCTCGACAGGGCCAGTGTGCTCGACGGACAAGGTCCCTGAACGTCGAGTTTCACAGAAATCGCCGCCGCAGTGAAACCGGATGCCCGCGCAGCAGGTCCTAAGGCTCACTGAGGCGCCGCTGCATCTCCTCGGGCAGGGGCAGCGCCACCTCGGGGCTGAAATTGCCCTTCCCCGGCACGTGGTTAACCTCGAGCCGGGTACCGCAGGGGTCTTCGAACAGCACCGAGTAGTAGCCGGGCGCCCAGTCGTCCAGCCGGGGCGCGTTGACGATGCGCCCGCCGAACGATTCGACCTGCATCGCGATGGCGTCCACGTCTGCAGCTGATCGAGCGCGAAAACAAAGATGATGCAGGCCCGCCCGATACTGGTCGAAAGGTTCCGGATGCCGGGCACGGCGGATGCCGACCCCGGTGCGCCCGCCCACGCAGTAGTAGAGGTCTTCGGTTTCCACCAGGCAACGCATCTCCAGAAACTCCAGCAGGCGCCGATAGAACGGCAGCGCCGCGTCAAAGTCGCTGACGGTGATGTAGATGTGGGCGATGCCATTGATGGAGACGGTCATGATAGGCTTCTGCGCTGCGGTCAATGAGGGGAAACTACCATGAGCGAAGGCAGGCTGGCAGGCAAGGTGGCCCTGATCACCGGCGGGTCCAGCGGCATCGGCCGCGCGTGCGCCCTGCGCTTTGCCGAGGAGGGCGCCGACATCGTCATCGCCGACCGGGACGCCGTCCGCGGCGCGGAATCGGTTGAGGAGATTCGCGCTGCCATCAACGGTCGGGCACTCTTCGTACCGGTGGACGTCGCCAGCGAAGAGAGCGTGGAAGAGATGGCCGATCGCGCCATCGCCGAGTTCGGCCGCATCGACACCGCGGTGGCGGCTGCAGGCATATCCAGCGCCGGCTACGTCAGCGGCGTCGCTCAGGAGCGGAATGCCGATGACGAATCCCGTCAGCTGGTGAACCTGAACCTGGAGGACTGGCAGAAGGTGCTGGATGTGAACCTCACCGGCGTGATGCTGACCAATCGTTCCATCGCGCGACGCATGATCGCCGGCGGCCATCCGGGAACCCTGGTGAACCTGGCATCCTCGGCGGCGCGAATCTCGCTGCCCGGCGCCGCCGACTACTGCGTCTCCAAAGCGGGCGTTGCCATGCTCACACAGGTGCTGGCCATGGAGCTGATCGCTCATGACATAAGGGTCAACGCCATCGGCCCGGGGTTCGTGGAGACGCCCATGACCGCCGCCATGAGAGCCGACCCCGAAGGCCAGCAGATGATGATCGAAATGACCCCAATGGGCCGGCTGGGCACCGTGCGCGAGATGGCCAACACCGCCCTGTACCTGGCCTGCGAGGAATCCAGCTACACCACCGGCGCCACCCTGTATCCCAACGGGGGCATGTTCGTCGGCTGACCGGTCAACCCGGGCCAACCAATCTACTCAGCTAAACTGTCGGAGCCTTCACCATGAGTTACACCCGCCTTACCGTCGACGTTCAGGACAAAGTCGGTCATCTGGTTCTCAGCCAACCCGACGAGTACAACCGCATGCCGCCGGCGTTCTGGGAAGAGTTTCCAGACGCCCTGGACAGCCTGGACCGGCGCGGCGACGTTCGGGCGCTGGTGATCTCCTCCACCGGCAAGCATTTCACCGCCGGCATGGACGTCTCCGCGTTCACCGCCCCGCGGCAGCAGACCTGGGATCGCGGCCGTACAGGTGAGATGGCGCGGCGTAATCTGAATCGGCTGCAGGGCGTATTCACCCGGCTGGAAACCGTGCGCATGCCCGTGCTGGCGGCGGTTCAGGGCGGCTGCGTGGGCGGCGGCGTCGATCTGGTGGCTACCTGCGACGCCCGCTACTGCACAGCGGAAGCCTTTTTCTGCATCCAGGAGATCAACATCGGCCTGGCCGCCGACGTGGGAACGCTGCAGCGCCTGCCAAAGCTGATACCCGAAGGCCTCATGCGCGAGCTGGCCTACACCGGTCGGCGCATGCCCGCGGAAGAGGCTCGTGCCGCGGGTCTGGTGAACGCCGTTTATCCGGACCAGGGCACGATGCTCGAATCGGTGCTGGACATCGCGGGTGAAATCGCCAGGAAATCTCCGCTGGCCATTACCAGCACCAAGCACCTGCTGCAGTACGGGCGCGACCACAGCGTGCCCGACACCCTCAACTACCAGCTGGCCTGGATGGGCGCGGTAAGCCAGGGGGAAGAGATGGCCAACTATTTCAAAGCCCGCGCCGAGGGCCGGGAACCGGAATATCCCGACCTGCCACCGCTCGACTGAGCCGGATAACCCGAGGAGCCCCATCATCAACGCGTTCAAGGAACCGAACCGCCGACGCATCTACCTGATGCGCCACGGCGAAGCCGCCTACGTCAAGCCGGACGGCAGCATAACGGATAACCCCCGCATGGTCGGGCTGACCCCGCAGGGCCAGATCCAGGCCCGCAAGCAGGCGGCCGTTCTGGCCAGCGTACCGCTGGACAGAGCCGTCTGCTCGGGGCTGCCGCGCACCGTCGAAACGGCGACTCTGGTGCTCGCCTACCGGGACGAACCGGATCTGGAGATCGTCCCCGCGCTGGAAGAGATCAAGGGCGGCGGACGGGATTTTCCCGTCGACGATACCGCCGCCTGGCTGGCCCACGTGGCAAACCCCTGGGCCGGCGCGGACCACCCCGAGGCCACCTTTCTGGGCGGCGAGCGTTTCGTCGATTTCGCGGCCCGGGTGGTACCCGCGTTCGAAGCCATCCTGGCCGACCACAGCTGGCGCACGCTGCTGCTGGTGCTGCACGGCGCGGTGAACCGGATGCTCTTCAACCACATGATGAACCTGCCCTGGCAGGGGACGATGAGCATCGAGCAGGATAACTGCTGCATCAACATCATCGACGTCGACACGGCGGAGGACGGCACCACCGAGCGGTTCCTGCTGCGGGCGGTGAACCTCACCAGCTACGACCTGAACAAATCCAGCATTCACCTCACCAACATGGAGCAAACGGCACAAAGCATTGCCGACACCCTGTCTCAGGAGGATAACTGAAGAGCTTTCTGTCCCAGTGCCGGGACCTCCTGCGCCTGGGCGGGCCCATGATCGCGACCCAGTTCTTCATCATGGGCATGGGCTTCGTGGATACCGCCATGGCCGGCCACTACGGATCCCTAGATCTCGCAGGGGTAGCCCTGGGTGGCAACGTTCTGTGGCCGGTCTTCATGCTGATGACAGGGCTGAACATGGCGCTGACGCCCATCGTGGCGCAGTTGCATGGCGCGGGCCGAAAGCGTGAGTCCGGCGCCGTGGTCCGCCAGGGCCTGTGGATCGCCGTCTTCGCTTCCGCGCTGAGCATTCTGGTCATTCTCAACGCCGAGCCCATCTTCGTGCTCGCAGGCATCGATCCGACCGCCGCGGACATCGCCAACCGCTACCTGGCGGCGACGGCCTGGGGCATGCCCGCGGTCTTTCTTTACGTCACCTTGCGCTACACGTCCGAGGGCCTGGGCCAGACCCTGCCGCCGATGCTGATCGTTGCCGCCGCGCTGGGGCTGAACGCGTTCCTGAACTGGGTGCTGATCTACGGCAAGTTCGGACTGCCGGAACTGGGCGGCGAAGGCTGCGGCTGGGCCACCGCTGCCGTCTGGTGGTTCGAGCTGATCCTGATCAGCTTCCTGCTGCGCCTGCCCTACTTCAAGGCGACCCGGCTCACCGAGCGCTTCGACCTTCCAGATATCAAGGAGATAGCGTCGATACTTAAGATCGGAGTTCCCATTGGCATCACGGTGTTTCTGGAGATGGCCGTCTACTCCGTCATCGGTTTCCTCATCGGCGCCAGGGGCGTGCTGCCGCTGGC
>CAMYJV010000113.1 GCA_947258805.1 uncultured Gammaproteobacteria bacterium | reverse complement strand
CCTGGCGCTGAACCGGCTCGTGTGGCTGAACTCCAACTATAATGTCAAACTCAACGTTCGACCCATCCTGCCGGTGGCCGTGCGCTCGACCAAGGGCGGTAAAGGCAAGGCCGGTGGCCTGTTCGGCCTCGCTTACAAGATTCCCGATACAATGTGGGATACCCGGCGCCAGGGCCAGTACCTCGGGGTTCCGTTCAATTTCCCGGTGCCCGATCCGGTCTTCCAGGTCTGGAACCCGGGCGACAAGGTGCCCGGTCCGGATAACTGGCTGTTCACCCATCCGCCCGAAAAACAGCCCTATATATTCTGGGTCACACGCCTGGCCTGCTACGCGTTCCTGCAGGATAAAGCCCTCGATTTCGTCAACCAGATTTCCTACCTGATCTGGAGCGGCGTCGTTCATCCAAATAACCCGGAAGCCGCTGAAGATTATGCCAAGGGTCACTGGCCTAATTATGTGAAGGAGTATTTCAACCGGATCGACGGTCTCGATTATGACAAGGCGATCAAGTACATCCGGAAGAATCCCGAGGAAGTCGCACCGGCCACGGCGGTGTACCAACGTTTATTATCGACGGCCAGGATGAGCCCTTTTTCGGCGGCGACCGCTTCGACCAGTTCTTGTGGCGGTTGGAGCAAAACGGTCTGACCAAGCGCCCTGCGCCTATCGCACCGTTCACCACGAAGCCGCTGCGCTGGCCGGCGGGGCTGTAGCAACGGCCAGTCTGAGTGCTAATCTGGCGGCTCCGTCCAGCGTGACCGGAGCCGCCGCTTTATCGGAGAACGGCATCACCGCAGTGTGTTGCCCAGCGATGTACTCAAGGTGATTGGCCGTGCCAACGGGCGATAACAGGAAAATCAGTACCCGCGGCGCGATTGCGCTCGGCATCGGCTCCATGGTCGGCGCGGGCATCTTCGCGCTGATGGGCGTGGCGGCCAGCAAAGCGGGTTCGGCCGTCTGGCTGTCGTTTTTGGTGGCGGGGATCATCGCGCTGCTGACCGGGCACTCATTCGTGCATCTCGGCATCCGTTACCCCACCCGCGGTGGGGTGGTGGAGTACCTCGGCAGAGCCTATGGCACCGGTCGCTTTTCAGGCGGCTGTTCCATTCTTTTTTACATTGCGCAGTTGATCGGCATGGCGATGATCTCGCTCGCATTCGGCAAATTCGCGGCGAAACTCGTGGGCCTTGGCGATGGGGACCCGATCTTCTGGGAGCGGGTGCTGGGGTCTGGCCTGATCGTCGCCCTGGCGGCGTTGAACCTGGTGGGCTCCAAACTCGTCAGCATGGCCCAGCGGGTGATCGTCCTCGCCAACCTGGCGCTGCTGGCCGCTTTCACAGTCGGACTTTCGATGCACGCTGACCCGGTCCGGCTCTCCAGCGGAACCTGGCCGGAGGCGACACCGATACTCGGCAGCCTCGCCCTCACGTTCTTCGCCTTCACGGGTTTTGCGGTGGTCAGTAATGCGGCCGAGGACATGGAGAATCCCGCCCGTGACCTGCCGCGGGCGATGTACGGCGCGATCGGGATCGTGTTGGTGCTCTATGTGGCGATGGCCCTGGCCATAACATCCTCGGTAGGTGAAGCAGAGTTGACATCCAGTGGTGCGGCGCTGCTCGCCGTGGCGGCACGCGAGAATTTTGGCCAGGTCGGCTATTACGTACTCCTGGTCAGCGCCGTCCTCTCCACCGTAACCTGCCTGAACGGCGGCCTGTTCGGCGTGACCAGCATCACCTTCACGCTGGCGGAGCACGGCCAGATGCCCTCGCGGTTCAAGAAAGAGATCAAGGCGAGCACGCGCGGTCTCACGATCTCTGCCGTGCTGGCCTTGTTGATGGTCAACTTCCTGGACCTGACGACGGTGGCCTCCCTCGGCAGCGCGACCTCGCTGGTGGTGTATACGCTGGTCAACACCGGCGCGTGGCGGCTGTTGCAGGACACGGGCTGGCACCGCCTGGTGATCCTGATGAGTATTGTCGCCTGCGTGCTCGCGATTCTGGTGTGGGTGGTGTACACATACCGGAATTCACCGGCTTCTTTCTCGATATTCCTGTCCTTCCTCGTGATCGCGTTCGCCGCCGAGGGCCTGCTGCAGCGCTATCATGGCAACCGGATTCTGGCAAGAAATCAGGAGAGTGCCCAATGATTGCCGCCCTGGCGCGACAGGGCGCGCGCGCCGCTGGACTCTTGCTTTACCTGTCCTTAGTTGAAAGCGCGGGTGCCAATGACTGCCACCCCCCGGTCGATCCCGACCTGCCCCAGTATATCGTCGGCTACGGCAGCCTGTTGCAGGAGGCCTCGAAACTGTCGACGCAGCCCGATGCCGGTATCAACCTGCCGGTGATGGTAACGGGCTTCCAGCGCGCCTGGAACACGCACGGGGTCTACCCGACGACGTACCTGGGCGTGCAACCGTCGCGGTCTGCCCGGATGGCGGCGGCCCTCTACCGGGACTTTCTGAAGGACGGAAAGCTCAGTTCCGACGCGCGGGAAATCGACTACTGCCGGGCGGCCGTCCCGCCCGGTACCATTAAAATGCTGGACGCCTCGACCCTGCCCTCGCCCAGCCAGATCTGGATCTACGTCAACAAGCCGGATACGCTGGCAGCGCCCGATGCCCGGTACCCGATCGTGCAGTCCTACGTCGACATCTTCATCACGGGCTGCCTCGAGCTTCAGACCCGTGTGGCCGACAAGCGCATCGACTTTGTCGAGGCCTGTGTGCGCACTACCGCCGGTTGGTCGAAGCACTGGGTTAACGACCGTCTCATGCCGCGCCGGGCCTACCATTACCAGCCCCGGGCGTTCGAGATCGACCAGCACCTCAAACGGCTTCTGCCGGAGCTTTTCGAAACTGTTGAGATAGAGTAGAAGGAATATGGATATGACTAGCATGAGCCTGTTTTCGCGGATGAGGTACCGCTTTGCGATCCTGGCGTTCGGGCTTTCGTGCGCAGTCCCGGCATTTGCCGCGGAGGAGAATGCGGCAGAACCACAGGGGATTGTCCCGATTCCAGCCTACGGGGATGACATCTGGAGCCGCGGCAACCTCACCGGCGACTGGGGCGGTCTGCGCACCGATTGGGCGGGCAAGGGCATCCAGGCCGACGTGGACTGGGTGCACTGGATCGACAATGCAGTAGACGGCGGAACGTCGGACTCCAACGAGGTCGGCGGCAATTTTACCTACAACATAAAATTGGATTTGATGCGCGCGGGTATTCTCAACCTGGCGGAGCTGCAGGTGCGTGCAGAGAGCCGTTATGGTGACAGCGGCATCCTGAATACCGGGCAGATTGTGCCCATCAACACGGCTGCCACGACCCCAACGAACTACACGGAATTCGACGACGGTTATGACATTGCCCTGACGCAGCTGTCACTTCTCAAGATGTTTACCCCACACTTTGGCGTGCTCGTGGGGAAGCTGGACATGTTTGCCGACGGCGACCAGAACGAATTCGCAAGCGGTCGTGGTCGCACGGGTTTCAACAACTGGAGCATGAACTACGGCACAGGACTCCTGCTGGTCCCGGCCTCTACCATCGGCGCCGGGGTGGTCTACCTGCCCAGCCCTAAGCTGAGCATCTCCAGCCTGCTGATCAGCGGGACCGAGTGTGTGCGATCGGACTGTTTCGAAGACCTGAATGACAAGGGCGGCATCTCCGCCACCGCTGCCACCTATCAATACAACCTGGGCGGACTGCCGGGCGGCGTGAGTGGGACATTTCTGTATTTTTTCGACTTCGACTTCACCGACCTTCAAAGCCTTATTCCGGTGCCAGGCGAAGGCCTGGTGGGATCAGACGAGTCCAAGTCCTGGCTGGTGATCAGTTCATTCTTCCAGTACCTGTCTGCGGACGGAGCCCAAGGCGGTCCGCTCAACCTGACCAACCGTGTGCCGGATCTCCAGGGCTGGGGAATCTTCGGCCGTATCACCCGCGCTGACGATAAAACCAATCCATGGAAAACCAGCGTCACCGTCGGGCTCGGCGGCCGCGGCGTGATTCCGAAGCGGCCCAACGATGTGTTCGGTGTCGGTTACTTCTACAACGGGCTGTCCGTGGATCGTTTTGACACCTCCGACTTCGAAGACGGCGAGGGTCTCGAGGCCTTCTACAATGTTGCCATCACGCCAGCGCTGAAGTTTTCCTTCAACGCCCAGTGGGTTGGGAAATCCAAGCCCGATTCCGACGCCACGACCGTGCTTACCGGCAGGCTCCAGTTGGTATTCTGAGTGCCTCGAGGTTTGAGGAGAAACGTCACCATGTCGTTCCGCGACGACAGACGGTATCGATAGAAAGGAATACTTTGGACACCCACCCATCCGGTAACGACGTCGACCTGCACTAACTTCCTGAAACTCCTGGCAACAGCAATCACCATATCTGGGTCGGACCAAGATAACTAGTGAAAAACCCGCGTTTAAGGTCGAAATCACGCCAATCTGGGAACGAAATCTTCGGTAATCTAATCACTTGGCTTGGTCCGACCCCATTTCACTAGTTCAGGTGTTTTTTCGTTGCTAGCGGCGATCGGGGATCAAAAGTACGATCTGGCACGCTTTGCGGACTGAATTGGCTGGACACAGGCCTTGTTGCGCCGCAATAGTCTGATGTGTTGATCAGGATCTGCAGCCAGAATGCTGGCAGGCATCGCCTGAGGGCTATTTGAACCGGGAGGGGACCATGAGATTCGCATTCCTTGCAGTTATCGCGCTAATGATTTCAATGGGTCAGGCGCTGTCGGAATCCGTCGGGGAGCCGGGCCGGGACTCGAAGAAGCCGAATCCGCTGAAGAACGTCTACTTCGGCGAGGAACACATGCATACGCGGAACTCGTTCGACGCCTTCACCATCGGGGTCAACCAGACCTGGGACCAGGCTTACGAGTACGCGAAGGGTAAAGAGGTCAAGCTCTCGACCACCGGCGAACGCATGAAGAAGCGTACGCCCTATGATTTCGTCGCGATCACCGACCACGCTGAGTATTTCGGGGTGCTGAAAGAGTTCAGCAACCCGAAGAGCCCGCTGGCCGATTCCGATTTCGCCAGAGGAATCGTGAAAGGGCAGACCGACCCAAAGGCCGGTGGCCCCTTCTTCAAACAGTTGCTCGCGAGCCTGTTCGCCAATAAGCCCATCCCGGAGTACGCGACACCCGAGCTGCGCACCTCCATGTGGCAGACGTTCATCGAGGCGGCCGACAAGCACTATGAGCCCGGCAAGTTCACGACCCTCTATGCTTACGAATGGACCTCGATTCCGAGGGGGGCGAACATGCACCGCAACGTGTTCTTCAAGGACAAGGCGGCGGCCTTTACCTACTCGGCCTTCGACTCGGTCTACCCAGAGGACCTGTGGACGCACCTGGAAGGTCTGCGGCAGCAGGGGATCGACGTGTTTGCCATCCCCCACAACTCCAACGTCTCCAACGGCTGGATGTTCTCGGAGAATGAGTTCCAGGGCGGGCCAATGGGTGCTCGCTATGCACGCCGACAAGCCGCCAACGAACCGCTGTTCGAGATATCGCAGACCAAGGGCCAGTCCGATGCCCATCCGGCCCTGTCACCTAACGATGAGTTCGCGAGCTTCGAGCTTTTCGACAACCTGATCAATTTGCCGATCCAGGCTGACAAGAGCCGTGGCGCCTTCTTCCGCCAGGGCCTGGCGACGGGCATGTACCTCGAGAAGAACCTGGGATCCAACCCTTACAAGATGGGCGTCGTGGCCGGTGCGGATTTCCACTCGGGCTATCAGGGTAACGAAGAGTTCGGCTACAACGGTGGGCACGGATTTATCGATGACACGCCAAAGAAGCGTCTGAACCCGACGCCCGGTCTGAGCGGCGGCGTGACCGCGATGCTCGGCTCGGCGGGAACCACGGCCGTCTGGGCCGAGGAGAACACCCGCGAGGGCATCTGGAACGGGATGGTGTCGAAGGAGGCCTACGGCACCTCCGGCACCATGATCCGCCTGCGTTTCTTCGGCGGCTGGGACTTGCCGGCGGGGATCACCGGCGACAAGAACTTCGTGAAGAAGGCCTATGCTGCCGGCGTGCCCATGGGTCAGGATCTGCCGAAGATGGACGGCAAGGCGCCGACCTTTGCCGTCTGGGCCATGAAGGACCCCGAGAGCGGCAACCTGGATCGCATCCAGATCATCAAGGTCTGGCCAAACCCGGCCAATGGTCTGCCGATGGAGAAGGTCTACGACCTCACCTGGTCAGACGGCCGCACTCCCGATCCGAAGAGCGGCAAGCTGCCACCGGTCGGCAACACCGTCGACGTAAAGACGGCGACGTACACCAATGACATCGGCGACACTCAGTTGAGTGCGGTGTGGACCGATCCGGATTTCGTGGCCACGGACCCGGCGGCCTACTATGTCCGCGTGCTGGAGATACCGACGCCACGCTGGTCGACGTATGACTCGGTGAGGAGCGGTCTGCCTATCCCCGAGGGTGTCCCGCTGACCATCCAGGAACGCGCCTGGTCGTCGCCCATCTGGTACACGCCCGAGGCGAGCTAGCGCAAATCCCACGACAATACAGGAAGCATCTGACATGAATCACGCGACAATACGGCTGGTAGCTGCCGCAGGCCTGCTTGCGCTGCTCGCTTCCGGGCCCGCCGCCAGCGACGACCTGGGTGAGGCGGCCACCAACCCGGTATCGAACCTGGTCCAGTTCCGTCTGCAGAACCAGTACACGGCCAGCAGCTACAACGCGGGCTCCTGGGGCAATGCGATGATTGTCCAGACCGTCGTGCCCCTTCCTTCCATCGCAGACAATTTTGACAGCCTGAAGGGGATCGTGACCCGAGTTACAGCGCCCTATGTCTCCACCCCGGAGCTCGACGGCGTCGGCCGCAAACACGGCATGGGTGATACCAGCTTCCTCGGTTTCGCGGTGCCCAATAAGGCCCCGAAAAATACCGTGTGGGGCGTCGGCCCGGCGCTGAACATCCCCACCGGGGGCAGTGACGAGTTCACGGGATCGGGCTCCTGGCAGGCCGGGCCTGCCGGGGTGGTCATGGTCTCACCCCGAAAGGGCATGCAGGTGGGCGCCCTGGTGTTTCACCAATGGGATGTCTACGACATCCGCTCGGACGCGGCCGATGTCAGCACGACGTTTATCCAGCCCATCCTGACCCAGCACTTCGACAAGGGTTGGTACGTGTCCCTGCCCGACACACCGCAAAACTACGACTGGGAATCGGAAGACTGGACGCTCAACCTCGGCGCCGTACTCGGTCGGGTCTTCCCGGTGAAGAAACAGCCCATGCAGATCTTCGGCGGTGTTTACTACAACCCGTATGAAAACGACCGGCCCACGGCGGAATGGACGGTCAAGTTCCAGATCGGCTGGTTGTTCCCGCGCTAGATAATGATGGTGATCAAGATGAGAGATTTGCGAAGCACTTTGCCCGTCATACTGCTGGTCGCGCTGCTGGCCGGATGCAGTTCGACACCCTCCACGCCGACGCCGGATGGCCTCACGGAATCCGGAACATTCACCATCAGGGTAAATCAGATCCTGCAAATCGAGGCCGGTGGATCGGGCGAGGGCAACCTGATATTCCAGGGTTGGCAGTACCCGTTCACCATCGAAAACATGACCGTGAGGGGCGTTGACAAGTTCCCTGTGGACCTGGAAGGCAGGGTCTATAACCTGGAGAAGTTAGAGGATTTCGAAGGGACTTATCAGCCGGTGAAGGCCGAAATCGAAGCGGGAGGAGGGCTCACCGGACTCTGGACAAAAAACGAAAACGGCGTGTTAGCTCATGTGATTTCCCAAGGCCAGGACGTGGAGCTAAACCTCGTGGGGAAGGGGGGGAAGGTCACCCTCAAAAAATAGGGAGAAGCCTGAATGCGGGGCACCGCGCACCGGGTTTGGAGGCCACGAAACGGGCGGCGTCACCGCCCGGAACTGGTCTGGACGCGCTATTTCACCAGGCACCGTTTCGCCGGTGACGCATCGATGAGTCAAGAGGTTCGATAGGAATGAAATTCCGCAACCTGGCGCACAGCGTATTGGTCTTCGCGGCGATCATGGCCGCCGACCCGCCACAGACCGCTCATGCCGGCGCGCTCTACTTCTACGAAATGAGTAACGCCTCCGAGAGCAGTTATGGAGGTGTCGGGCTCGCCGCGCGGGCCAATGATGCGGGCACGGTCTTCACCAATCCGGCAGGCATGATGCGATTCGACCAGTCAGAATGGCTGGCCGGTGCTGTGGGCGTCTATATCGACGCCGGCTTCCAGACAGACAGTCGCAATACCGCCACGGGCCCGAGCCGGTCCGTCAACAAACGGGTGGTCCCGGCGGGATCGGTGTCCTACGTGCGGCCACTGAATGAGAAATGGGCCGTGGGCGTGAGCGCGCACAACTATTTCGGTCTCGCCGTCGACTGGCCCGGCGACTGGGTGGGCCGGAGTAACTCGGTCAATGTCGCGTTGCTCGCGCCCCAGGTACAGCCTACCGTCGCCTACCGGGTGAACGACTGGCTCAGCGTCGGCGCGGGTGCCGCGCTGACCCTTGGCTACATGTCCGAAAAGCTCCGTCAGGAGGCGCTGACGCCCGGATTTCCAGACGGCAAGGTACGCATTTCGGACACGGACTTCGCGGTGCAGGGAAATTTCGGCATCATGCTGAGTCCCTGGGAGCACACGCGGATCGGTATCCGCTACCTCACCGAGACCGACCTGGACTTCGAGGACGATCCGAATACGTCCTGGCGCGATCCACTGGGTAACGCGCTGGGTGACCCCGACACCGATCTGGACCTGGGCGTGACCATGCCCCAGACCATCTCCGCCGGCATCCACCACCGCTGGAACGACAAGCTCAATCTGCTCGGCAGCGTCGGTTGGGACGAGATCTCCCAGTTCGGCCGGGTCCAGGTGGATATCGACGACAACGGTATCCCCGGCACCACGGTCAATGCGGATTTCCGCGACACCTGGCACTTCGGTGTCGGCGCCGAGTACCAGTGGCGGCCCCGGACCCAGCTGACCGCGGGCATCAGTCTCGACACCTCCATGTCATCGACCCGGACCCGTCCCATTCCTATTCCCCTGGGCACCCTCTACCGCTACGCCGTCGGCTTCAAGCATAAACGCAGCGAAGGCCTGACCCTGGGCGGCGGTCTGACGTGGCTGTACGAGGGCAATCTCCCGATTGAAGATGCGGCCGGCATCGGCGGCGAGGTCAACGGCAGATACAGCAATGTCAGCCTGTTTATTTTCTCCGTCTATGCAAAATGGCGATGAGGGCCAATGAGGCAAATTGATGGCGTCAAACCGTGGTGCACGCGGGGCATCGCCGGTTAGCAATATTGGCCTCGTACGGGCCAACAATTCGGGGACAGTTTACTTAATTGGTCGCAGGGAATGCCGTCGCGGCCTGGTTCTCACAATTGAGTAAACTGTCCCCGCATTTCATGATGAGCAATGCAGTGAGGAGAATAGCGGTGGATAGCATAGACGTGATGAGAAAAACGACCTTCATTTTGACGCTGCTCCTGTGTGGGCTCTGTGTGTCCGCCGGCACAGCGTACGCAGCTGACAAACCCAACATTCTGGTGATCATGGGCGATGACATCGGCATCACGAACATCAGCGCCTACAGCCACGGCCTGATGGGGTACAAAACGCCGAACATCGACCAGCTGGCAAAAGCCGGCGCCATGTTCACCGACTACTACGGCGAGCAGAGCTGTACGGCCGGCCGTTCCGCCTTCATTACCGGTCAGAGCCCGTTCCGCGTCGGCCTGACCAAGGTCGGCATGCCCGGCGCCAAGCAAGGCATCAGCGACAAGGATCCGACCCTCGCGCAACTGTTGAAGCCCCTGGGCTACACCTCCGGCCAGTTCGGCAAGAATCATCTGGGCGACCGCAACGAGTTCCTGCCTACCGTGCACGGCTTCGACGAGTATGCCGGTGTGCTCTACCATCTCAACGCGCTGGAGGAACCGGAGAATGTCGACTACCCGAAGGACCCCAACTTCTTCGAGAACTTCGGGCCCCGCAACGTCATCTACACCTGGGCCACCGACAAGGTCGACAAGACCGAGGATCTGCGTTTCGGCGTCGTCGGCAAGCAGAGGATCAAGGACCTGGGCAAGATGACCATCGAGCGCATGAAGACCTACGACGACGAGACGCTCGAGCAGTCCCTCGACTTCATGGAGCGGGCCGTCAAGGACGGCAAGCCCTTCTTCGTCTGGCACAACACCACCCGCACCCACACCTTCACGCACCTGCGGCCGAAATACGCCGCGATGGTCCCCGAGAAGGGCCTGATGGGTGCGGCGATGACCGAGTTTGACGACACCGTCGGGGCCCTGAGGAAGAAGCTCGATGATCTCGGTGTCGCCGACAACACCATCGTCATTCTCACCTCCGACAACGGCGCCATGAAGTTCAGCTGGCCCGACGGGGCGACGTCGCCGTTTCAGGGCGAGAAGGCCACAACTTGGGAGGCGGGCGTGCGCGTACCGGCCATCATCAAATGGCCGGGCGTCGTAAAGCCGGGCACCGTCATCAACGACATCTTCGCTCACAACGACTGGGTGCCGACCCTCATGGCCGCGGCAGGCGAGCCCGGCATCAAGGAAAATCTCCTGAAGGGCCACAAGGCCGGCGACAAGACCTACAAGGTCCACCTGGACGGCTACGACCAGACGGCCTTGCTCAAGGGCGAAGGCCCCGGCGTTCGCAAGGAGTTCCATTACGTCACTGACGACGGCGACTATGCCGCTTTCCGCTACGGTCCTTGGAAGATCCAGTTCCTGACCCAGGAGTGCACCGGTTTCTCTGTCTGGGATTGCATGTACAAGGCGCATCGCGCACCGCGTATCGTCAACCTGCGCCAGGACCCCTTCGAGCACGCTGTGCGGGTTCCTAACAGCTGGAATTATGAAGAATGGATGTTCCGGCGCGCGTACCTCTTCGTGCCGGCACAGGGTTTCGTCGGCGAATTCGTGAAGTCGTTCAAGGACTTCCCGCCGCGCGGCCTACCGGCGAGCTTCAGTGTGGGTGACGCGCTCAAGAAGATTTCCGAGCATACGCATAACTGACCACGGGTGACCAAATGGATAGTACACTGATGAAAAAGATAAACAGTTTACTCCGTGAGCCGCTGGTGCATTTTCTGCTGATCGGCGCCGGGCTCTTCCTGCTCTATGACTTAACCAATGGACCGGCGGGTGGCAAAGCGAATCAAATTGTCGTTACCCCCGGTCAGGTGGAGCAGATGGAGGCCCGATTTTCTCGAACCTGGATGCGGCCGCCGACCAATGAGGAGCTGACCGGGCTGATTGATAGCTATGTCCGTGACGAGGTGTATTACCGCGAAGCCGTGGCCATGGGTCTGGCTGTTTTTGGACTTCATGCTGCGCTAGATCAAAAACCGGAAACAGCTGTCGACAATCCCTATCTGGTGGAGGTATCTTCAGCTGATATCGAGTGGATGCGCACCCTATTTACTAAACGGATGGGACGCGGGCCCACTGTCCAGGATCTAAGAGGCCAAGTCAATCAACTTATTCGCGAGCAGATTCTCAGTCGCGAAGCCGTTGCGATGGGGCTTGATGAAGGCGATATGGTTGTGTGTCGCCGCCTGGCACAGAAATCGGTGTAACACATACACCGCCGAGGTAATAATAAAGCCAACAGAAAATTACTGGAAACTTGTAAAAATTAGGAGGGAGGAAATATGAAATCTATCTCTCTAAAAAGATTTACAGTATTAACACTATCGACAATTGTTGTGCTGGCTATTGGAATTCAACAGGTAAAAGCAGATACTGCTGCTGAAATCGACCGCCAAGTCGATGCTGCTTTGCAGATGCTTTATGATAAGACTCCCAAGGCCGAAGAATTGTCTAAAAACGCCAAGGGTGTACTGGTATTCCCGGATGTTCTCAAAGCGGGCCTGATTGTCGGCGGTCAATATGGCGAGGGGGCTATGCGTGTGAAAGGAAAGACGGTTGGATACTATAGAACCGTAGCAGCCTCATATGGCCTGCAGGCCGGTGCTCAGTCTTTTGGCTATGCGCTAATTTTTCTATCTGACGCTGCTGTCGAATACTTGCAAAACAGCTCAGGATGGGAAATTGGTACCGGTCCATCCGTTGTTGTGGTAGACAAAGGTTTGGCAAGCGCGCTCACAACCACTTCCGCCAAGGATGATGTATATGCGTTCTTTTTCGACCAGGAAGGTTTGATGTTAGGACTCGGACTCCAAGGCACCAAGATCACAAAGATTACCCCTGATCAATAAAAAGGGGCAATTTGAATCTGAATACCGTCTGACTTAAAAGCGTGGTCAGGACTAAGATCTACTGATTTCAAGAAGTAGTAGCTTATAAGTGAAGACAATTATGATGAAAATACTTATAATGGGGAGCCGAAACGTTTATCCTATTTTTATTCCTCTTTTTGGGTGTCAGGTTTCAGGTGTCGGTGTTCAGGATATTCGATTATGTCTACCTTTACTGACACCTGAAACCTGGAACCTATTTACGATCCCGTCTGAAGCGAAGCGCAAGCGGGGAAACCAGATTCTCTGAACAAAAATGGTGTTTGACATTGAGAGAACCAGAGAAATTCGAACCATTCTGGTCGAGTATACACAAGCAGTGATCGCCGATGACTGGCCGGCACTGGCCAACGACAAACTCGGTCAACGCACTGGGGTTTTAAGAAGGCAGCTCAATGAGGCTCTGATGAATTTGGAGCCAGCTACTTCAAATCAAGAGAGACTGTGGTCTCTTATCATGGCCGACATCGACGCGCTTTCCAACCACCGGTTTATCCGCCTGGATGCCGCACTGGCGAAACCATCTGTTTATATATACGTTATCATCTTCGGCTTTTTGGTTACCATGGCATGCTTTGGAGTCTATCGACCCCAGGGTCCGCTTGTTGTGCTTGTTTCGCTTTACACGGTATTTGTCGCCCTAGTGCTATTTCTCATCGTAAAATTAAGCGATCCCCGCCTGGGAGAGGGCCTTCGGCGAAAGCCGTATTATTTGCAACGTGCACT